>JBLHKB010000403.1:0-6623 GCA_047619315.1 Polyangiales bacterium
GGCATCTCCATGTTGTTGCCGCCCAGAACCAAGTCGATTTCTCCGTCGGCCAAGCGCTGGCCCACGTCGCGGCCGATTCGCTCGAAGTGCAGGCGTACTCCAGGTGCGTGATCGCGTAGATAGCTGACCAAGTCGGGGAGAACCGTGAACTCGAAGATGTCGAAGGTCGCGATGCGAAAGATACGCGTCGAGCGCTTTGGATCAAACGACTCCGCCTGGACAAGCGCCGCATGAAGGGCGGAGAGGAGTGGGGGGAGTGAGCGCGCCAGAGCCTCGCCTCGCACGGTCGGAGCCATACTACGCCCCGTGGAAACCAAGAGCGCGTCGCCGAGGGCGATGCGCAGCTTTGCGAGCGAGTGGCTCATGGCCGACTGACTCACGCCAACGCGTCGCGCGGCGGCGCTGACACTTCGATCACGCAGAAGCGCGTCGAGGGCCGGGAGCAAGTTGAGATTGAGGTTGCTCAGAGCACCCGCGGGATCAAGAGAATGTGAACGGCTACTCATGCATGCGATGAGTATCATTAGTTTTCGCTCATGCGTGCCCCTCACGAGTCTGGAACCAGACATGAAGGGCCGGCCTGGCTGGGACTACGGCATGGGAGTGACGGTTTCAGGCGCCGACATCGGTGAGGCCCTCGCAAAACACAGCGCCAATGAGGTGAGTGCCCGTGGCCCCCTCGCCCCGCGTGGGCACGGGGGTCGTTCGAGAAGACGCAAACAAGTGACTGAGATCACTGCCCAGCACGACCGACATGAGTGTTTGCTCATGTATATAATGAGTATCATGAGTTTTCCATCATGCGTGCGGCGTTCTAGGTTCTGCCTATGACCAACGCACAGACAACGCGCTCCAACCCGTCCAACTCACCCATCGACGTCCTCGTCACGGGAGGCACCGGCTTAGTCGGCCGCTGGCTCCTCGCTCGCCTGAGCGCCGAAGGCCGGCATGTGGCTGTGCTCGTCCGAGGCGGCGAAAAACGCAGAGGCGAGTTGGCGACGTTCGTCGACGGCCACGGGGGGGATTCACAACGCCTGACCTTGATCGATGCCGACCTTGGCGGGGATGGCGCGCTCGTCGAGGACATGACAGCGCTCACGGAAGTACGCGACGTGTTTCACCTCGCGGCGGCGTTCGCCTTCGGCATGAAGCCAGCGCACGCCATGCGCATCAATGTGGGCGGTACACTGCGCGTCGCAGAGCTCGCTCGGACACTGCCAAAGCTGCGACGCTTCGTGGCCCTCGGCGGATACCGAGCGACTCGCTTGCCCGCGTGGTTTCAAGACGCGCCCTACCCTTTGTCCAAAACCGATCAAGAGCGGCTCTACAAGGAGTCCGGTGCTTACGAGGCGTCGAAGCTTCACGCACATCGCGCCATCGGTGCCTTCGCGCAAGAGCACCACCTGCCGCTGACGAGCGTTCATCCCTCGACGGTCATCGGCAGCTCCACGAGCGGCGAGACCAACCAGCTGACGGGACTCGCCGACACCGCCGAACGACTCTGGCAGGGGCGCATGCCCGCCATGGTGGGAACAGAGAAGACCTTCATCCCCATCGTGTGCGTCGACTACCTGGCGGACTTCTTGGCGAGCGTCCCTCACAACGATGCAACGCTTGGGCAAGACCTATGCGTGCTCAACTCGGAGTCGCCGAACCTTCCGGGCCTTGTTCAAGAGATGGCCGCGCATCTGGGCGTTCGCGCGCCGCGTCGAATGTTGAGCAAGCGCTTCGTGTCAGCCTTGCCGGAAGCGATCACCGGCGTGGAAAAGGAAACCCTCACGTTCCTCAGTGAAGACCGCTACAACACGCGTTCGGCGGAAGAGCATGCGAATCGCGCCGGACTTCAGATGCCGGACTTTGGAACCTCGCTGCACCTCTGGCTCGACTACTTGGTCGCGACGCGCTTTCTGAAAGATGAAGCTGGCTCGGGGCACTTCGTCTCTTGCGCAGGTTCTCAGACGTATGTGAACGGAGACCTCGCTCAAGCCGACACGCTCTTCCTGCACGGTTTGCCGTGGGATGGTGAAAGTGGACAGGGACTCTCAGGAGCCATGGGCGGTGAGACCGTCCGCCCGGACCTGCCCGGCATGGGTCGCTCGTCGCGCTCGGCGAAGCCCCTCGACGAATGGCTCGAGGAGCTTCTTGCATCACGTTCGCAGCCGATCCGAATCGTCGCCCACTCGCTCTCCTCCGGCGTCGCGCTCCGCTACGCGCTTCGACGACCGGAGCGAGTGAGCGAGGTTGTGCTCGTCTCGCCCTTCTTCTTGCAGGCGCCAGCTCCTAAGTGGATGCGCTGCCCCAGCGTGACGAGTCGACTCCTTCGCACCGGCAACGCCGAGGTCTTGGGCAGCCGGCTTCTTGGTGACGAGAGCCACTCTCCAGCAGTGACTTCGGCGCACACGCACCTGCGCCGGCGCGGAGTATCCTTCACCATCGCCGAGGCGCTCTCCCACGCGAGCCAAGCTGAGGAGCGCGCGTCCCTTCTGGCGGCGCTGGCCGAAACCAAGACGCCTCTTTGTCTGATCCATGGGGCGAAGGACCCTCTGACGAGTAGCGTGAGTCACGATGTATTCGCCGTCGAAAACACAGGCCACAACCCGCACGTCCAGAACCCGGAAGCCGTCGCCAAGGTGATCCGTCAATGGCGACAAGGTGCCAAACGCAGCCTGCGTTCCTGCTCCACACCCGTAGCGTCAACGCCAGCGTGTCCGGTCCCATCGCTAGGGTGAGTTCTACGCAGCGGCGCGGGCGTCGCGGGCCTTCTGCCACACGCGAATACGGCCAAGGAGTGGGCGTTCGACCCAGCGGTGGATGAGATAGGCGACGCCTACGGTGATGGCAGCGACGAGCCAGGCGCTCGCTTGAGGTCCAAGCCACTCGAGGGCGCCCATCTTTTTGACGACGCGAAAGCAGATCGAGAGCACGACGCCGTGCACGAGGTAGAGAACGTAGGAGCTCTCACCGATCTCCGTCAGCCAACGCGGTGTGGGCGGCGAAAGACGATAGGCACCGAAGACGATAAGAGCGGATGGGATGCCGAAGGCGAACTCACGGCTCGTCGATGCGAGGGGGCCATACTCCGCGAGGCTGGCGATGAAGAGGCCGATGCCTGCGACGAGCCCGACAGCCGCGATGGGTTTCGCGGTGTCGCGGGTGAAGCGCGCGATGAGGACACCAAAGCCAAACTCCGCGACTCCGCTGTAGAGCACGAAACCAGAGAGCCAGGTGGGGCCCGTGTCGACGCCGGCCATGCGCACGCCGACGGCGGTCACGCACCACACCAGCATCGCGGCGAAGAATGCGCGCTCGGAGAAGAAGAAGAAGATCGCGAAGATCGCGTAGAAGATGACTTCGATGGCGAGGGTCCAGGCGACGTTCAGCACGTACTCGGACGAAGGCAGCAACAGGACGGAACGCATCACCGTGAATGGCTCAAGGCGCTCCGGGTTTCCGTTCGTGAGCCCTATGAGCTCTGCGACGATCAACGCCGCGAGCACCAGCCAGTAGATCGGATAGAGCCGGATGAAGCGCGCTTCGAGGAAGCGGCTTCGGTTCATGCCCTCCCGGCCCTTCACTGAGTAGTAGATGATGAAGCCGCTCAGGACGAAGAAGATGTCGACGCCCGCTTCACCGTTTCGAAACCATCGACCGGCGAACTCGAAGTCCATGAACGACGGCATGAACGCGTCCATGTGGAAGAGCACAACAAGCACGGCCGCGATCGCGCGAAGTGCTTGAAGTGAATCGATGCGCTGACGACTCATGTTCGGACGGTCCAGGTGGGGGCGAAAACGATCGGGTAGCTATCGTGTTTCAACGTACGCCCGCTCAACGTCGGAGAAGGTGGCTGGTTTGGCGCATGGGTGCCAATGGTTTAATTGATGCGCGGCTCGACGTCCCGATGCCGGGTAGACGTTTTCGCATGTTCTCACACCTACTCGGTGGTTTCTTTCTACAGCTCCGGGCCTCGATGTTCGCCGTACCGCTCGCTCTTGTCAGCGCCAGCGACTCAGATAGCGGGCGCTGTCCTCCGGTCAGGCTGCGCTAGCGGCGTCGTCGTGGACGCATCAGGGCAAAGAGCACAAACGCGAACCACACCTGGCCGGACGCTGGCGCAGCAGCACAGCCGCCGCTCGATTCGCTCGGCCCAGCATCGTTCGTCACACCCCCATCGCCTCCACTCGTACCCGTATCCATCGGGCTTCCTGCGTCCAATAGGACGCCAACGTCGGACCCAGGCGTACGGTAGGCATACGCGCCGGCGGCCGGTGGGTCGGCGCGAGGCACGCCGTCGATGTCGACGGGCACTTCGGTGAGCGCTTCACCCGCTCCGTAGGCCGGCGACTCGTTCGTGACGACGTAAGTCCCATCGACGAACGACGCCTCCGTGCGACTTGAGACGATCACATTGGAGCGGTCACTCCAGCCCACGTCTCCGCCGGCCTCGAAGGCTCCCGCGGCCACGGAGAAGTTGGACACGGCGTAGCTGTCTTCAAGGGCGCCGCCGAAGACGCGCAGCGCTCCGCCCGTGTCGACGATGGTGTTGAACGCGAACCGATACGACGCGGCGGCGCGATCACGAAGGTTGGCGTAGATCCCGTTGCCTTCGGGGAAGCCCACGATGAGGTTTGAGTGCACGAAGAGGTCGCCGGCGCCGAGCACGATGATGCCGTTGGCGGTGCCCGTCTCGATGCGGTTCGCGAAGACCTCACAACTCGAGAAATCTCCTATCTGAAGCCCCTGCATCTGAAACTCTTCGCGGTCGATCCCGACATTACGAATCGTGTTGCGGTAGATGCGGCATCCGACGCGCGCCATGCCCACCTGAGCGCCATCCCATCCGGTGTTCTCGATGATATTGTCGTGAATCTCCACGCCCTCGAGGAAGTGCACTTCGCGCACTTCACTGCGACCGTCGCAGTTGATGGTCTGCCCGTTGGACTGAGTGCTTCCAATGTAGAAGCCCTCGCCGCCTGTGTCGTGCACGTAGAGGTGGTGAAGATGAGTATCGCGTTGAGTGAACCGAGCTCGGTCGGCGGAACCGTCACAGAGCGGGTCCGTCTTTGCGCTCACACCCGCAAAGCCGGTGTCGTGGATTTCGACATGGTCGACTTCGTAGTTCGTCGAGCGACCATTCAGCCACAGGCCAACGCCGGGGTAAGGCTCGCGCGCGGGTGCGAAGAGATCGAAACCGTATTCGATGGACTCATCGCCGGTGCCGGTGATGTGAAAGTAGGCAGAGCCTTCCTCGACGACCAATGAGTAGGCACGGTCGGTGTTGCCGATGACGGCGCGTCCTCCGCAGTTGATGATCTCCACGGGCGCGCCCTCAGAGCCGCGAATCGCGCGTAGTCGAAGGAACTCGCGTTCGCCGGCCATGACGCACACGCGCTGACCCGGCTCAAGCCCATTTTCCTCGCCGTGCCAGATTCCGGCGTCGAGGGGGATCTCGTGATCGCACTCACATTGAGCGCGAGTCTGTGAAGACCAAAGGAGGCCGGTCAGAAGGAGGACGACGCAGCATCGAAGATTCACGAGTTGATGATACCACCCTCTATACACGCGATGGTGCGAGCGGATGCGCGGACTTCAGACCCGCAGCGACATATCGCGGAAGGGATCGCGATGGGCAGATCGCTTACATCACCACGGATCGTGACCTTGTGCTGCGCAGCGAAGCGGACGGCAGCGAGCGCCGGCTCGCGAACTACCGCTGGGGAGAAGTCTGGTACATCGCGGACGGACACGTCGTCACGGGCGGGCCCATCTCGTCAACCGCGCGCACGCCCATTGAAGCCATCCCCCTCGTGTCGCCCTAGCGAGGCTTCAACACGAGGATTTGCCGATGCCGCCAGACGAGCAGCCACTCAGGGACTGTAGACGAGCACGTATGAGCCCCGGCCATCGACGTACACGACGTGGGGGGTGGCGGGGGTGACCCTCGGGAACACCGACGCGGCGTTGACGCCTCCGCCCAAATCGCTTCCGACGTCACACGCCACCTCGCTACCCGCAGCGCAGCCGGCCCGCACAAAGAGGTCCGGCACGAAGTCGGTGCTGTACACGGCGAGGGCAGGCGTCGCGCTCGACGACTCGAAGGTGAGGACTGATTCCTCGTCGAAGTCGGTGACCGGCATGCAGCTACCACGGCTCGTACCGGTGAATCCCGGCTGGAACCCCAGCACGGTGCCGCCGCCGGTGATGTCGAGGGGACGGCCGCCGCTAGCGCCGCAGCTATCGGAATGCGCGGACTCAAGGAACACGTTGACGACGTAGTCGCCCCGTTCGCCCGCGTCGTAGCCCTCCACCAGGATGTAGAACCGGAGCCCGCCGCCACCCGCCTGCACACGATGCGTGAAGATCCGGCTCGCCTCGACGCGCCCCGGGTCCATGTCGTCGTTGCAGATGAGCGCCAGGCCATCCACGGAGCAGTCCGTACCGAGCCCCAGCACCGTGTCTGCCACGGACCCGATGGTGTCCACGGTCATGTCCCAGGTGCCACCTGGCAGATCGACGTAGTAGACGGCGTCACGGCCCATCGACCCTCCACAGAGCGCGCCTGTGACGTACTCGTCGCCCAGGCTGCCGAACCGACCCGAGACCCGGCCCCGGCGGTCGCCATC
>JBLHKB010000404.1:0-6617 GCA_047619315.1 Polyangiales bacterium
GGACGTAGAGATCGCGACCAAGAAGGCGCCATGGACGACCTCTACTCGCAGGTCTAGCACCAAGGCGCGAATGCGGCGTTGGCCGAAATGCCACCTGCTGAGCAGAGAACCCGTCGATCCTGACGTACTATGTTGTCAGCCACAGTGGAGTCGTCGCGTACAGCGACTCTAACTGGTTCTGGCATCACCTCTCATGAGCACCCCTAGCCACGACACAGCCCAAGCAACTCGGGTAACCCGCCCTTTGTGGATCCGCCTCGCGGCATTGGCGTCCGTCGTGGGCGTGGTCCCCCTCGGCGTCGCCGGCGCGCTGCTCCTGGACGTGAACGGGGACGCTCTGCGCCGGTCCGCCTGGGCGCTGCAGATCGTCATCGCCGGCGACATGGGTCGAACTCTCGGCTCGGAACTCCACGCCCTCGACCGAACCCTTTCAGTGGTCGCGGATGCACTACGCGACCCGGCGCTCAATGAGGACGCGCGAATCGCGCGAGCGTCGGAAGCCGTCACTGTGGGCCCCGTCCGTGAGGTCGCCATCTACGATGCAAGCGGCGCCTGGGTGGACTCCCTCGCCCGTGGACAGCGCACCATGCCGGATGACCTGGTCGGCGGTGAGCCTTTCGCACGCGTCCAGCTCGGCGATGACGACTCCGCCGGGTTCGTGGCCGCTCGCCTTCCGATGGGCGCGTTGCGCCGGCGCAGCGTCTCCCTCGCGCGCGATCACCTAGGCGGCGGATCCGTGCATGTGGTCGCAGGCGACGGACAGGTGATCGTCGGCTCCACGGACGCACAACACCTTCCGCTTCGAGGCGTCATCGCCGCGGACCTAAGCGCCCCCGTGTCCATCGAAGAAGATGAATTCGTCGTCACCATCGCGCCGCTTCCCGAGCGCCCCTGGGTCGTCGTCGTGCAGACGCCCGTGGACGTCGTACTCGCCCCGCTTGGCGAAACCCGCATCGTCGTTTTGGCTGGCTTAGCCGCCACCGCCCTCCTCGCGATTGCGCTGGCCATCCTCTTTGCTCGCCGGACCGTTCGTCCCATCACGGCCCTCTCCCAATTCGCGGCGGACCTCGCCGCACGCCGCTTTGACCGCCGGGTCCCCTTCGAGCGCGACGACGAGTTAGGCGCGCTCGCACGCGACCTCGACTTCGCCGCGAGGGCGCTCGAGTCTTCGGAGGCACAGATCCGTGAGGAGACCGCCATCCGTCTGGACCTCGGCCGCTTCCTCCCATCGGAGCTGGTGGAGAAGGTCGTAGAGCGAGAGCACGCGATGGAGCTTGGCGGGCGCCGCATGCGCATCTCGGTGCTCTTTGCAGACGTCGTCGCCTTCACGCCCTTGGCGGAAGAGCTGCCCCCGGAGCGGGTCGTGGCGTTGCTCAATGAGCTGTTCACGTTGCTGACCGACGTCGTCTTTCGCCACGGCGGCACCGTCGACAAATTCTTGGGCGACTCCGTGATGGCGCTCTTCGGAGCCCCCGAGCCCCAGGCCGACCACGCGAGGCGCGCGCTCCTCACGGCGGAAGATATGCTCGCGTACGTCGAGACCGCCAGCGCGGGATGGGCCCAGAAGTACGACGTGCGAGTGCAGCTCGCCATCGGCATCGCATCCGGGGACGCGGTGGTGGGCAACGTCGGCTCGAACAGGCGCATGGACTACACCGCCATCGGAGACGTCGTGAACATCGCCGCGCGCCTCGAAGCCATCGCACGTCCAGGCCAAATCCTCGCCACCGAGGCCACGCGCGACGATGCGGGTGAGGGCTTTGAGTTCGTGCCAGTCGATGAACGCGTCCTCGCTGGCCGCTCCTCGCCCTTGGTGATTCTCGAGGTCCGGCCGTGAGCGCGGTTCCAGGCACGAAGGATCGGAAGGGCGAGCGCGTCGGCGAGAGATACGAGCTCCTCGAATACGTCGGCGAAGGCGGGTCGGGGGTGGTGTATCGAGCACGTCAGCGAGACATCGCGCGCGAGGTCGCCATCAAGTTCCTGAGGCGCTCCGATGACGCCGCTGCCCGCGCTCGCTTCGCACGAGAAGCGCGCGTCGCCGCACGACTTGAACATCCGGACGCCGTCGCCATCTACGAGCTCGGACAGCACAAAGGCGAGTCCTTCATCGCCATGGAGTTTGCGGTGGGCCGCTCGCTCCGCGCACGCATCCATGAAGTGGACGCGCCCCTCGCCTGGCCGGAGGCAGCGCGCATTGCTCGCTGCATCGCCGATGTGCTCGCGGCCGCTCATTCGATCTCCTTGGTGCACCGGGATCTAAAGCCCGAGAACATCGTGCTCGCGGAGGGCCGGGTACGCGTGCTGGACTTCGGCCTGGCGTTCGTGGGCTCCCACGACGACGATGCCCGCGACGACCGCATGACCGCCATGGGTGTCGTTGCAGGTACCGCAGCCTACCTCTCGCCCGAGCAAGCGCGCGGCGGCGAGGTTGGTCCGGAGACCGACATCTACGCCCTCGGCTGCATGCTCATGGAAATGCTCACCGGGTCACCACCTTTCCAGGGGAGCGAACTGGAGGTGCTGACCAAGCAGCTCTACGCACCCGCGCCTCCTCTTCGTTCGACGGGGAACGTCAGTCTTCCGGCCTCCTTGGAGCCCTTGATCGAGGCCATGCTGCAAAAGCGAGCGAGCCAGCGACCGAGTGCGACGGAGGTCGGCGAATCCCTGCAGCGTCTCGATGAAACGGGTCGGGCCACCAGCGCCGGCTCCCGAACCGCACGCATGGTGCCCGAAGGGGCACAACCCGCAACAAATGGAACCCAAAGGACGAGGGGCAAAGCAACAGGTTCCGAGCGCGAGATCGCCATCGTCGGCGCCATCGACGGCGCCGTGCTCTTGGGGCTCTCGGCCCTCGGCTTTGTGCCCTTCGTCGTGACAGACGAGGAGCCCCTCGGACAGCCTGCGGCCATCGTGGCCATCGGCGATCAAGATATCGCCGCGCTCTCCCAGGTGGCGCCGGTGATCGCCGACGTGGACGTCCAAGACCTGCCACGCATGCAGGCGCTTCTGGCCGGCGGCGCGCTGGAGGTGGTGCCCAAACCGCTCACGGTTGACGCCCTCGCCGCGCGTATTGAGCGCGCTCTGCGCAAGCAGGCCCGCCGTTGATGCGCGCTTATGTGCGGGGTCTGGCGATGCTCCAAGTCGCGATCTGCCTCGCACTTAGCACGTCATTGTCGAGCTCGCGCGCCCACGCCCAGGACGCGAACGCTTCCAGCGGGCGAGCGACGCTCGAGGACTACACGGTGGTCGAGGGGGACAGCTGCCGGTCCATCGCGCGTGCCCATTTCGGCAACTCCAGTCGCATCGATCTGATTCACGCGCATAACTCTCTCGGCCGCGCCCCACACCAGCTGCGACCCGGCCAGACGCTCCGCCTACCATCGGCGGCCCTCTCAAATGCCGAGGCCGGCATCGCGCGCATGGTGCGAGACGTCGACATGCAGCGTTCCGGATCGCCTGTCTGGGCCGATGCGCGCGTAGGAGCGGCGTTGCAACGGGGGGACCGCGTGGCCACCGGCGAGCGCTCCTCGAGCGAGCTCATCTTTCGAGGCGGGGGCGTACTACAGATGCGCTCCCAGAGCTTAGTCGTTCTCACCGGCACCGGGCGACCGTCTCCAAGACGCATCGTACGCGCCACCCTTGAGCGCGGCGCGCTGCGTGGTCGCCTCGCCGAGCTGACGGGACACGCGGCGACAACAACGGTGACCACCCCAAGCGCCACGGCCCGCCTCGGTCGTGACGCGCTCGTCGCCGTAGACGGCGAAGGCGTGAGCCGTATCGCCAGCCTCGAAGGCACCACCATCGTCGACGGCGTGCGCGTTCCAGAAGGCACCGGCACCCAGGTCCAGCCCGGCGGTCGTCCCAGTCGTCCCAGGCCGCTGCCTCGCCCCCCAAGGTGGCGCACAGACGATGATGGTCGCTTTATGGGGCTCGCTCATTCCGGAGCCATCCTGCGAGGACGTTGGCTTCCGGTGGAGGGCGCCAGTCGCTATCGAGTCGAGGTCGCGAGACGCCCAGACGGTACCGATCTTATCGCCGCCGTCGAGGTCCCAGGAGACGCGACGGAGTTCAGCATTCCACGAATCCCCGTAGGCACCTACTACGTGAGCGTGGCGACCATCGACGGCGCGTTCTTCGAAGGACGGCCCTCCCCGCGCCGCGCCATGGTGGTCCTCGAAGCGCGAATCGTTCCGCCCGGCGGCGGCGAGCCGCCCTCTGACCGACTCGACCCAGGTGACCCCTCCCATGCCTACGCGCCGCCGACTGCACTCCCAGGCACCTGGCTCGTCTCGCCCCTGGGCTATCGGTGCGGTGACGGAGAACAGCTCGCGAACCTCTTCACACTGCGCACCTTGGGTCGACACGTGGTGCGCTGCGTCGATGCGCGCGACCGCATCATCTCGGGCTTTGACGTCGTCATCGTCGAAGCGCGCATTCGCCCCGAGCGGCCGTTCTTGCGCAGAGGCAACAGACGCGTCGCGCGCTTACTCGTCCGCTCTCCCCTTGCGCTACCGGGCCGCATGATCGCGCGCGCACCCTCCAGCGTTTCCGTCGGCTCCGTGCGCCGGAGCCGCATGCAACCACCACAAGAAGAAGGCGTCGCCGTCTACGAAGTAGAGATCGGCGTCGGCCTCGATGCGCCAGATACCCTCTCCATCGTGATCGAGGTCGCCGCAGGATCGGAGCGTATCCGCATCGGCGACGTCAGCTTCGCGGTTCGAGATCCGCGTTCCCAAACTTCACCACGCTGATGAGGCTAACCAATGTCAAAGCAGCCATCGTCCGCTCCGTCTGCATAACCATCGTCATAAGCAAGCAAACACCCAAATCATGTTTGGCGGAGGACTTAGCTCAAGTTGGCATACAGTTTCGACGGGTCGATTCCGCTCCTAAGCGATGCCCCGTGAGGGCGCGCAGTGCTCTCAAAATCTGCTCAAGTGGCGAAGGCGTCCAGTAGCGCCTCAACGATCGCGTCCTCTCGTTTCGCACCCGAACGAGCGTCGACACGCGCTTCGAAGTTTCCGTCGAGTCGGAGCGACACGTATCCATGAACCAACGACCAAAGCGTGCAGGCGTAGCGCTGTTCGCCCGACAGAGCCCGGCAGAGGAGTTGAGAGATGACGGACGACCCAACGCGGCGTAGGCTGAGGCGATGCGCGTTCATTGCTGCCCACTAATTCTCGTCTGGGTCCTTGCTCTGGGCTGCGCCGCCGGAGGCAACACCACGACGGGCCGGACGGACTCCGGCCCGGGCGAAATGGACGCCGCGACGAACAGCGACGCCGGCGTGCCACTCGACACGAGCATGCCACCCGACACAAGCATGCCCGACTCCGAAGTGGCGCCTCCCGACGTCGGCGTCGACAGCGGTGGAGGCTGCGGAGGCCCGCCGCCGCTCAATCTCATGTCGAGCCAACTCCCGCGCTGTTCGGCGGCGACCACGGCGTGCGTCGAAGAGTGCTCCACCGGCGCCTGCCAGATGGCGTGCCTTGAAGCGGACGACACCCCGCCCCTCAACATCGAAGGGCGCATCATCAGCTGCCTGGATTGCTTGAACATTCAGAACACCGCGTGTGCAGTCGCCGAAGGTTGCCAGGCTGAATGGGACGCATTCCGCTGCTGCGAAGCTGACTGCCTCGACCTAGCCTGCGCTGGCGCATGCCAGAACACACACCGCGCCGCGCTAAACGCCTGCTATCAAGAATTTGGTCGCTCCTGCCAGCCTGCGGTGATGGAGTGCTTCACGGAGTAGCGTTTCAGACCGCCTCGGGAATGAGCGCCAGCCCGACTTGAGTTGCTGCCCCATGACGCAGTGGGCCGGCGAGACACAAGCACCTGAGAGCATTCCGTACCGCACGGCGGTCATCACACAGGAGGTCGAGCCGTTCACCCGCGACGAGCTCTTCGCCGCCCTCGTTCGGCCTCAACGTTGGGTCGATCTCCTGCTCACCGACCGTGAGCGGTGGACGCGCACGGTCACGATGGACCGTCACGCGGGGCTGCTGGTCGCGATCATGTTGGCGACCAGTCTGCTCTACGCCCTGCCCTTCGGTTTGGTACTCGGCTTCGATCGCTTCTGGCACATCGCAGCGCTCTACCTTGGCTCCGTCGCCATCTGTCTGCCCTCGCTGCACATCTTCGCCGGCTACCTGGGCCTCGGGCTCCGCGCCGGCCAGACCCTCTCCCTCGGGGTGCTGGTCTGCTCCGTCGCGAGCATCTTCAGCGTGGGCTTCGCGCCCATCGTCCTCTTCCTCGGCGCGACGATGTCCGGGTCCGCCATGACAGGCGTGGCGTGCATGCTTTTGGCGGTCTCGCTCTTCGCCGGCATGGGCCAGCTCATGCGCAGCCTCCGCATCCGCGCGGCGCAAGAACACGCGAGCAGCCTGCTCCTGCTCATGATGGTCTGGCAGTGTCTCCTGCTCTTCATCACCTTTCGCATGGGCGTGTTTCTCGGGCTCGGCGGATGAAGCGCCAGCTGCTGACTCTTGCGGGAGCGTCGGCGATCTACGGTTTCAGTATTGGCGCCGTGCACAGCCTCGTGTTCGCGCTGCGCAACCTGATCAAGTTCCCGCTGCTCTTGCTCGTCACCGCCATCGTGTGCTGTCTCGCCTACGCCC
>JBLHKB010000405.1:0-6610 GCA_047619315.1 Polyangiales bacterium
GAGCACTCGGCAGCTGACGGGGCCGCTGGCTCGTCCGCCGCCCATCGCGCTGGGTGCGCGACCGCCGCCCATGGAGCTAGCTCCGCCATTGCCGGCGCCGCCGCCTTGGTTCTGGGCGTTGATGGCACCGCGTGTTTGAGCACCTTGAGTGCGAACCGTGCCGCGCGTCGCCGCGCTCTCATCGCTTACATGGTCGATGACCGCCGTACGCGCGTCTTCGATGTCCGTGCGGATCTCTTCCTGGTTCTGCTGAATGTTGTTCAAGTGATCCAGCTCCGCTTGGTGGCGAGCGATGGAGGCCTCTTCCATTTCACGCATCTGGTCGACCATGCGTCGCTCCATCGCGTCGAGACGACGCTGCTCCGCTTCCGCCGTGAGACGTCGGTCCGGCGGGAAGCGCCAGCCCCGAAGTGTGCGGTCAACGAATGTAAGGTAGGTCGCGTAAGCGTCCCCGGTGTTGTCTAGGTAGACGTGGTTCGCCGCGTTGGTGCCGTCTTCGCGTGCCTCTGTGCCGGTGCGATAAGGGACACCGAACGAAATCGCCACGTCGTTCATGCTCTGCCCACGCCGGAGGAGTCCGTAAAGGATATCCCACTGCTGCTCTACCTCGGCGGTGTCGAAATGCTGCGCGTGTTCGATGGCGCGTGGTGCAACCTCTTCGACTCGCCAGCACGGCAGCCGGGGCTGGACGGGACCGATGTGGACGATCTCATTGTCGCAGGTGTAGATGGCTGTATCGACGTTGGGCTCGCCGAGGATTCCGTAAAGGAGCACACGACATCGGCTGTCCGCGATCTGAGTGTTCCAATAGAACGCAGGCAGTCCGTTGGCGAGGTAGACAGCGCGCTCGTCGAGCCCAACCCGGGCGCGACCATTCGCGATGAGGTTTAGATCCTCTTGACCGTAGGCATTGCTGAGGTCGCCCTCGACGTACATGCGCGACTGGCGCTCATCAAGAACGCCAAGGCCCGGCGGCGGCATGACGGGGTTTGCCATCCCGGTGCTCCCCGGTGCCAAGTAGGGGCGCGCGAACTCACCGCAGATCGGAGGTGAGTTTGGCGTGAGCGTCGTTCCGGCCTGCTGAGGCGCAGCGCCACCGGTCGTGACGGGGCGACCACCACAGGCCGTCATGGAGAGCGCGACAAGCGGAAGGGAGAGCAGCCCGACAAGAGATAAGAAAATACGCATCGCCCGACGATAGCCTGAGGGAGCCGTACTGCATCCCAAAACATCGTACGCTGTATAGCTGCAGTGAATTCGCCCCCTTGGTTAGATCAATAAAAGACCTTTCAGGTCGTCGCGATCAAACCCTGTCCCGTAGTTAGGGGATCCGCCTCTCGAACAAACGCAAAGCGCCGCGCTCCGACGCTGAGCGTTTCTGAGACAGGTTAGCTGGCCTGACAGGTACCGGTGATACAGATGAGCGCTTCATGGCAGGGGGCCATCTCGTTGCAGGCGCGGTTGATCTCCGAGCGAGGAACACGCGTTGGATAGCCACTTGGGTCCGTCACCAAAACAGTATCGGTGGCTGGCGCCGGCTGCACTTGAGGCTGCACGCCAGGCTGCATACCAGGCTGAACTTGAAGACTTGCCGCCTGCGAATTCATCACCGCGGGCTCGTCGG
The DNA here is from genome assembly GCA_047619315.1 of Polyangiales bacterium. GTDB lineage: Bacteria > Myxococcota_A > Polyangia > Polyangiales > Houyiibacteriaceae > JBCCRV01. The sequence continues at coordinate 1,625 of JBLHKB010000405.1, forward strand.
CTTCGCCACGGACTCCGGCGACGAAGTCTCCGTTGAAGATGACCACAACGTTGCCCTCCTGGCCCCAGTAGGTCCACTCGGCGTCTTCAAGGTTCGGTGTGCGGTGGTCTGGTGGGTAGCCAAGAGCGGAGATCACACCGGCTCGGGTCATTCCGACGAAAGGCTGCGCCTGCTGGACGCCCGTTTGGTCTTCGGCGCTCATCGCGGCGGTGTTGGGACAAGCCGTTCCGAAGAGGCGCTGCAGATGAATCTCGAGGGGCAGACGAGAGGAGCGATGCACCGTGTAGCGCAGGCTCTGACCGTTGGCCGTGAAGGTGACGCGCTTGCCACGGGCCTCCAGGATCTGAACGGGGGTGCACACGGGAAGCACCGTCTGCGAACGCCAGTTGTTGATGGACGTGGCGTTACGACCTCTCAGTCGCAGGTTGGTCTGAAGGTAGTATGCGCTTTGGGTGTCGACCTGAAGCCGCGCTCCTCCACCACATGCCTGAAGGCAACCGAGAAGAATAAGCAGTGCAAAGGGAGCTATCGTTCGCATATTAGGCCGTGGATAGCAGCGGATGGCTTTGTCCACAAGACAGCGCTCCGCCGCGGATAGGACGAGGTCAGCGGCCAACGCGTCGGCGAAACGTCGTGAGCAAGTTCATGAAACTGAGCCAGCTTGAGCTCCATCCCTCAATTTGGGTTGGGCGTTGGAGTGGCGTTGTGCGCTTCCGGGAGCGCAGCGCTCAAGGGAGAAAACGCGCGCGCTCTTCGAGGCTTGGCACCCGGCAGACATCAGCTTTGCCCCAAACTCGGTAGCGAATCTTCGCGATGAAGCGGTATCCAAGGTCCGTGAGAAAGGCCGGAAGGATGCGAAAGTGACGAAGCCAACGCCAGCCAGGATCGAGGTAGGAAGCGATCTGAAAGACCGCGCGTGAGCGCAGGTAGAGGCGTCCCTCTTCAAGGAAGACGATGCTGTCAACGCCGGCGAGGTCGTCTCGCTCACCCAGCGCGTCTGCCGCTGTTGACCCTTGAAGCGGGGCAAAGCGGAGACGTCCTTCGCTGTCATGGTTGAGCAGCCATTGAACGCTCTTTTGACACAGCCCGCATTCACCATCGTAGAAGACCATCGTTTGGTTCATCGCTGTGTTCGGTGTGTCCACTCTTCCAATATAGGTCTCGTGCTAGCGCGCGTCCACGCCGCGCTGGGCGAGCTGACTCCGGACCCATTCGATGCCCTCGTCTACGGACGAAACCACTTTCACGGGAAAGACCTGGGCCTTCATCAGATACGTGGCGCGCACCAACCCGCGCTTGATGGCGTTGTCGGCGACGATGGCCGTACCCGCATTGTTCCGGCGGCTGATCTCGAGATTCTCGTCTTGGCGCGCCTGAACGGCTTTCCTCTGCCGCATGGACGCTCTGAAGATGCCTCCGAGCTCGATGACCCACCCGTAAGGAGCCGGAAGTATCGGAGGCAGCGCATGAATATAGTCGAGAAAGACCGCCAGCTCTTCATCGCTGAAGCGGGCTGGATAGCTCTGAAGAAACACATGGCCACCCTTTCGCACAAGCCATGGATGGGAGGGAATTACAGAATCCGACACCAGGCTCTTTTGACACGCTTTGACGAGAGCGGCGACTACACTACCCACCATGCGCTCCCTCCTGCTTTCACTAACCTTGATCCTAGCCTGCGGCGATGATGATAGTTCCGACGCCGGCACCGAACTCGACACCGGTGCCCGTGACGCGAACGCCGATGCGGGCAGGGACGCCAACGCCGACTCGCCGGATCAAAGCGACGCGGGTTTTGATGCGGGCTTCGATGCAGCGGCACCGCCTGGCCCAAATCGCTTTTGCCCTGGCTCGGACGACTGCATGGCCGCGGCGGACGGCACGCTGAGGGTCGGTGCGTCACGCGTAGAGATCACAGCAAACTTCGATGAAGACACGGAGGTCATGACCGTCGACGTGGACGGAGACAATATCTACGAACCCGGCGATGGCGATGAATACCGGGACACCAACGGCAACGGCACCTTTGATGGCCAGTGGATCGCGGGCTATGGAATGGGCCGCGCTGCCTCTGGAGTGGCTGACCCTCAGTGGGCCAGCGCCATCGTCCTTGAGAATGGTGATACACGCGTCGCGCTGGTGAGCCTGGATGTCGTTGGGTTCTTCTACGACGATGTGGTGCGAGCGCGGATGCGTTTGAGCGACGCTGACCTCGACTACATGGCAGTCATGGCCACACACACCCATGAAGCGCGTGACACCTTGGGCCAGTGGGGCGGAGGCCTCGGCTCTTCGGGCGTCGACCTCGAGTACATGGACTTCATCTACGGCGCGATCGCGCAAGCTGTGCGTGAAGCCATCACGGCGCTTCAGCCAGCCAACATCGAGTATGCGAGCACCTTCATACGCGACCAGCCCGGCGGCGTTCGACGCTACGTCTCGGACTCGCGCGACCCACAGGTTCTCGACGATGAGATCCGCGTGATTCGCTTCATGGAGGCTGGCGAGGACGAGACTATCGCCACGCTTATCAACTTCGCGTCACATCCGGAGTATGCGGGCAGTCGCAACACGCTGCTCTCAAGCGACTTCGCCCACTCGCTCCGCGAAGGTGTCGAGAACGGCGTCCAAGGTCCCACCGAAGCCCTCGAGGGCTTGGGCGGCATCGCGGTCTTCTTCAACGGCGCTGTGGGTTCTCAGATCGGGCCCAACGATCTGGACACACCCCAGACCTTCGATGGCGTTCCCTTCCCGAACAACACCATCGAGCTGGCGCACGGCGTCGGCGAGCAGTTCGCGGCCTTCACTTTGGAGGCGATGGAAACTTCGACGCAAGAGGAGAGCGCTGCCCTCGCGTTTCGAGCGCGTGATTTCGAGCTCGCCGTCGACAACCCACTCTTCATCTTCGGATTTACCGTCGGTATCTTTCCCACCCGAACCCCACGGCCCGCAAACCCCGCCATTCCGCTCAGCGCAGGGAACACCGGGTATATCCGCACGGAGGTCGCGGTCGTGGATATCGGACGAGCACGGCTTCTCCTCGTGCCCGGCGAGCTCGACCCCTCGCTTTTCGTCGGCGGCTACGACGGAAGTTATACGCCGGCGGATCGTCCCATCGTCAACGAAGAGGTCACCAACCCTCCAGATCTCTCACTGGCGCCGGAAGGTCCCTACATGCGCGACCGCGCCGCGGAAGGGGGCTTCGACTACGTCCTGCTCTTTGGCCTCGCCAACGACGAGCTTGGCTACCTGGTACCGACCTACGACTATCAGCTGAGTGAAGACTCGCCCTACTTCGAGCAGGCGCCGGGCGATCACTACGAGGAGACGAACGGCATCGGTCCAAACACGTGGCCCAACGTCGAGGAACAGATGAATGCGCTCCTCGACTGGACGCCCTGACCAGCGGCGGCGACGTTAGCCGAGGGTGACGACGATCCTGTTGATCGGCATGATGAACGTCCCGTTGGCGGGTGTGTTCGTCCCCGCGATCAGCGTGGCCAGATCAGCAAGCATCGCAGCGCGGCGATCGGCGGAAAGCACGAATGCGGCATAGAAAAACCCCGCCGCGTCTTCTGCGACCTGCTCTGCCGGACCTTCCATCGTCACCAAGTTCGACTGCACCTCGACGGACGCCTCAGGGAACGCGGCGCGAACGAGCGCGAGGAGACTCTTGGTGTCGCGGATGCGAGGATCACCAAGATCGACATCGCCATATCCGGGCAGCTCTGCCTGAACGTAGCCATAGATAAGGTCATGCACTTTTGCGTAGCCCGGGGCGGTGTCCATCGGGCCGTCGACAATGGCTGCGAAACGTCCACCCGGGGCCAGCACGCGGGCCATTTCGGCCAACACGGGGCCAACAGGGTCCATCAGGGTGAGTGCCCAGTGACACAGCACCACGTCGATGGAACCCTCGGGGATCATGTCCAGGTTCTGCGCCTGTGCTTGTATCAGCTGGACCCGACCAGCGGGCAGCCTGGCACGCGCCAACGCCAGCTCTTCTGGCGCCATGTCGACGCCGGTCAGGATCACATCTTCTGGAAGCCGTTGATGGCAAAGCTCCAACAACGGACCCGAACCACAGGCGAGGTCCAGAACACTTCGATGCTTGGCTGGATCGACTGCTTCGGCCAGCCATTCATAGCTAGTACGCCCGCTCTCGTCGCGGCAACCAGACGCGCAGCCTTCGGTGAAGCCCGGATGGTCCTGGTGGACCTGTTTTAGATGATCACGAAGATTGGCGGGGTTGGGCTCAAGCCCGTCGGCCACTCTTTGTGTCCAATCGGTTCGTATCGGGTCCCTCATGCGTGTCTTCCAAACCCAAACGGGCCATTTTCAAAAAGATGGAGCGGGTGTCAGCCAGCGATGGTCATCAACCACACGCGCTGACCAAACCGCCAGCCCGACGTATCCCGGCATTTGTCGAGATACGCGGCGAGCGGCTCCGTGGCCAACATCTCCGACAAACTAACGGTATCATCAAAGACGCACCGTCGCAGATAGCCCTCAACGGCATCCAACGCGTCTGCACCCGCAACGCTGTCGTAGATCACCTCTTGAACGGCCACCTCGGCACCCGCATCGCGCAGCATTCCAGCGATGGTTTCTGCCGAGACATAGCGCGCGACCTTCGGCACATTGAACGCATCCAGATAATGACCGTGGAAGGCGATGTAGTGCCCAGCCTCTGCGCTGTGAGCGATGATGCCTTGTCCACCCGGCGCGATCGCCGTCCGAAACTTGGCCAGAGCCTCCGCCAACTCGTCCTCGGGGATCGCATATAGGGCATGCGTCGCCCACACGATGTCGTAGCCCCCTTCCGGAACTTCTAGACCCTGCAGCGTCGTCTCAAACTCCGCGCCGGGGCGGAAAGGAGCAGGAAGGGCCGCGCGCGCTTCGGCGATGGAAAACGCAGAGGGATCCAGCAGCGCGGTGTCGATGGGCGAGATCCCGGCGCTCGCGAGGCCCGCATGTTTCGTGAGG
>JBLHKB010000406.1:0-6601 GCA_047619315.1 Polyangiales bacterium
CGCCGAGAGCGACGATGCCTTCGACCGCAACATCCTCCGGCGCGCCGATGCGGTCTGCTACGATCCGGACCGCCCACAGGTGCTCGGCTTCGCGCGGCTCAGAGACGCGGCGAAGGGGCTGCGCGGCTCACTGCGCAAGTTCAAGCTCGAAGACTCCATCTCCCCCAAACTCTATCGTCGAATCGATGGAGACAAGCAGAGCGCAAGTCTGAAGGACCTTTCGATGAAGTGCCGGACTGCGGACCGAAAGCTCACGCAGGTTGAAGACATGCTTCGTCAGTATCGTCCGTTCATTCACGACCTTCGATACACCTTCGTCACTCAAAATTTGGCCGACGCGACGAACGCGTTGAGCGAAGAAGACGCCCGCGACTTCGGCTTCAACATCGAAGCGCTCTGCTGGCGCACGTATTGGCTGACAGTTCAAATCCCCGGCCTTGAGAAGTGGTCCATCCCGCTCTTGCGCGGCGACAAGGTCCTTGAAGATCCACCCCTTCCGGCCCGAGAAATGACTCCGCCACGGCGTAGTGAATGTTCGAGCGAATCCCCCGCGCGCGCTAGCGCGTGATTCAAAATCGAGAAGAAGACATCATGAGCGAACTCATCTTTACCACCGGCGCGACCGGTTTCCTTGGCTCGTACGCTGCGAACATTCTACTTCGCGAGACCGACGTACGTCTCGCGATGCTCACGCGCGCCAAGAACCGCGAAGAGGGCATCAAAAAACTGTGGAAGGCCATGCAGCTCCACATGGACGCTGAGACTTTCTACGGCTTTCTCGACCGCATCGAGTTTGTCCCAGGTGATCTCACGAGCCCTCGCCTCGGCATTGACGAAGTGACCTACGCGCGTCTCAAAAAGACCATCGGCTCGGTGCTCCACATCGCCGCGTCGCTGAACCGCAAGAGCGAGAAGGCGTGCCTCAACAACAACCTTCGAGGCACGCTAGCGGTTATCAAACTCGCACGCGCCGCTCAAGATGATCACGGCCTTCGGCGTTTCAGCCATGTGTCCACCGTCGCGGTCGCCGGCCATCGCCAGAACGAGGTCGTCGAGGAAGACGACGCGATCGATTGGAACCGCAGCGACTACGACCCCTACGGACGTACCAAGAAGTTCTGCGAACACATGGTGCGAGAGCTGCTCCCGGACGTCGAGAAAACCTTCCTTCGACCCTCCACGGTGATGGGGGATTCGCGCTTCGGGACGACGACTCAGTTCGATATGGTCCGCGCGTTCTGCGTTCTTTCCGACCTTCCGATCGTACCCTTTGCTGCGACCGGTCGCGTGGACATCGTCAACGCCGACTGGGTTGGACGCGCCATCGCGTGCATCCACACCGAGCCTGTCAAACACGACATCTACCACCTGTCGGCGGGACGAGCGTCCAAGTCCGCCAAAGAGATCGCGTCCGCACTCGTCTCTGGCGCTGGCAAGCGTCCGCCTGTCTTCGCGAAGCCGCTCCAAGGCCCTTTTTCCAGCATCATGAATCAACTAGCTGGTTCAAAAGCGCGCAATACGGCAACCATGGTGGGTTCGCTCTTCAAGGTGTTCCTGCCCTACATCACCTACGACACCGTCTTCGCCAACGAGCGCGCGACGGAGCACCTCGGACTCTCGCCGGTGCCATTTACCGAGTACTGCGCGGACCTTTACACCTACGCAAAGAAGGTGAACTACTCCTTCCCCGCAGAGCCTCTCCCACCAGAACCCTCCGCATCAGCCGCTGAGGTGCGCGCATGAGTGAAGACGGGAAGAAGCTGCGGGTGTGGCGTCCATCCAAGGACGCCGCGCCGGTGCCAATGAGCGAAGCGAAGGCAACGAAAACGCTCACCACAGCAAATGGCTGGGGTGAAATGCGCAGCTACGTTGACGAGCTTCGAGAGAAGCTCGAGCAGAAGGACAAAGAGTCGATCTTTGGAGTCCTGAAAGACATCGCCAAGGCAGCGAAGAGCGAAGTCGAGGGCCGGTTCAACGCCGACCGCGCGCTGATGACGGCGATGAGTGCCACGCTGGAGCTCGCCGCGAGCCGATACGCGCTCGACGCCGGCGAGCAATGGGAACCTGGGAAGCCGCTGAAGCTGCTCCTCGCCGGATACGCCGGGACGCGAAACACCGGCGCCGATGTCCGCGTGGACGAGATGATCCGTCAGTTCCGCCATCTATTTGGCGACGAGCACATCGAGATGAGCATCTACACGCTCGATAAGGAGCTCACGCGCGGCTACTTCCGCACGGTGCGGCAAATCCTCTTGCCGAAGATCTTTCCCAAGACGCTCTTTGAGACCGTCCACGAGAATCACGCCGTCATCGCCTGCGAAGGCTCAATGTTCAAGAGCAAGTTCGCGAACGCACTCTCCACCATGATGGTCGGTGCCATCGGTCTCGCTGCCGCGGAAGGCAAGCTCGCCGTGGGCTACGGCGGCGAAGCCGGCAAGATGGACCCTGCGCTCCAAGACCTCGTACGTCGCTACTGTCAGGACGCGCTCATCATTGCCCGAAACGACGCGTCCATGGGCGTACTTGACGAGCTTGGTGTGGCGTCGCGAAGCGGCACAGACACCGCTTGGACCTTCGACCCTTCTCCGCCGGAAGTCGGCCACAAGATCCTCACGGACGCGGGCTGGGATGGCGTCACACCTGTGCTCGCCCTTGTCCCGATCAATCCTTTCTGGTGGCCCGTAAAGCCCAACCTGGGCCGCGGCGTCGTCAACTCTTTCAGTGGCCTCTACGACGAGTCTCACTACGCCAGCATCTACTTTCATGCTGAGGGCCGAGAGGTCGACGACAAGCAGGAAATTTATCTCACGGCCATCGCCGACGCCGTCAACGAGTTCCGCAAGACAAATGATGTCTTCCCCGTGATGTTTGGATCAGAGCAGGTCGACCGTATCGCTGGTGAAGCGCTCAACGAAAAACTCGGCGGCGGTTTCCCGGTGATCGTGAGCGACGAGCACAACATGTACGACATGGTGAGCGCCATGCGTCAGGCGCGCTTCATGGTGTCGAGCCGCTACCACGCATGCGTGATGACCATGTCCGGCGGTGTGATCAGCGCCGGCATCACCATGGACGAACGTATTCGCAACCTAATGATCGACCGCGGTTCCCCGGAACTCGCGCTTGAGGTTGAAGATCCGAATCTTGCGGACAACCTTCTCAAGGTCCTGCAACAGATGGCGGACCACGAAGACAGCATCCGTCAGGGCATCGACGATTGCGTCTACAAGAACCTGGAGCGCATGGGCGAGATGGGCATGATCCTCGTGGACTACGTCCGCGCTCGTCACCCTGAGTTCCCCTTCCGGGACGAGCTCGGCGAGACTCTTGCGAATGGAGAAGCCGGAGACCCTTGGAAGCATCTGCCGTCCCTCGCGCCCGCGGTGGTCGCGCTGGTGGAACGCGTTCGCTCTCGGCAGGTCCAGGCATCGACGCAGAGCCAGGCGCGGGCATGAGCGAGAACGTGGTGCCTTGGACTTCGCGGATCGGCGCGTGGCAAGCACGTCTTGCCGCTCGACGCGCTCTATCTTTGGCGCGGGGTTCCCTCGGCCTCTCCGCATTTGGAAAGGGCACACCCTCGCCGGTGGTCAAACACGACATTCCTCCACTGAGCTTCGATGGAGAAGCTCTTCGATGGCGCCTGGTCCCCCATCCCGGTTCTGAACGAGGAAGCACCACCCTCGAGGTCGAGATGCATCGAGAGCCGTGCAACGAGATCGGAACGACCTGCCTTACGGAGCTTGAGAAACTTGCCACACTCGTCGGCGCAGGAGCCGGCGGCGCGAGCGCCCTTCTCTTCTACAGTTCGGTTCGGCGTGGGTTCAGCGCGGGCGCCGACTTGCGAGAGCTTCATGCAGGTCTTGTGGCCGGTAAGGCACGCAGTCTCCTCGCACGAACGGGCCTCGGAAAGCTCGCGATGGCGCATGAGGTGCGTGGCTTCATCGATCGCATTCATGCGGTCTTCAACACCCTCGACATGGCACCCATCACGACGATTGCCGTCGTGCATGGCGTATGTTTTGGGGGCGGTTTTGAGCTCGCGCTCACGGCGGACATCATCGTGGCCGATAAGAGCGCTCGCTTTGCCTTCCCAGAGCTTCGCCTGGGTCTGGTGCCCGGCTTTGGTGGAATTCCGCGACTGCGCCGCGACCTTGGCAACGCGGTCGTGCGCGACATCTTGCTGACGGGACGCAGTCTCAACGCGAAGCGCGCGCGGGAGGTCGGTCTCGTTTCGCAAGTCGTCGCTCGTGGAGAGGCTCTGAACGTTGCGCGAAAAGTCGCCGAGCAAGCGGGCCGCTTCGACGCTGCGACAACGGCGCGAGCCAAGGCTTTTACGAAGACACTCCCCTACGAAGAGCTCGAGCGAGAGAAAGACCTCTTCATCGAGATGATGGGCTCGCCCGTCGTCGAAGCCGCGCTGAGGCGCTTTGTCGAATCTACGGACGTACGTCCTTACCTACCGTGAAAAAGAAGAGAAACACACGATGAGTCGAGAAGAACTAGTTTCCAAACTGATGGACCTGGCGGCGAAACGCTTCGAGCGTTCGCGTGAAGGGATGAACCCCGACGATGACTTCTTCGACGCCCTCGGCATCGACAGCTTTCAAGCGATGGAGCTGATGACGGACGTCGAAGATGAGTTTGACGTCGAGGTTCCAGACTATGAGCTCCAGGGCGTGAAGACTTTCACGTCTCTTGCGTCCGTCATCGAGAAACGAATTTAGCGATGATTCCATCGGACCACTACACCAGCCTCGGCGAACTCCTTCGAGACTCACTCATTCAGTACAAGAGCGAAACGGCACTCATCGAGATGAGCCGTAAGCGCGTCGCCGCCCAGTACACGTATCTCGACGTGATGCGCAGAGGCGCCCAGCTCGCCAGGGCGCTCGAAGACATGGGCGTCGGCGCCGGGGACCGCGTCGCCATCGTCATGAGCAACCAGAGCGCGTGGCTGCTCTCTGCGTACGCTGTCTTCTTTCGTGGCGCCGTGCTTGTCCCCATCGACTACAAGCTCGAGGCGGACGAACAGGAGACGCTTCTACGTCACGCGACACCCAAAGTGCTCATCACCGAGTACGGCGAGTGGCGGCTCATGGACGGCGTCAAAGCCGGAAACCTTGATCTCGAGACCTGGGTCACGGAGCTACCTAAGGGCGAGACCCCGCCGGCGCGAACCCACCGCTGGGAAGAACTGACGCCGACGGAGGCGCCAAGCTTCGTGTCGCGAAGTCGGTCGGACCAAGCGACGCTGGTCTATTCGAGCGGAACGGGTGGCGACCCCAAGGGCTGCATGCTCACGCACGACAACTACCTCGCGCAGTACGACTCGCTGATGGCGCTCTTTCCGATGGAAGTCGGCGAGCGCTACTTCTCCGTGCTCCCCACCAACCACGCCATCGACTTCATGTGCGGGTTCGTCGGACCCTTCGCCTGCGGGGCGACGGTCCTTCATCAGCGCTCACTAAGGCCCGAGCTGATTCGTCACGTTCTGCAGAACGAGGGCATCACACACATGTCCGTGGTTCCGCTCATCCTCGAAGCCTTCGAGCGTCGTCTTGACGAACAACTCGACGAGCGAACGAACGTCGAGCGCTACGTGCTGGACGGTCTGCAGCAGATCAACGCTGCGCTGACGATGCGCAAACCCAACCACGACGTGAGCCGGCGCGTGATGAAGCCAGTTCTCGAAAAACTCGGACCGGACCTGCGCTACCTCTTCTGCGGCGGTGCCTTCGTCGACGAAGCGCGCGCTCAGCGCTTTTACGAACTCGGTCTGCCTGTCGTGATTGGCTATGGGCTGACGGAAGCCTGCACCGTTCTGACGGTCAACGATCTGCGCCCCTTCCGAGCGGACTCTGTGGGTGCACCGGTAGAGGGCGTTGAGCTCGAGGTGCGAGGCGCCGACTCGATGGGTGTCGGTGAAATCTGGGCGCGAGGACGCACCGTGTTTGCTGGCTACTACAAAGACGAGGCTCAGACCGCGGAAGTCCTCCAAGACGGCTGGCTTCGAACGGGCGACCGTGGATACCTCGATCCGAGCGGACACCTCCACCTCGTTGGACGCAGCAAGAACATGATCGTCACCTCCGGCGGCAAGAACATCTACCCGGAAGACATCGAGAGCGCGTTTGAAGGACTCGACTGCGAGGAACTCGTTGTCTACGCCCAGGATTATCTCTGGCCACGGAGCGACGCGGCCCTCGTCGGCGAAGAGCTGGTCGCCATCGTTCGCCCAAAAGAAGTCAAAGATGACGAGAGCGCGTGGAGCGAAGACCTCGCCCGCCGCAATCTGAAGCTTCCCGATTTCAAACGCATTTCCCGCGTGCTGCTTTGGGACGATGAGTTCCCGCGCACCGCCTCGATGAAAGTAAAACGCGGCGTCCTCGCGGACGAGCTTCGAGCGAAAGCGAACCCCGAGTTGCTCCGGAGCGTGCGGGCATGAGCGCCGGGCGTGACAAAGCGATGATCGCCATCGTCAACGGCGCCGCTGGAGGCGGCCGCTGTCTAGACGCTGCGCGTGACGCCATCGCCTCGTTGCGCCTTCGCAGTGCCATCAACGTCTTGCAGACAAGGTCGCCTGGTCACGCAACAGAGTTGG
>JBLHKB010000407.1:0-6563 GCA_047619315.1 Polyangiales bacterium
CGACAAATAGACCTGCGAGGAGCGGGGCGTTGGCCATCGTGAACGCGACGTCAAAGCCGCGCCAATCGAGAGCGAACCAGAGCGTCGCGGAGATTGAGATGGCGAGGGCCGACCAGACGATGTCGTACTTCGTGTAGAAGTGGGGGTCTCGGAGGAAAGCGGTGCTTGGCTGCGAGAGCCACCAGGGTCGTCGACTGGATTTGGCTTTTGTCGCCGTCGCGGAGGTCATAGCTAGCACTATCACGCAAGGCGACCTCCATCCAGGGGACGGAACGCCAAAAGTCCACGTTTCTTTCTCAATTATTGCGAATGTATGTGTGGAGTCGTCGACGAACGCACTCGCGCGCATTCTTCCGGGGTCACTCTGCGCGGACCTTCGAGTGTTCCATCGTGGCGATTGGAGTCCATCAGTCGGTGGGGAGTGTCGGGGCCGAAGTTGTCTGGATGAAACGGATCGTTGAGGAGAACGTGTCCGACTTCGTGGGCGAGGGTCCACGCGGTGCGTGCATAGGCCGCTCCACGACGATCGATGATGACGGCTCCGGCCGCTGGCCCCACATCGGACGGAATGAACGCCTCGCCCTGTCTCGGAGACCCCGTGAATGCGCCGATGACAAAGACGTCGACGGTTCGTGGATCGTCGTCTCGTAGGAGCGCAACGAGCGCTCGCTCCTCCAGCGTTCCTCCGGGCCGGTGGTTGTCGAAGGCTGCGAGACCATCGGCGAGATGCACTTCCGCGATGTCGAGGGACTGACGAGCGTCGGAGCTGAGTGCGTGCTCTGGGTCTCGGCGAAGGTGGACGAGGAAACCCTGGTCGTCGCGGACAACGATGTCCGCGCCAGGGCCGGCGCCAAAGGTCGTGGCAGGTACGCGAAGGACGTCCGCGGAGAAGGAGTGAGCGCGGAGCTCTTCGGCGATGCGCTCTGCGCTTTGGAATGGAGAGTCCCCGGCGACGCTCTCGACGTTGATGAGCTCTACGCCTGCTTGGAAGTGAAAGGCGCCGCCTCCGCGTGCGGGCAGACCGTCTTCATCGCTTACTGAGAGGAGCGCGGGGGGCGGCGGCGCAGAGAGTCGCGCCGTGTGTCGCACATGGACGAGGCAAGGAGACCAGGCGTCGGCGACACTTTGCACAAGGTGGCTGCTGAGGCGTAATGCCGCCTCTGGGGCGCCGCCCACGGCCGGGGAACCCCTAGGGGCGAGAAGCGTCAGCGCGAGCTCGAGGTGACGAACGGCGCTGTCTCCACGTTCGACATCAGGGCGCCCCACGCGAAGCGACTGCGTCGCGTCGAGCACACTCGCTTCCACCTGGTCGCCCACGTGCACATGAAGTAGCTGACGAGCCGCACCCGGAGCGGATTCTTCGAGGGCATCACTGACGAGGCGCAGCCAAGGAGAGCGTCCTCCCGAGTTCAGTTCGATTCGGCGCACGCTCCGTCGTTCATCACCGGCACGCGATACGACATCCAGCCATCGGCGCTCGGCGCTTGGCTCGAGCCCGCTCACCTGAACGTAGAATGCGCGGCTGTCCTCCGCACTTTCCGAAAGCGTGCGTGGAAGGGTGGCGTCGTTTGGCTGGGCGAAGGTCGGTGCCAAGGAGTCGACCGTCGAGACGAGGGGACTTCCCGAAGCGTCGACGAAGTGAATGCCCACGTGCGTCGTACGAAGAACCGCGCTCTGGTTTTGGCGGAGGCGTATTTCGCCCGCGCCCGAACCGACGGCTTGAATGCGTATCTCCGCGGGCAGTCGAATCTGTGCGGGCAACGAAAGGGGTCGACCGGCCCAGAGCACGCGTAATGCGCCTTGGGCGGACAAGGTGGCGCGCCCATGTCCGCCCAGATGAACACGAACGGCGTCGTCCGGCGGAGGTACTTCTTGGGTGGCGTCAGAGATTCCGTCGTCATCGTCGTCGTCATCGTCGATGGCGATGACGAGGTTTTGAATGACGCGCTCACCACGTATGAAAACCGGCGCGCCTCGTTCCTGCGCCCCAGCACCGGCCGCGAAGACCAGCGTGAGGGCAAGCCCGAGTAAAGGGGCGGGTCTCACTCCGGCCGGAGCAGATGCTCAGCGAGCGGCGCCGTCCGTTTACGTCGACATCGTTCCGCGTGAAGGATCCCGCGTAGCTGAGCGAGTGCGTCTTGGAGTTCGTCGTTCACGACCAGGTAGTCGAAGAACGTGTAGTGCTCGATCTCTTCCGTCGCGTTGGCGAACCGTCGCGCGAAGCTCTCTTCGGATTCCGTGCCGCGGCTCTCCAAGCGACGTCGAAGCTCTTCCATCGAAGGAGGGAGAATAAACACTCCCACGGCGTCCGGGAACTTGGCTTTGATCTGCCGAGCGCCTTGGTAGTCGACGTCGAAGAGTAGGGCGCGAGCACCCGCCTGTGCCGCGCGATCGATTTCGCTGATGCTGGTGCCGTAGAGGTTGCCGTGAACTTCCGCCCACTCCGCGAAGAGACCCTCGCGAACGGCGTCACGAAATGCTTCGTGATCCGTGAAATGGTAGTCCTGGCCGTCCACTTCGTTCGGCCGCGGCGCACGTGTCGTGTGAGACACGCTGAAACGCAGCTGGTTGTTGAACTCCGAGAGCAGTCGATGGGTCAACGTCGTCTTTCCTGCGCCCGAGGGCGAGGAGAGAATCAGAAGCAGCATGTCGTCGTGCGCCACACGGAGTATCTACCGGGAATCAACGAGGATGAAAAGACCGATCACCGGGCATTCGTTCTTCGGCCTTCGCTTCTGAGAATATCTCCGGCATTCTCTTCGGATGGAAAGCATGACGGGCTTTGGTGCGGGGTCCGTGGCCATCGAAGGCCCTGCCGGACCGATCACGTTGAGCGTCGAGATTCGCTCCGTTAACCATCGCCACATCGACGTCCGCATTCACAGCGACGACGAACTCCAGTCGCTCAACGGAGGTCTTGAGGCGTTGATTCGAAAGCGAGGCGGCCGTGGTCGCTTCGACGTGAGAATGGTCGCGGACGGTCGACTTTCGCCACCGCCGACGCTCGACTCACACCGCGCGCGCTCTGCGTACGCGGAGCTATGCACCCTTCGAGACGAGCTGGCGCCGGGCGACTCAGTACCGCTCTCGCTGCTCTCGAGCGTTCCTGGGCTCTTTGAAGTGCCAACGCTCCAAGACAGCACTGAACTGCAGGAGGCGCTTCTTCGCGCGGCGAGCGGTGCGTTTGACGAGCTGGAGTCGATGCGAAAAACCGAGGGCGAGGCGTTGGCGAAGGACATCGCGCTCCATCTCGATGAGGTGTCGGGCAACTGCGAGGCGCTCCACGCAGAGCTCCCTCGGCTCGTCCAAGAAGCTCGTAAGCGCTTGCGTGGACGACTGCAGGAGCTGCTCGATGAACGTTTCGCCAGCATCGACGACGCGCGCCTTGAGCAAGAGGTCGCGATGCTCGCGGACAAGAGCGATGTGGCGGAAGAGCTCGCTCGCCTCGCGTCCCACGTGACGCAATTTCGGAAGATCAGCGAAGGCGAGGGTCTACTGGGACGCAAGCTCGACTTCTTGCTCCAAGAGATGGGCCGTGAAGCCAACACCATCGGTTCAAAGATTCACGACTCTTCCATCACGATCCGAATCGTGGAACTGAAGTCGTGTCTCGAGCGTGTTCGTGAGCAAGTTCAGAACGTCGCGTAGAAACGCGTCGTTGTTAGGCGACGTCGTTGTTAGACGACGTCTTGGACAAGTCAGTCGTCGACGTTCTTGCGGCCCTTGATCTGGCCCATCACGCGCTGGTACTCGATATCGAAGGACGCTGTGCCTTCTTCGAGGTTCTTGATCTTCGTGCGCACTTCGGCGTCAAGCTCGTCTTCCATGCCGGAGTGGCTACGAAGCACGGCTGTGATCTTTTTCCGCATGATGTGGTCTTCGGCGAAGATGTCGTCGACGTTGTTGCTGTGGAAGAGCATCGTCATGACCTGGTCGACGAGGTACGGAAGTCGCTCGTCTTGGGAAGGGAAGTTCTTCTCCTTCGCGACGCGGGCCATGGTGCGACCCAGCATGGAACGGCTCAGCCCATCGCGCTCGAGGATGTCGCGAGCTTCTTCGCTGACGGCCCGGTCGGTTCGGATGAACTCTGTGAACACAGCCTCAAGGTCAAGTTTGACCTCCGCGGCGCTGTGGACCTCGACATCGGCGCTGCCGATGTCTGGTTCAACTTTCGTCAGAACGTCGACGATTTGACCCGCGATAAGCGGAACCTGGCCTCTAAACAGTCGCATCTCGCCGATTCGTAGCCGAAGGCCCCTGCGGGGTCAATCGAGGAGAGCCAAACATCGACCGCCTAGCGGTTAAGGCGCTGCTCCATTCGCGTGATGAGCGCGTCCCAGCCGTCACGGCTGATGATTCGATTGAACTGGGAGCGGTAGCCCTCCACCAGACTCTGGCCATCCGTAATGACGTCCACAACGCGCCAATTTCGACCCTCGCGGCGCATCGTGTAGTCGATGGTGACGGGAGGCGCTCGGCGGTTCGCGCGAGACCGGGCGCTGGTTTGAACGAGCACGCGCTCGCCACGTGTTTCGGCGTTCACGTAGCTCACCTCAAAGTTGAGCGTTCCCTCCAAGTTGGCTTGGTAGCTCCGCTCCACGAGCTGCCGGAGAAGGTTCACGAAGTGAGAACGTGCTTCTTCGGATTGGGCCTCCCAGTGCTGACCGAGAGCGGTCGCGGACAGCGTGTCGAAGTCCAATAGGTTCCCCAGGAGCGTCGTGAGCTGGCTGCTGCGCTCGGCCCCCTCGGACTGTCCGAGAATCCGGTTCGCGCGCTGATGCTGAGCTTCCAGGTACGCCTGGGCGCGCGCTGGTTGCGCCTCAGCCGAAGCTGAGAACTGAAAGCTGGCCAGTGTGACCGCAAGGAGGAAGGCTATTCGTCGTGGGAGAGTCATGGCGTTGTCCTTTGGACGGTCCACAAGGCTGAGCATTCAGTCTTGTTCATGCCGTCTCTGGTCTGGTTCAGTCGCACGGCGGCTCCCAGTCCGTGAGGGAAAGGAGACGTGTGCCGGTGGCGCGCTCGAGTTGCGCGCCGGCGATGTTGAATTCCATCAGGGCCTGGAGATGGCGTGCGCGGGCGTCGAAGTAGCCTTTGAGGGCATCGATGAGGTCTCGGGGCTCGAGGGTGCCCACATCATAAGCTTGCGCGGCCCCGACGAACCAAGCGCGGGTTTCGCGTTCGCCACGGCCCCAGGCGGCCTCGCGCCGACGTGCGTCCTCCAGCTGGCTGACGGCGAGTTCCACTTCGAGGTTGAGTCCAGCCCGCGCCTCCTCGGCGTCGAGCCGTGTCTCGGCGAGACGAGCCTCCGCGCCTCGAGTCCGGAACACGTTGCCGGCGAGGTCGAGGTTCCAGCGGAGCAAGATGCCGGCGCCAAGGGCAGGTTGGTTGGCCGGGTCGTCGATCCAGGGATTGTTCTGGTCGGCTCGGCCCGGTGTCCACGTGATGCCTGCGCGAAAGGCGAGGGCCAGGTCTGGGGCATATCCGCCGCGTTGGATAGCGACGTCTGCCTCGCGGGCGTCGATGGCCGCGTCCAACATGCGGAGCTCAGGTCGGGACCCACGCGCACGCGCGCTCATGGCTTCGCTCGTGGCCTCTTCGATCGGCGCCGCGGTCATCGGGCAAGCGGGGACCTCCGGGCGGCGGATGCCGGTGAGCGCACGCAAGGCCGCTTCGCTGGACTCCCGGAGTCGCTGCGTTTCGCTGGCGCGTGCTTCGATCTCGGCCACGGCGGCACCAAGTCGCCGCCGATCCATCGGGTTCACGTTTGGATCGTTGGCTTCGATGAGCTCGTCGAGCTTGCGCACGGCTCCATCAAGATGTCTTCGTCCTTCGTTGAACATCTGCTCGAGGTCGAGGGCCAGCTGAAGCCCGTAGTAGGCGCGTCGAACGTCGTATTGGACACGCGCTAGCGTTCGCTCGCGATCGTGCGTGGCGACGGCTACTCCGGCTCGCGCGGCGCGGCGTAGACCTCGCAGCTTCCCGAAGGTGTAGAGGGGAATCGCCCCTTGGATGTTGACCCCAAGGGCGGGGCCCCAGCCGTCGAAGGAGAGCTGGTCCTGGTCGCTGAAGATCGCGGTGCCGTTTGCGTCCGGCGCGACGGTCAGCCCTGCGGTGGCGGTCCAGCGGAAGTACGGCGAAAAGCGTGCTTCCCCAAGGCGTGCTTCGGCAGCGGCGAGCGCGAACTGGTCGGCTTGGAGGGCGGGGTAGTGGGCTTCGGCCTGCTCGAGGAACTGAGCCAGGTTTCGTGGCCTCGCCTCGCCTTGGTCCTGCGCGTGGAGGATGCCTCCGAAGCTAAGGGCCGAGAGAAGCGCCAGTGCTGTGACACGAGAGCGCACCCGGTGTCCGTAGCAGTCTCGCCGGCGGGCATCGAGCCCAAAGAAAAACGGCGTCTCCCGAATGGGAAACGCCGTCTCAGTTCCGTGCCCGCGAGGGCAAGAGCGCTAACGCATCTTGGAGCTCATGCCCATGCCCATGCTGCTGGAGCCCTGACTGGAGTTGTATCGCTGGATAACCTGATCCGTGAGGTCGAGGTTCGAGGGGACCCAAACAACGCCGCCTTCGTT
>JBLHKB010000408.1:0-6559 GCA_047619315.1 Polyangiales bacterium
TGTAAGATGCACCATCTATGACGCTTCTTCTTACTTGGAGTGACCGTGGCGCCGCGGCTCGGCCTTCCCATCGTCAGGCGCGGCGACGCGGAGACGTCGGTCCGGTGAAGCGGCTGGTGGACGCGCCGGAGAACGCGGGTCGCTACGAGCACGTGATCGTTCTGACCACGCCGGAAGGGCGTGGGGGTGCGGCGGATCTTGTGGACGATCTGCGCCCCTGTGTTCCAAGCGCGGAAGTGCGCGTCGTCGAGCTTGCAGATCCCTCGAACCACGCCGACGTCTTCGCCGCCATGAAGACGCTCTTGTCGGAGGGGACCTTGCAGCTTCAGGGCGACATCGACGTGGTGCTCTCCGCCGGCACGCCGCAGATGCAAACGATCTGGGTCGTCTTGGTCAAAGCGGGCTTCCTCGACGCGCGCTTGCTGCAGGTCATCCCGCCGGCCTTCGTGCCAAACCCGCACCCTCACGCGACGCGGGAAGTTCACTTGGAGTTCGAAGGCTTTCCGGAAATTATCGCGCTGCGCGATGAGGTCGAGCGCCTCCGCGGTCGCGACGAGCCGGACGGTATCGTCGGCGTCGGCGATGCCATGGCGGCGGTGCGTTCGCGTATCGCTCGGGTGGCGCCCTCGAATATTCCCGTCGTCATCGTCGGTGAAACGGGCGTCGGCAAAGAGCTCGTCGCTCGCGCTATTCACCGTCAAAGCGAGCGCTCGGACAAGCCCTTCGTGGCGGAGAACTGTGGCGCGTTGAGTGAGAGCGTTCTCGAGAGTGAGCTCTTCGGCCACGAGAAGGGCGCGTTCACAGGGGCTGCGGCGCGGCGAATGGGGCTCTTTGAGCGGGCCGATGGAGGGACGCTATTCCTCGATGAGGTCGGCGAGCTCTCACCGCGCGTGCAGTCCAGCTTGCTTCGAGTTCTCCAGGAGGGGCGCTTTCGGCGAGTCGGGGGAGAGTCGGAGATCAGCGTCGATGTCCGGGTCATCGGCGCGACGCATCGTGATCTCCGAGCCATGGTCCGCGCTGAGAAGTTTCGAGAAGACCTCTACTACCGCCTCGCGGGAGTACGCATCGAGGTACCTCCACTTCGCACGCGCATCGAAGACTTGCCTGCTCTCATCGAGACCTTCCAAGGGGCGGACGCACCACGTCTGACCGGTGGCGCGCGGCGAGCACTTCGGCGCTATCGTTGGCCGGGCAATGTGCGAGAGCTGCGCGCCGAGATCCGTCGCTGGGATGTCTTCTGCGACGACGTCGTTCGCGAGTCCGACCTCTCCGCGGAAGTTCGCGGTGTGCACGCGCTCCCGGCTGAGAGCTCGCTGGCGGAGAGCCCCATCGAGCCGCTCTCCGATGCTGTTCAGCGTCTGGAGAGCGAATGGATTTCACTCGCACTAGAAAAGTACGATGGCAATATCGCGCAAAGTGCGCGTGCTCTTCAGATCGACCGCAACACGCTCAAACGAAAAATGAAACGGATGGCTCAGCATGCCTAGCCACGTTAAAAAGTTCGTGGCCAAGACGAGAGTGCGCGAATATTGTCGTCTAGACTTCGTCTAGCGAAGGGTCCGCCGTTCTGGTTGCATAAGTCATGCCCTGGACACGGAGGTCCATGACTCTAGAGCGATCTTTCTGATGAAACTATATCTATCGACGTTTGCAGTCTCCTTGCTCCTCATCGCTTCCGTTTCGATGGGGCATGCGCAGACGGAAGCGCCGACGTTGCGAGGCCGCTGGGCTCTCGCAGCCAGCGTTCAATCCGTAGAGACTCGCCGGGACGCGGCCATCGAACGCGTGACGGACGAGATGAGCATCTTTGCCCGTGGCATCGCAGGGCGGCGTCTGCGAGCGGGCATGCCGGTACCTCGCGCGATCCTCGTCGAAGGAAATGGAGCAGACTTTCGCGCAAAGGTTGGCGACTACGACCTGGACTTCGCCGCCGATGGCTCCCGTCACGCCATGACGGACCCTTTTGGCGACGACATCCGCTCGCGTCAGGGCTTCGTCGATGGGCGCCTCCGGCAGACCATGGTCGCGGATGGTGGCACGCTCACTCACGTGCTCCGGCTCAACGAGGGCGGACAATCGCTGACGCTCACCGTGCGCATCGCCAGTCCTCGCCTGCCGGCGGACGTCGTGTACCGAATCCGTTACCGTCGCCGCTAGCGGGTCAGCCGCGCATGGACGGCGCGTGCAAAGCGCGCCGGCGACTCCTCATCGAAGGGGAAGTAGAGGCTGGGTTCGATGAGCTCGAGCTCCATGAGTCCCCACGCGCCATCGAAGTGAACGAGGTCCACGCGCGCGTAGAGCAGCTCAAAGGGCACGGCGGCGAGGCAGAGCTTTGCTGCTTTGAGAGCTTCGGCGTCCGGCGTGGCGCTCTTGAGAATGCCTCCGTGTTCTTCCTGAACGCGGAAGTCACCGAGCTTCGGTGTCTTCATCACGGCGTGGGAGAGCTCTCCGCCGAAGTAGAAGAGAGAGAGCTCGCCTTCGGCGACCACTTCCGGCGCAAAAGGCTGGATGAGGTAGTCGCCGGCGTGAGCTTCAAGGAGCTGCGCCGAGGAATCTCCACGTGGGTGACGAAAGGTTCCGCGGGCGTTGGCGCTCACGGCGGGCTTGATGACGAGCTCATCGCACCCGAAGGTTTTGAAGGCGGCTTCGAGGTCAGCGTCTTGCAGCGCGCTGCCAAAGAGAGTGGGCAAGAGAGGAGCCCCAGCGTCGCGCACCTCGCGCAGGTAGGACTTGTGCGCGTTCCACTCGACGAGCGCCCGGTTGTGAAAGAGCTGAGTAGAGCTCTCGATGACGGCGAGCGTTCGGAAGAACTCCTCGCTGCGTTCCGTGTAGTCCCACGTGGAGCGAATGATCGCGGCATCGTATTGGCTCCAGTCCGCGCCGGAGTCCCACGGCACCTCTTCGACGTCGTAGCCAAGCTTCGCGAAGTGCGGAATCGCGAGGGCGTCGTAGATGCAGTAGCCCGTCCGGTCGGTGAGCGTGAGAAATGCGATGCGTTTTGTATTCATCCGGTCTTCTCTAGCGCGATTCAGGCTGAGCCACGTGCACCACTGTGGGTTCACAGACGCGCCGCAGCTCTTCCCCGCTCATACTCACGAGGAAGCCGCGTTTGCCACCGTTGATGTAGAGCTTTGGCAACGTCAGGACAGTCTCTTCTACGTAGATTGGCATCTTCGTTCGTAGTCCAAAGGGCGAGGTGCCGCCGATGCGATAGCCCGAGTGTTTCTCAGCGACTTTGGGATCCGCGGCGCTGATCTTTTTGGCGCCGATGGCTTTCGCGAGCACGCCGGTGGCGATCTCACGGTCCCCGTGCATCAGGATGCAGAGCGGGCTTCGATCTTCGCGGATCAAAATGAGCGTTTTGATGACGCAGCGCTCTTCGACGCCGAGCGCCGCCGAAGACGCGCGGGTCCCGCCTCGCTCGACGTAGTCGTAGAGCTGAGGCTCGTAGATTGCGCCGCTGTCGCGGAGTGCGCGGATGGCAGGCGTGACTGGGAACTTGGGTGTCTTGGCCACGGGTCTAGAAGCTGCCGCTCCAGCCAAGGGAGGCGCCACCCGGATGAACGCTCAGACTTGGCAGCGCCTGTCGACGAGACTCGGCGGGTCGATTCCGGACGCGATGAGAGAGGTGATAGGCGAGGACGCCGCCGGCCCACTGGAGGACTGGGATGCTCAGCACGCCGGTGACCGTGAGCGCCTGGGAATGGTCTACGGAGTAGGCGATGCCGGCGAGACCAGCGCCGAGGATGCCGCCGAGGGTGGTCCCCAAGAGCGTCAGGCCAAAGTTTCCACGTCCGCCTGCGGCGCGGCCTGCGGCGAAAATGCCGACGGCGGTGGTGAGCGGCGTGCCCCAGGTCGTGACGCCCATCATGATGGCGGCGGTGCGTGCGTCGTGGGCGCCTTCGTTGGTGCCGGCGACAATAAAGCTCGGGCCCCAGGAGAGACCGAATCCGCCCACGAGGCCTGCGAGGCCGCCGAGGGTGGTGGCGAGGACGAGGTTTGGCGCTTCGCTGGGTTCGCTCAGTTCGCTCGTGGCCGCCTCATCGTTGGGCAAGTCGGCAGGTACGTCGTCTACGTCGACGGCCTCGACGGCGGTCGCGGACGGAGGCAACGCATGGATGACAGGAAGCGCGACTGGTTCGGCGACTGGTTCGGCGACTGGTTCGGCGACTGGTTCGGCGACTGGTTCGGCGACTGGTGCGTCCGGCACCGTCTCATTTGTTTCGATGGTGACTTGCGCATCTTCCTGCGCTTGAGAGGAAGAAGAAACGAACAGGCCAAGAGCACAGCAGAGCAGAATACGACGAAGCATTTCGCGAGTATGCCAAGTGTTGTGGAACGGGACTAGCGATGGAGGGACCACACGAAGAAGAATGAGCCTTGTGTGTGTTGATGATTCAGGTGCTCCAACCTGCGCATCGCACTGTGGCAAGCTATCTGTCACAGTCGTGTGGTGAAAATCTCTGGACTCGCCGTTGCCTGCCTTACCCTTGCGGGCTGCTCCATCGTCGCTAACAGCGGCGATTTTGAGATTCCCGTCGATGGCGGACCAGGAAGCGACGCGCAAATGGACGGCGACGTGCGAATCGACGTCCCAAGCGACGGCGGACCGGACACTCAGGCGGACGTCAGCGTAGGCGTCGACGTGGGGCCTGCGCCGGACTGCACGGAGGACGAGGAATGCAACGCGACGAACGCGAACGCCATCTGCGGTTTCGAGGACACCTGCGTGGTGCAGGACTGCGTCGAAGGTTTCGCGGACTGCGACATGGCCTTCAACAACGGCTGCGAGATCCACACCACCGAGAGCGCTGACAACTGCGGCCGCTGCGGCGAGGTCTGCGACTTTGACAACGCGGAGGAGTCTTGCATCAACAGCGTCTGTGAGTTTGAGGGCTGCCAAGACAGCTGGGGCGACTGCAACGGCAACCTCCCCTTCGACGGGTGTGAGGTCCGGCTGACATCGGGCGGCGCCTGCGGAACTTGCGAGACGGTTTGTTTGATTCCTACGTCTTTGTGCGACGTGCAAGAGGGAGTCGCCCTCTGCGTTCCAAACTGCGAAGCCGGAGAAATTGAGTGCGAGGGCGGCTGCGTCAACATTGAGACGGACCCAGCGAACTGCGGCGTGTGTGGAGCGGCGGACTGCCCAACGCCTGCGCGCGCGACGGCGATCTGCGAGACGTCCATGTGCGGCTTTGAATGCGAAGAGGGCCGCGGCGACTGCAACGAGATGCAGAGCGATGGTTGTGAAGTGGACACGCTG
Organism: Polyangiales bacterium; assembly: GCA_047619315.1. Taxonomy (GTDB): domain Bacteria; phylum Myxococcota_A; class Polyangia; order Polyangiales; family Houyiibacteriaceae; genus JBCCRV01. Next base: position 5,264 of record JBLHKB010000408.1, read on the forward strand.
GCCACCGTGGAGCACTGCGGCATGTGCGGGATGGCGTGCGAAGACATGGGCGCGCTTTGGACCTGCAATGCGGGTACTTGCGAGATCGATCAGTGTGATCCCGTCGACCAGTTTAGCGACTGCGATGGCATTGAGGCCACCGGCTGTGAAGTCGACATCCTGAACGATCCGATGAACTGCGGCGGGTGCGGCATCGTGTGCGACGGACTCTGCGGGAGCGGCTACTGCGACCCCATCGACGAGGTCACGGGCCAGGACGAGCACGTGTGTATTCGCCGCCGCTCAGGGACGATGTTGTGCTGGGGGACCAACCTCAGCGGCCAGCTCGGTGACGGCACGTCGACGGCACGTGTGCTCCCCACCATCGTCCTCGACCCTGAGTCCATGATGAGCGCGTCGTTCTTGGTGAGGGAGATCAGCGTGGGCCAAAGCAACACCTGCGCCATCGATGTCGCGGGAGAGATCTGGTGTTGGGGGAGCAGCGCGGGAGGCGCGACGGGATCGCCGGTGATCCCGACGATTCGACCGCGACGTTTGTCCGGAGACGCCGCGTTCACCGCTCGAACCTTCACGGAGATCGCGGGCGGCGAGCGCTCCAACTGCGCCGTCGACGACGCACAACACGCTTGGTGCTGGGGCAGCAACAGCACCTCGCAGCTCGGGATCGGGGTCGCCGGGTCCACGGTGCCGCTGCCGACGCGCGTAGCGGACACGGACCTCACGCCCCTCGATGAGCTGGTGGTTCAGCTCGCCATCGGCAACGCCCACGGCTGCGCGAGGCTCATGGACGGAAGCGTTCGCTGCTGGGGACAGAACGACCGCGGTCAGGCTGGCACCGGCGTCTTGGGCGAAGTGAACAGCGCACAGGACGTGGGCCTCTCGGGCATCGTGGATATCGCCGCCGGCGACCACCACACCTGCGCGGCGGACGCGGCGGGCGCCATGTGGTGCTGGGGCATCAACGACAACGGCCAGTTCGGCAACGGGACCACGGTGGGGAGCCTTGCGCCGCTGGCGGTGACCGTGGGCGTGGTGTCGAACCTCAGCGCGGGTCTCGAGCACACCTGCGGGAGCGTCGATGGTCTGCCGCGCTGCTGGGGCCGCGGAGATGACGGAGAGCTCGGCACGGGAGCGCTCGTCGATTCGCAAGAGCCCGCGATGCCGCTGGGCGTGTCTTCTAGCGCGCTCCTCATCGCGGTGCACAACTACAGCTGTGCCTTCGGGTCTGACGGCCTGTCTTGCTGGGGCAGCAACGCCCGCGGCCAGCTCGCACGCGAAGCGACCATCATCCGTACG
>JBLHKB010000409.1:0-6550 GCA_047619315.1 Polyangiales bacterium
CGCGGTCCGCCGTGGCGACGAAGATATGGCCCGACGCGTTCACGTCGATACCGCGCGCTTCGGTGAAGTCTCCGGCGATGGCGTCGCGCATGGAGAGGTCACGCTCAAAGATGCGCGTGTTGCCACCAGCGCCGACATAGACGCGGCCGTTGCTTCGACCGCGGAGGGCTCCGCCCGGCAGCGACGTGCTCTCAGGCGAGACCATATCGCCGAGGGTCTGAAGTTCTTCGTCCGCGGGGTCGAGGACGAAGACGGAGTCCGCCGTCGAGGCGTAGATGAGGGCGCGCTGCTCTGCGGAGTCTTCGGCGGGGCCAAAGGGCGAGCCGCCGGCGATAGCGATGTCGACGGCGTTCACGCCGAGCGCGGCGCTGAAGGCCGGGAGCGGAAACTCGTCGCCCACGGTGCACTCGAAGCCCGGCGTAGGAATGGGGCCACCGTCGAAGAGCGGGCCTCCATCGGCTGGGGTCCCAGCGTCAAAGGGAGGCGGAGGTGCTGTGTCGTCGCCACAGGCGGTGAGGGCGAGCGAGCATAAGAGTAAGGCGAGAACGCGCATGCTCTTCCCTAGCATGCCCGGCATTCTCACACTCGTGATGTCCTGCGAGAACTCCACCGCTGCTCAGCCGCTCATGTCGCTCAGCCGCAGCGGTCTTCGTTTTCGGGCGCGTTGCAATCGAGGACGGCGATATCCTCGAGGGCCAGATCGAAGTCGATCTCGACGTTGAACGCGCTACTCACGCTGGCGGCGCAGCCGGGCGTCTCGGGGCCGTCCATCATCTGCGCGCAGGAAGTGTCGACGGCGCGGAGGCCATCGATGGTGGTCACTATCGTGCCTTGGATGCGTCCGCCTTGGACGGACTCGATGTGTACCTCGGGAGCCCCGTGCCGGAAGATTCGAAAGCCGGCGTGAGATTCCACGACGCGCCAAGAGCCGGATTCAAGTCCTGGGAAACCGAGATCGAAGTTCACGTACGCGAAGGCCTCACGCACAGCTTCCAGGTCGTCGAGGTGACCGATGACGTCCGGCGAGAAGCTCATGTACATGCTGAAGCCGTCCCAAGAACCGCGGTAAGCGCGGTAGTCGAAGTCCGCATCGCAAAGGACAGCGACGGGGCAGGACACGCGCAGCCCGGCGTCTGGCGTAGAGCCGTGGACGGAGAGGTGGAGGGTTCGTCCTTCGTTCTCGGCGGCGAAGACGCGCATCGCCTCAGTGACGGCTTCTGGGGCCTCGGCTGCTGGAGGAACTGAGGGCAGGAGTCCGGCGCGCTGGACTCCATCGCTGTTGGGAGCCGGGTCAACGTCGGCTGGGGCGTTGGCGACAGTGACGGGAGAGGCGACTGCGGAGGAGCTGGCGCCGCACGAAAAGAGGAAGAGCGCCGCTACGAGCGGAAGGGCGTTCCGACGAAGAGAGTTTGAAGGTGAGCCGCCTGCGGCGAGGAGACTTCCGAAAAGTTTCCTTAGAGAAAGAGAGAGGGTGTTCATCGCGTTGCTTAGCTCCGAATGGGGTGTGCAGAGTCTGACTCCCGCATCCTTCGAGACCTTGGGTCGTGTGAAGATTCCCTCGCTCAGAGCTTGCCTGCGTTGGGCCCTCGCTCACTTTCGGCGCTCCTTAGGTAAGGGATGCTGACGGCCCACGCGAGGGGTGCGAGAGCGAGGGCGACGAGGGCGTAGGGGTCGCCTGAGAAGAGTCCAAACCCGCAGACGGCCAACGCGACGAGCATCACCATCATGCGGAAGCCGTGTGCTCGCCGCGCTCGTTGGCAGGGCATACAGCGGTCCTTTCCATCGTTCAGGGGGAGGTTCAAAGCCAAAGATTGCGCGTACGCCACCGACTTGTTGCCACACGCGCAGTCTTTTTCGTTCTTGGATTTCATCGCTCGGCTTTTGCAGGGGCATCGCTGGCAGGGGCATCGCTGGCAGGGGCTTGTTTGTGCTTCGTTTGTGCTTCGTTTGCGCTTGGGGGCTTCCGCTCCCTCCACAGCTCGCGGAGGGTTCGTCCGACCAAGAAGAGCAGAAACGCAGCGTAGAGCAGCGTGCCCCACGGCGCCGTACTCTCGTAGGGTGTGGCTTGGATCTCGGGGCCCTCCCATCGTCGTGCGGTGGTCGCATGAAAGAGGATCGCTTCCCCGAGCATAGCCGCGAGCAGGTAGGAGCGACCCGTTCCCAGCGCCGCCGGGGCTCCCGCGCTCGCCGCCGTTTGCATCAGGCGATGGTAGGTGGAGCTGTCGTTGTGCAAGCGCGCGGCGCCGAGGGCGAGACCGGTGGCGGCGACGCCCATGCCGAGCACGATGGGGCCGCTGTCGGCATCCGCGCCGGCGTCGACGCCTGGTGCATACTCGCGAAACCCACCAAGGCCGGCGACCTCGACGGCGTAGTGCTCTCGATAGCCTTCGTAGAGCGCGCGGGCTTCGTCCGGTGCGAACTGAGGCATGTAGAACGAGGTCCACGAGAGCGCGCAGCCACGTGCGTTCTGTGCGTGGGGGTATTCGTCGTCGAGAGAAGAGCGGTGCAGCCCGTGCTCGGCGAGGTTTTCCGGGAGCGCCATCGTTTGCAGCCACGCGTCGATGGGCTCGCGGGCGAGCTCGGTGTCGTGCGTGAGGTCGTAGAGATAGAGCGACGCGAGGGTGGCGGCTTGGTCGGCGGGGAAGCGTTCGGAGTACGGGAAGCTGCGGGCGTGGGCGTTGTGGGAGGTGAGGGAACGTTCGCGCACGTGGGCGTTGATGCGGGTGTGAAAGGCGTCGTCGTCCCCAGCTGCGCCGTCACCACACGCCATACGCCGGGCACCAAGTACGAGCGAGAGGTGGGAGAGGTAGAGGTTGTAGTCTTCGAAGCGCTCGACTTCGCGTGGGTCTCGTTCGTAAGGAGAGACGCGTGAGTCAAAGGCGCGCGCCGCGACGTGCTCGAGGGACGCGCATGCGCGCGCTCGAAGTTCCGGCGTAGATTGCACCACGTTGAGGAAGCCGAGGGCAGAGTGAGAGAGGAGGATGACGCCGAACTGCGGAGTGAGAACGCTGTACTGGGCGTAGCCTGTGAAGGGCTCGGCGAAGTGCGCCTCCATGGCCTCAAAGTGCGCGAGGCCTCTTGGCGGAAGGGCGTCGCCGAGGTCGTCGCCGTAGGACGCCGTGAGGGCTTCCAGTGGACCTAGCGTGAGCGTAGCGAGGCCCAGGATCCAGAGGCTGCGAAGCGCGATCCGTAGGAAGCGGGCGCGCGCTTTGGGCGGGGGTCTCGAAGCTTCAGTCATGGGCATGTGCTGCCAACGGACTTGAGCGCCGTCGATATTCTACGCGCGCTGACTCTCTCTGCGAAGGACCGGGACCGCACTTCACTGGTTACTATGTGAGGCCCTTCATTTGGCATATAGTGCGGCGTTTTTTTCCCTTTCCCTGAGACCGACAAAGAGAAGAAGTCCCCGCGGCGGACCCGCGCGTTCGCGGCGGCTTTTGTGGCGGTGGCGCCGCCCGGCTGAGCGACGAACACCACGCCGTGTTCATCGAGCTGCGAGTGCGTATAGGCGGGACAGGCGCCGACCAAGGTGGTGTCGACGGCCGAAAAAGGGCGTGCTCTCACTCTTCTATTCGCGACTCGGCAGGTAGACCTCGAAGGTGGAACCGCCGCCCGCGGAGGACTGTGCGTGCAGAAAGCCGCCGTGTTGTTCCACCAGGCCGCGGCAGATCGCGAGTCCCAAGCCAGACCCTTTGTCGTGGCCCTTTGTCGTGAAAAATGGCTCGAAGATCCGGTCCAAAACATCCGGGGCCATCCCCGTCCCCCAGTCCTGCACCGCTACCCTCACATAGTGTCCCGGTTGAGTTCCTGGATGCTCGTTGGCGGACGCCTGGTCCAACTCCACGACGTCGCCGCGCAGGGCGATGCATCTGTTCTCGCTCTCATCCACGGCGTCCCTTGCGTTGAGCAGAAGGTTGAGGAGCAAGCGCTGGATCTGCCCCTCGTCGCCGATGATGTGCAATGGCTTTGGCGGCGCAACGTAGTCCAGGGTCACCTCGCTCGGCATCAAGTGCTGAAACGCGCCGGCGGTTTTGTCGAGAACGGTCTTCACGTCTACCTCGTCCAGGACTAGCGGCTGTTCCTTCCCCAAGGTGAGGAGCTTGTGGGTGAGTGTTGCGGCGGAGTTTCCCGCGTCGAGGATGTTCTGCAGGTCTTCGGCTGCCTCGGAGAGGTCGTCTGCGTCCACAATGATGGATGCGCTTGCCAGGATGATGGTGAGCAAGTTGTTGAACTCGTGTGCGACCTCCGCCGCCAGCTGCCCCAGGCTCTCAAGTCGTCGTCGCTGGGCGAGCTTGCGCTGAAATTCCTGACGTTCGGCTGCAGCCTCCTGGCGCTGCTGGTCGAGGAGCAAGCGTGCCGAGGCCATCACCAGTTGCTGGCTCATGTTCTCGAGGTAGGCCAGCTCTGCAAGCGTCGGGAGCCGGACCCCTTCCTCCCCGAAGGTACCCAGACCGATCGCGCCTAGTGCACGGTCGATAAGCCGCAGAGGCTGGTTGATGATCGTTCGGTTGCCGAGGGCGACGACAATCTCTCGATTCACATCGGGAGACAGCTGCGCGTCCTCGATGATCTGTACTGTGGACGCGTCGCGGATCCGCTCCATGTAGGGGTCGCCGTCCACGGGAATCACCGCCGCGGACTCCCACACGTGTTCAGCGTTATCCCCTTGGACCATCAGCATTCGAACGTGATGACCGTCGTCATCGTAGATGGCGAGCCAGGTGGTGTTGTAGCCCAGGGCGTCTCGAACTTCGCTCCGCCAGTAGCCCATCGAAGGTGTCGATCACCTGAAGGCGGCGCGCGAAGGCGAGCAAGTGGGCATCACTAAGCACTTCCGGCACGGCCTCTAAAGTAGCACGGTTTCGAGCCGTGCGTAGGCCGCCGGTGCTGGTGAGAACGAGCCATGTCCGCGCACATCGCCGAGCGGTTCGCCCGTCCAAAGTGAGAGAACAGAAGGACGGGGTTGAACCCATCCTAAACACTCCCACGGCCGTCCCAAAGAGGACCATGAGGAACTAAAGGAACGCCACCACGGGCGCCCTCGGCTGCAGCTTCGCGTTGCTCTCGCTGAGTTGGGGCGGGGACCCGTGCAGAATATTGCGCTGCGAGCGCGACCCGGTCGGAGCCTATTCCCGACGAGTCACGCTCTCAGGGAACGCGGATCGAGTCGAGGATGATGCGCCCGTCGTCATCGATGGATCCGATGTTGTCCCCCGCGACGACGACGGCGCGCGCTCTGCGGCTGCCTGCGTAGAGTCCAATGCGGGGTGAGAGTTCGCCGTGGTAGTCGTCTGGAACATGAACGCGGAAGCGGTCGCGGACGATGCGGCCGACGGGCCATTCGCTCGTGGGCAAGAACCCGCCCACGGGTGTGTGGTCTCCATGGATGAACGTGCCGCCGATGACGTGAACGAAGACGTCGAAGTTACGCGGGAGCGCCCGGATGACTTTGAAGTAACACGAGATGCTGAGGTCCTCGCCTGCGGCGGCCTCGCTCGGGACCTCACAGCCAAGGAGGTCGACGGAGTCGTCGAGGCGCACAGCAGGGCGTGCGAAGGATGGGGCCTCGTCCAAGACCGCGCCGGCAGCGTCGCTTGCGAGCCCGCGCACGAGCTCCACGCGTCGCTCCACCGCCGCGCCGACGCCTTCGCCATAGAGCGTCATCAACGAGTAAGCGCTTGGCAGGCGGCTCAGCGCATATTCGTAGCGCTCGAGGATGAGTTCGGGAGAGGGCCGAGGAACATCGCGTGCGCCCAAGTGCCCAAAGTCCGGGTGGGGTCGGTAGGCGGCGCGTACTTCCGGCAGCTGGGCGCCGACGGCCCACGGCCCGTAGAGTTCGCTCATCGCGATCGGTCGTTCGAAAGCGCGAAGGATGATGTCGTGGTCGACGGTCTCCGCACCAAGCTCCACGACGTCGGGGGTAAAGAGTCCGTCGGTGTCGAAGACGCGAACGGGCGTGAGCCAACCGACGCGACCGATGTCCCGCGCGATAAACCAAACGTCTTCGAGGGGGCGCTCGTCGGCTTCGATGAGCGCATAGACCTGAGTGATCATGCCGTTCTGGTAAGCGGGCATGGCTCGAACATGGTCCGGCCACTCTCCGCGGAGCGCGGCCCATGTGTCGGCCCATGCTTCGGCGGTTTTAGGGCGGCGCCAGTCTTCACCACGTCCGTGGGTGTGAAAGTCGCTGACGCTGTAGCGTGAGTCGATCTTCGCGATGTCGAAGGACGCGAGCACCAAGAGCGCGATGGCGGCACTCAGCAGCGGCTTCTTGTGTCGTGCCGCTCCGAGGAGCACCAAGGGCAAGAGCATCTGCACGGGCAAGAAGTGGCGCACATTGGGCATCCAGTCGCGCTCGACGAGTCCGACGAAGAACGCCGTTCCCAGCACGACCAGAAGAAAGAGCCCATCGCGCTTTTCGCGGACTAGGTAGATCCCAGCGAGAACGCACAAAGCGAAGAGGGTGACCTCGACGATGCTTGCGCCCTGGGCCACGAAGGGCGCGAGGTTCTCAATGTCGAAACCGCCGCCTTCTTTGGCGTAGTGCGTG
>JBLHKB010000410.1:0-6501 GCA_047619315.1 Polyangiales bacterium
CGGTTTCTTCGGCTTCTTCGGCTTCTTCGGCGACGGTTTCTTCGGCGACGGTTTCTTCGGCGTCGGCTTCTTCGGCGACGGTTTCTTCGGCGTCGGCTTCTTCGGCGACGGTTTCTTCGGCTTCTTCAGCCACAGGAGCGTCTTCCACCATGGCTTCGGCGAAGGGGGCTGGTCCGCCATCATCGTTGCCGAGTTCTTCGGCGAGGTCCGCAAACGACATCGCATCTTCGTGTCTGGATGGCTCCTCGGGTGCTTCGGGCAGCGACATGCCTAGCTCCTCGATCACACGACGTGCGCCAACGTGTTCGTGATCGAAGCTCAGCGCTTTTTCCGCGTACTCACGTGCACGGTCCGGCGCATCTGCGAGCAACGCGGTGGCACACCGGCCATAGCCATCCGCACCGAAACGACGGGGGATGTCCTCTTCGTCTTCGAGAAGAGCACCCAGTTCGTTGATCGCCTTTGTCGCCGCGACTGAGTCGTTGCCTTCGACGAAGAGAAGTTCGGCGAGTGTTCCGAGCGTCGCAGCCTGATCATCGGAGTTCCAAGTCGATTCGATTCGTGCCCGTAGGCCACCGACGAGTCGATCGATCGCTGCTCGTCGGTCGACGTCGGAGTCGATCTTCTGGAGCAGCTTTCGCAACTCTGGAACGAGTTCGCTTTTCTGTGTGTCCTCCCAAACGCCCGTCAGTCGGTCGAGGGCAGCGCTTGGGTCGCCCATATCCAGATCCAGGAGCGCCACGAGACGGCGCTCGACGCGAAGCCGATGATCAACGTGAGTTTGGCGGTCGGCGAGCGCGCGCAACGCATCCGCCCACACCACCAATTGACCGGAACGGCGGGCAAGACGTTCGATGGACGAGAGGATGACGCCGTCGCCGGGATCGTCGTGGAATGCCGCTTGGTAGCTCTGGAGCGCTGCCCGCTCGTCGCCGAGTCGCTCGAGCCAACGCGCGCATCGGTAGGTGGTACCTCGTCGGCCATGTGGGCCCATGGCCACTTTTCGAAGGTGATCGTAAACCGCCATGGCGGTCTCCCGATCCTTCTCACGGAGGGTCAGCTTCTCAAAGAGAAGCATGAGATCTGCGCCGCGGACGCCTCGCTTTAGTGCTTCGCTTGCGACCTCGATTGCAATGGGCCGGGAAGACAGGAGCGTTTCGGCGATGGCCACCGCCGTGACGACCCAGCGTTGGGCGAGCGTTGGGTGCTCACGTCGTGTGGAATCGGCCCGCCGGACGAGAAGATCGATTGCGCTGCGGTGATCGCCGAGTTTGGAAAGCACGGCGGCGGCTGTTTCCGTGCTCGCCGGGTCGGCCGCGAGGTCTTCCATCGCGCTGCGCGCACGGGCAGGTTCCCGAAGGTGTCGGTATGCAATGACAGCCATCGCGATGCTTGCGCGTTCACGCTCGGCAGCACCTCGGCTCGCGTTTCGCTGTAGAGCGTGAATGGCATACAGCCGCTCGTACTCCCCACACTCGCCATAGATCTCAGAGAGGCGAGTGAGGGCAGGCTGGTCGCTTGGGTCGTCCGCCAAAATACGGAGGAGCGTGCGGGCTTCGCTAGGTGTCCGACGTGCGTTGCGACGAAGGTGCGCAAGCTCGCGAAGAGCATGAGCAAAATCATCATCCCAGATGACTCGCCGCTCGAGAATCAGGCCTCGAGTTTCATCGTCTCGCGCGTACTCATCGGCAGCGGAGAGCAACCGCGGGTCACTTGTCTGGTCGGTTGCCCGGACCAGAATGCGGGCAGCGTCATCCGGGTGGGTTTTTGCCATGAGGCGCGCACCAGTAACGATTCGCATCCCTGACGGCCGCGAAATAGAGGCCAGCCAAGCGTCGAGGGCGTGCATCGCCCGGTCCACATCTCCGCTTTCGCACGCTGCGTCGAACCGCTCTGGTGGGCGCTGACGTACTCTGTTGGGAGACCCCTCGGCGACGCGCATGAGTTCCGCGAGGAAGTCCGGACGGTGTTCGCGACTCATGTCGATGGCACGCGCAAGCAGCACAGGATCCGTTGGCGCTACGTGGCGGGCGGCTTGAATTCGCTCCCACTGATCGGCCGGTGAGCCATGCTCGAGTAGCGCTCCATCGATCAGCGCTGGGACGCACCGGGGGTCGATGGCCAACGCACGGTTTAAGTGACCGAGCGCAACATCGCCATCCGCTGCCTCGCGAGCGCGCTCGACCCAAAGTGGCGCATGAGTCGCTCGCTGTGGTGCCTGAAGCCGAGCGTCGCGAGCTGCTTTTCGCTGGGGTGGGCTGCCCACGAGTCGGGCAGCGAGCTCGAAACGAGCGATCGCAACGTGGTTCGAGGGAGAGCCGGCGCACCAATCCTGGGCGCGTGTCGCCAACATCGACCACCGCCCGTGCAGTGCGAGTAGCCCCGTCAGTTCGTCAAGCAGCCGGTCTCGGTCCGTCGACGTGGAGACACGGTCGTGTTGGTCAAGGAGGGAGGAGAGTCTTGCTTCAGGGTCGCCGCTCAAAGCAAGTAGACGTCTTAGGGCCTCGGCAGCGCTCCGGTCATCGGGGTGACCACTCAGGTATTCGCGATAGAGCGCCGCGGCCCGAATTCTTTGCTCGGGGTGGTCGCGGAGCATCGCAGCCAGACGGCGAACCGCCGCGGGTCGCGTTTCGGAATCGGCATTCTCGAGGTCTTCTTCAGCTAATCGAAGCAGGCTGGAGCGGACCGCGGCTTTTTCGCCGAGTCGCAGTGCTTCTCGGCCAGCATCTTCGCGGCCCGTTCGTGCGTGAACCATTCGCCACGCCCAGGCGGCGCGATGAACGCTACCAAGGCGGGCTTCCGCCAGTCCTGCCAAACGTTCAAAAAGCGGGACGCCCGAAACGTCATCGGCGCGAATGGCCGCGCGCTCAAGACCATCTGCGAGGATATTGGCGTCGCGCGAGTCGTCTGCGCTCGTAGTCAAAGCTTCGAGCGCGTCCGCCGAAGCAGGATCTGCCTCCAGTGCGCGAATGGTCAGTTCGTGGGACCAAAGCCGACCGTGACCCGGAAGTGCAGCGAAGGCTTTCGCCGCTTTCAAAAACCAGCTGGACGCAACGGTCCCGCTTGTGAGCGTGGCGAAGCGCTCAAGAAGGACAGCGCGGAGTTCGGGCTCACTCGCCTCCATCGCGTCATGGGCGAGAGGTTCGTAGAGCACCTCGATGGATGCGTCTCGAACGAAGGCATCGAACAGGAGCGCGAACGCCAGGTCCGGACGGCGAATGAACTCAGCGTGTTCCGCGGCTTCCAGTCGCATCGCCCGAGCGAGTCCGATATCACTCGCAGCGTCTGCGGCTTCTCTGAGTCGGTGGATCGCAGATTCTGGGTGTCCACCGCGAACCAATAGCTCTGCTTTTCGGAGCTCGGATTCGAGGTTGATGCCGCTCAGGCCGCCACCGCCCAGAATGGTCTCGGCTTTGGCGCAAAGTTGCGGGTCACCGGTTTCCAGAGCCAGAAACGCCCAAACTTCAGCGTCACCGGTGTCGATCTCCAGGTGATCGCGCAGAAGATCCGCGGCCCGCTCCCGCTCGCCGGATTGGAGTGCAAGTTTTGCTTCAAAGCGACGGCATTCTCCCGAGGTCTGGTCCGATGCGACGGACGTCGCGGACGAAGCGTAAGCACGCGCCAGTTCACGCTGACCGGTAGCGATGCAAAGGCGCGCGGACTGAAGAAGGGCGGTGGTGTCTGTTGGATCGGCAGCTGCCGCCTCTCGGTAGGCGCGACAGGCTTCATCTAAGGCACCATGAATCTGAAGCCAAGCCTCACCCGACGCGGCCCACGCCTCTGCACGGTCTGGCCCCGGCGCGTTCATCGCTTCAAGGAACGTTATCCGCGACTCTATGTCGAAGAGCGGATCTTCGAGCGGAGCGGCGGACTGGGTTGCAAATAACGGAAGCTTGATGTCGTGAATGGCGAGACTCGGCGGCGGCACGGTTGCACCCGGGGTCAGCTGACGAAGAGGCGGACGCGCAGGCGCCAGGCTTGCGCGACCGAGAGATGGAAGCGCGCTGCGTGGCGTCTGAGCAGATTCCTCGGCGGTCAAGAAGGATGCGAAGCCTGCGCGTGCAAGAGCAGCAAGGCGAGGGGCGGCGCCTGGATGACGCACAAGGAGCCGCGCCAAAGACTCGTCCTCGGGCGGGTCGTAGGTCAGCCAACGGCGAGCTTCCGAGAGGTCCGCTTCGCTCTCGTCAAGGCGCCACACGAACACGAGTTCGGCGTGGGCGCCGACCATGCCAGCATCTCGATTCCCTGCTCGACGCGCGAGGGCGTCCAAGAGAATCGGAATGAACATCTCGCCCTGTAGGGTGCTAGCGACGGGACCAAGCGATGCCGGCGAAAGGGGGCTGTCGGAATCAAGAACCGCGACGAGGCGGTCGATCCAAGCGGCTCGTCGCGCACGCCGCAGAACGTTCCCTCCTAGGCGTTCACGAAGTGCGCTGAGCACGTCATCGTCTTCGCCGCTATCGAACTCGCGAGCGTCTCGAGGAGTGAGGGTACCGGCACGAACAAGGAAAGCGAGGAGCCCAGCGTCGGCACCCTGGACGGCGACCAGGCGACCTCCATTAAAAGTGAGGCGGCTGTCACCGATAGATACGGCACTGAGTGCGCCACGGCGGGCACATTCGAGTAGCGCTCGGGCGGTCGGGCTCGGCTCAAGAGGCACGGCGGCCAGATTCTACATCAAAGGCGGTCAAAAAAGCGGACTTCGGGGGCGAAAGGCGAACGTAAGGCGGCGGATCCACTCACAGTGAGCAGAATACGCCTAAATCATTGGATCCGAAGGGCAAATGGGAGCGTCGCCAGCACGGATTCTTGCTCGAGGAGCATAGGGAACCAGAGCCACTCTTCGGCGAGGGGCTGCAGTGGTCCAAGGGCAGGGACGTAGGCAGCGGTCGCGCGCGCACCCAACGCTTCTCCAAGAGCCGCGATGGGAGAGGGCGCCGCAGGCCAAACTTCGATAGGAAGCTCCCCTTGTTCATCATCCGCGCGAAGTCGAGCTTCCGCGAGGGCAGCTGCAAGGCCCCCCGGATGGTCAATGAGGCCACGTTCAAGGCCTTGTCGACCGCTCATGACGCGGCCTTCCGCGGCTTCCAGAATTTCGCTCTGGGTGCGTCCGCGACCCGTGGCAACGCGCCGGACGAAGCGGTAGTAGGCGCTGCGCAAGAGTCGCTGAAAAGCGACCTCCTGAGACTCGCTAAATGGCGTGAGCGGTGAACTCCAGTTGGCGTTCGGCCCCCGTTGAAGTGTCTCAGGGTGGACGCCTATCTGCTCCGCAAGCCCGGCGAAGCTCATCTTCCCACCCACCACGCCGATACTTCCAACGATGGAACCCGGATGGGCGAAAATCACATCGGCTGCAGACGCTATATAGTAGCCGCCACTTGCTGCTACGTCGCCCACCGAGGCGATGACGGGCTTGACAGCTTGGGCTTCGCGAACTGCGTTCCACATGACGTCGCTTGCGATCACCGAGCCTCCGGGGCTGTCGATGCGCAAGACAATGGCGGCGACATTCTCATCTTCGGCGAACTCATTCAGCGCCTCGACGAAAGGACCTGAAACCGCCTGGCCTGATCGGCTGCGAGTGCCATCGACGATGGATCCATCCACGTGGACAAGCACGATTCGACGCCCCGCCTCTGCGTCGTTTTCGTCATCGCCACCAAGCAGCAAGCTGCTCAGACTGAACTCTTGGTCGTTTTGCGGCGGGAACACGCGACGAACTTCAGCGTTCGAAAGTGACGACCTGAGGGCTGAGCGGGCACGTCCAGCAACGACGATGTCATCGACAAGATTCAGCTCAAGGGCAGGTACTGAAGTGTAGGGGCCGTTGTCGACGACGGAGTGGTCAAGGTTGCGAGCTCGAAGCGCTTCCGCAAACACGGCGTCCAAGTCGTCGAGGAGTGCGCCGAGTGACTCTTGGGCGCTGGCCGGCATGGTGTCCTCGGTGAACATGTCGCCAGCGCCCTTGAAGCGCCCAACGTGCAAAATGTTCGCCTCGACGCCGAGGTGATCGAGGAGGCCCTTCAAATAAACGACCTGGAAGGCCAGTCCAACGAGGTCGACGACTCCGGCGGGGGTCATCGCAATTTGGTCGCAGTGGCCCGCCATCAGAGCGTAGCCCGCATTGTCCGTCGCATCGAAATGACAGTGGACGGCTTTGCCAGCTTCTCGAATTGCGTCGAGTCCGTGGCCAAGGTCGGTCAGTCTTCCCCACGCACCGCCAAAACCGCCAACGCGAACGAAGACGCCCTTGCATTCTTCGTCAACGGCGGCGCTGTTGAGAGCTTCCAGGGCGTCGTGAATGGACGGGGTCACACCCTGAAGCAGGGCGGCGCCCGGGGCGGAAGCCGGCGGAGCGCTGAAGTCGAACTCACGAATCTCATTCGGCGGCGTTCGCTCCGCACGACTTCCACACGAAATAAGTAGCGCGCAGAGAAGCACTGGGACCAGTCGTTTTCCTGAGCTCAAATCGAGTCGCCTTCGGCAGGCCCATCGGTGGCC
>JBLHKB010000411.1:0-6463 GCA_047619315.1 Polyangiales bacterium
GAGACCGCGCTGAAGTGGACGACGAGGAGGGCCACAACTACTGGGCCGGCGGCTATGGAGAACGTGACCGGCTCGAACGCTTCATGAACGGCCACTACTGGAAAATCGGCTGGAAGAAAGACGAAGAGACCAAAGGTGCTCGAGATAGTTGGAGTCGCTTCGCGAAGGTTCGTGTCGGCGATCCGTCACAACGCCGCGAATGCCGCGCGCGTCTACGTCGCGAGTCCCGTCTACGATCATCAGAGCCTGCCAAACCGCGCCCTCATCGAGGCCCTGTGCATCGTCGAGAACCTCCCCATCCCAGCAAGGCCCGCACCCGGGCGCGCCAACTCCGTCAGGCGTTTCCGGACCCCCCTCCCTGGAAGCCCGACCAGGCTGCGTTGCGCAGACTCCGTCTCAACCGCCAAACCACGCGCTACCAGAGCGCGCTGCACATCGCCCAGCTCATCCTCTTCCACATAACGGCAAGTGTCGCTGCCGGCAGCGCACCATTACTCGCGCTGCTCTTCGACATGAACCGCCTCTGGGAACGCTACGTTGCCACCATAGCGAGACGCTTCCGCTTGCCGGGACTCACCGTGCACACCCAAGCCGTCGCGAACTTTTGGCAAGGGAGTGGCAATCCAAGGAGTCTTCGTCCGGACATCGTCCTGAAGAATGACGACGGGAAAACTCAGCTTGTCATCGATACAAAGTGGAAGGTCCCCAAAGCCGAACGCGCGGGGAGCAACGCCCTGAAGCAGATGTTCTGCTACCATGAACTCTTCGGCTGCAAACGGAGCATGCTGCTCTTCCCGTCGACGAACAGCGAGAGCTACGTGTCCGATGTGGGCCGCTACAACGGAACTCGGCACGACTGCGAGCTGGCGTTCCTAGCGGTGGACGGGGACTTGGCGGAGGACTTGAGGGTACTGTTGCTCCCGCCCGAGCGTCGGGAAACGACCGAGATCTCACCGCTCAACCCGTCGCCGGCTGTGAGACATTCCCCCCAATAAAACCAAAGACGAGCCTCTACGATCAACCAGTCACCGTCGAAAGCGGACGCGCCGTAACACCGCCCAGACTCAGCCGGGGAGCTCGTGAACATGATCGACGCCTGCGGGTTTGAGCCTTGGTTGCAGATACAGGCGAAACGATGGTGGAATGACGTGGGCGTCGGAGCGTCAAAGCCGGTGGAACAGAGCACGAGCGCGACACGCACCATCGACATCGACATCGACATGGCCGAGCGCGGGACCGCGCCGACACAAAGACAAATCCCGGGACGAACGCAACGCGGGTAAGCCCCACCTCGCGGTTCGTTGAGTGAGTCGACGCTGTTAGAGTACGTCGCGCCCTTCGCCATGACAAAGCCCTACCACCTACGCGCCCTATGCCCCGTTTCCCGTCAGGGTTCGTCGCTCGTGTTCGTCGCCTGCCCCGGCTGCTCTCATCTGATGCTCGTCTGTGATGAAGAAAGAAGCATGTTTGTGATTCCCAAGAGTGCCTGGCGACTCTTGTACAGGTCGGCCTCCAAGACGAGGTTCTGTGTTCTTCGTGCGGAGCCACGCCCATGGAGGACTTCGTGCCGGCGAGTCTCGAGCAGATTCACGCGACGGGTCTCGAGCGCTCTGACTTTGATTGGTAGGCGGGGGCGTAGAGCCCTCGCTAGCGCTCGGTGTTGCCGTCGAGGTCGACGTCGTTGTTGCGCTCGTCACCGACGAAGCCGTCCGCTGTGCAGCCGATGACGTTTACGTTGTCCGACGCGACGACGGAGGCGGGACTCTCCGACGTAGACTCGAAGACGACATCACGCACGACGAAGGGGTCTGCGGCGGAGGGGCCTTGGATTTGGTTGAACTGAAGCGGCGCCGCACCGGCGCTGACGGTGCCTCCTTCGATATAACCGGATACCGGCGTGCGCCTCGCGCCGCTGCGGAAGTTTCGGTAGCCGATGGACCCGCTCGCCAGGCTCGTCAGCTCATTGTCGATGAAGCGGACGTTCACGCCTTCCAAAAGCAGAATGCCCGTGCCCGTTGTCGCGATGACGTTGGACTCGATGCGCTGGTTTTCTCCGCCAATGACGATTCCGTTTTCGTATCCCGAGATATTGTTGTCTTCGACAATCCAGTCCCGAACGAAGTGAGAGCCGTCTCGTCGGATTCGTGGTGCAATGTTGATCGCGCGCGGGCGCTCACCATCCGCCACGAACTCGTTGTCATGAACGTGGACTTCGAAGGCCGCGATGGTGACGAGGCTTGAGCCAAAGGTATTGTTGTAGGCCTCGGCGCGGTGACACTTGAAGAAGTTGAGATCGGCTCCGTAGTTTCCTTCGAAGGTGCTGTCTCGGACGACGACATCCGTGACCTCTTCCAGGATTCGCAGCTCGTCGGAGCCTTCGCTCACGGCTGGCTGAAAAGGTTCGATCTGGATGCCAACGCGCGGTGATGTTCCGGCGGACGGGCCGTCGACATCGCTGTCGCCAAGCGCCGTGTTCGTGATGCGGAGTCGTTCTAGGACGATTCCTTCGACGTCGATGAGGGCCAAGCCGTTTCGCCGGTTCTCATCGAAGGTGCAGTCTCGAACGATGATGTTCGCTGCGTATTGGTGGTCGTCCTTTGGGCTTCCATCGTCGTTTCGGCGCGTCGATACGCCGACGACGAGGCCATCACCGGTAAACTGGTTTGCCGTGACGTTTTCGATGATCACGTCGACGGCGCCGAGCACATACATACCGAGACCCTGGTCGTGACGGGAGCCCTCCGTGTAGCGATGTGTGTAGCGATCTCCCCACAAATGACCGCCGGAGATGCGGACGTTGCTCGTCTCTTGCATCGTGAGGATGGAGTACTCCCAGTTTTCGTTGGGCTGAACCCGTAGATGCGTGGCGTCGCTCATCTGAAAGTGGAAGTCGCTGGGGAGCGCGAGGAAACGCAAATGATAAGGCCCGTCCGCGACGTCGAGAAAAACGTCGAGGGCGCCAACGACAAACGTCTCTCCGCCGAGGCCGCCGACCTGGTCGAGTGCCATGCGCATATTCGCTCGGTTGCTGATGGCGACCTCATCCGTGGCCTCGCCTTCGACCATTTCCCAGCGCTCTTTGTCGAAGACGAAGTAAGGATCGAGGATCGCGCCGCCGCTTCGAAGTCCGAGCTCTAGCGTTGGGTTCAAGAGCGCGCCGTCGATGCGCGCGCCGTTCAAACGTAGACGCCCGTTGCGAATGGAGCCGCCGTCGTAGGCGAGGGTCGCGCTTCCAGGAAGCTGAACCTCTTCGCCTCCAAGATCGTGGTCGCAGGTGATGACCAAGAACGCGTCCTCCGGCGTCTCGGAGAAGTCGTAGTCACAGGCCGTGGGTGGATCGATGAACGCGCATTCGCCGCCACTGCATTCGCGTCGCTCGCCGCACTCGGCTCCGTCCGGGGCACTTTCGCATCGCGCCGCGGGCCCACCGTCTGGGTCGGGCGCTGGGGCGTCTACGCCAGCGTCGCTTTGGGTCCCGTCACGCGCTGCGCCGTCGGACGCCGGGACATCACGCAACGCTCCAGCGTCGAGGTCTGGGTCCGTATCACCGCACCCCAGGCCAAGCATGAAGGCGAAGGCAAGCAACGGACGCGATGGGCTAAGCATGCCGCATCGTAGTGATCGATACGGGAGTGAAGCAAGACCCGTTAGTCCTCTGCTGCGCGCCTAGATGAACTTTCCTCCGACTCTACGAGACGCTCATCCACATCTTGCCTCGCGCCACCGGTCTCTTGAGAGACACGAACGCGTGAAGCGTGGCGCTCCAAGAAGCGGACCACGCGAACAAAGAGCTTGTCACGTCGTGCCTGCTCCTTCGTATCGTTTCGCTTGGAGGAGTAAGCCAGCCAACCGCTCACGAACACGCCGATTAGAAATGTCCCAAGAGCTCCGAGGAGGTCACCCGCCTGCACGCCACCGACGGCGCCCAGGCTCCCGAACGCAAAGAAAAGGATGGCCGGAAGATAGCTCACGGAGGAGGACTCATCGAACACCAAAAGCAGCTCGCTGCCTTGGCCAGGCAAGACTGTCACTTCCAAAGAGGACGACTTCGCGTGGAGCTTCTCTCCGACGACGCGGGTCTCCATCGGCACCTTCAGGCCTCTCTGGAGTAGCTCCACGACGCCCTCATAGTCATCGATGGGGCCCTCAATGGTGCGCACCCGACGTGCAAAGCCAGGCGTCTGTGGCGGCAGCAGCTCCGACTTGGAGAAAGGGGTCTCACCGCGGAGATGCGCGACGGTGGCCTTGGCCTCGTCGAGCTGGTCCTGAAGGCCCTTCACCTTCGCTCGAAGCGCTTCGTTGTCGTCGCGAAAGGCCACGAGGAAGTGTAGCGCAGGGCCGCACCGGGAGGGGCCCGGCTAGGCTTCCATTGTTTTCGCCGCAACATGACCTCGCTTCGACTTCGGCGTCTTCCTGCTTCGCCGGCGGGGCAAGGACGAGAGACCGTTCGATGTGCGTACCCACGGATACGTCGAAAAAAGACAAAGGTCTTTCTTTGGCGGAAGTTTCAAAACGAATCGGCGTCACTCACATTCGAGTCGCGTCTCGCGACCTTCCGCGTCGACGCACGGCGCCTCGACCTGTGCGCAATTCGTGTCCTTCGGTAGCGCAAAGCGGTCGCCGCCGGCGCCGCAGCGGCACACGCACTCGGCGTCGACGAAGTGGCTCCCTTCGAAGGCGAGGTCGTGCTCACTGAAGGGGTCCGCGGGGCTCGCGCCACACATACACCCAACCTCCACGCAGCTTGTGAGGGGGAACATTAGGCCGATAGCCACGACTCCGGCTGCCAATAGCGCGGACATGCGTGTTTTGGTCAGTCCCATCGCTGCAAGAGTACCGGAACAATCGACGCTCGCGATGAATCAAACATGTACTTAATCGTGCAACTGTTGTAGTTGCAATTGAGTTGCATCTGCGTTTTTGACGGCTAGGGTTCTCCCCATGGCCGCCGCGTATCCAGTTCTTCCACAAAGCCGAACTTTGTGGACTTTCCAAAAGGACCAGCTCCCGTTCGTACGGAGCCCGTCGTTCGATCTCGGGATCTGGGCGCGAACGCTCTCACCCGCGCTGCGAATGCGTTTCGCAGCGCGCGCGGCGGAGCCACTCGAGGTGGATGAGACCTTCGAGCGCAGGGACCTGGACATCGTCCTCGGCGCGCTCTCCGCCGTGGGTGATGCGGAGCTGGAGGCGTTCCTTCGAGACGAACTCCAGCAGCTCTTGCCGGTGTTCGACGCCACGCTGAACGCCTCGCACTTCCGCGTTCGCCTCGACCGCGTCGCGGACAATATGTGCGAGAAGCTCCACACGGACTGCCTCAAGCTCCGCCTCGCGTGCACCTACGCCGGTCCCGGAACCGAATGGGTCGACGACGCAGACGCCGACCGCGGCATGCTCGCCAGGGCGGATCTCACCGTCGATGACGCGAACGCCGCCGTCCTTCGGCACAGCGACGCGCTCCAGCGCTGCGGCATCGGCGACGTCATTTTACTCAAGGGATCCGAGTGGAACGAATCGGAGCAGGGCGCGATTCATCGTTCGCCCCAGTTCACCGGACAAGGACGGATCCTTCTTCGAATCGACGAGCCGGAGACACGACCATGAGCGCTTCTCGTCTTGACGGATGCGGCGCCCTCGTGAGCGCTTCTTGCGCGGTGCACTGCGTCGTCGCCGGCGCGGCGCCTGTTCTCTTCGCAGGCTTTGGCGTGCTGCACTCGGAGCGCTTCGAGTGGGCTCTGTCGGGGACGGCGCTCGTCTTCGGACTGCTCTCCGCCCTCGTGGCTTATCGCGCGAAACGTCCGCCGTGGCTGCTCATGCTTTTCGTGGCCGGCATCGTCCTCGTCGTGACGGGACGTGTCGCCGAGGAAGCTCTGGGAAGCGGCGCCGTCGCCATCTCCGGCGGCATCACCCTCGCCATGGCTCATCTCCTCCAGCTGCGCATGGCCGCAAAGAGCTGCCGCCCCGCCGATGAGAAAAACCAATCAACCCAATCAACCCAGGCCATCGCGCCCGGACCTTTCGACCTTCTTAGTGACTAAACAGGACTCTCCCCCATGAAAACCCGTGCGCTCTCCATTCTATTGCTCGCCACTCTCATCGCCTGCGGTGACGACGACACGACCCCCACTCCCGACGCAGGCGCCATCGACGCCGCCACCGTCGACAGCTCCACCCCCGACGCGCCGACTCCCCCCCTGGGCGACCTCACCGTCGTTCTCGAGGCCGAAGACACCATCACCGAGGGCATCGGCACCGAAGGGGGTGACGAGATCATCCTCGACGGCTGGTCCGTCGACTTCGACCGCTACATCGTCACCATCGGCGATATCGACGTTCACCGCTCCACCGACGAGAGCATCGAAGTGGAGGCGGCGGACGTCTTCGTCGTCGACCTGACGCAGGTCCCCGCGTCCGGGCGCCCGCTCTGGTCTCTGGACGGACTCGAGGCCGGACGGTGGGAGTTCAA
>JBLHKB010000412.1:0-6447 GCA_047619315.1 Polyangiales bacterium
GGCGGCGGCGGCGGCGGCGCTGGCGGCGGCGCTGGCTACGACGACTTCCCAGCAGACGATTTCGGCGACGACGAAATTCCTTTTTAGCTCTCCCTCGTCTTTCAAGACGACCGCTACGTTCTTCAAAACGCCTCGCTTTATGCGGGGCGTTTTTTCGTCCGTCTCCCACAACTGAAGCGCACACGACGTGGTTCCTTGGCCGTGTCCGCGTGTTCTAGAACATACAGCGTATTACGGTCGCGCTTCCTTTGGCGCGCACGCAGGGCACGATGTTTGCGGTGGACCAGAAGCATCACGAATACGCGCGTGGATGTGGCACCCGGTTCACAACGCCACGAGACCCGTGGCAGAAAGCGGCACAATGACGAAACGTATTCTTATTTTGGCTATTCTTGCGCTCAGCGCATGCGGTGACGACGACGGAACGGTGATGGTGGACTCTGGACCAACGCCGGACACCGGACCAACGCCGGACGAAATCGATCGATACCTCACTCTCGAACGCCTCGACACCATGCAGTTCTGCGAGTGCGCCGTGAGCGCTGGTGACTTCGCGGACGTGGACAGCTGCTTTGACGCAGACCCGGCTGCTATCTCGACGGAGGCTGAGGTCACCTGCATCCGAGGAGAGTTCGCTAACGCATCCGAAGCGGACCGAGCCATCTTTGAATGCCAGATGGATGCAGGCGAGGGCCAGCTGGACTGTCGTGGCGCGCTCAGCTGCGACGACTATAGCGCGTCCCCTCCCAGTGCGGAAAGGATCGCCTGCGACGATTCTAGCAGCGAGATCTTCGATGACTGCGGTACTGCGAGCAACGACCAAGCCTTCAACGACTGCTTTGACTGATCAGAACCGCTGACCGCGTTCGAGAGTGCTCGGTTTCGTTTGGGCCGTGGACACGTTTTGTGGGTTCACGGTTCAGCTGACGACGGCTCTCGTCCTCCGGCAGTCGACGTGGGCCAGTCCACCGCGTATGTAGCGGACGTGGCGAAAACCCGTGCTGATGTGCTCCTCGTCGAACGACAGCTCGTGCAAAGTCGCGCGCGCGCACAGGCGCTGATCCTCGCCGGCAAAGTCTTCACTTCTGACCGACGCATCGAGAAAGCCGGCGAACGAATCGCCGACGATGCGCCTCTCGAAGTCCGCGGACAAGACATCCCTTTTGTGTCGCGCGGTGGCCTCAAACTTCAGGACGCCCTCAACGCGTTCGAGTACGACCCAAACGGCAAGGCCGTCGCAGACTTTGGGTCGTCGACGGGCGGCTTCACCGACTGCCTTCTCCAGCGCGGCGCAGTCCGCGTCTACGCCATCGACGTGGGCTGGGGCCAGCTGCACAACAAGCTACGCCAAGACGAACGCGTCATCGTCATGGAGCGCGTCAACGCTCGGCATCTGACCAACGACGACTTGCCCGAGCCGGTCCAGCTCGTGGTCATCGACGCGAGTTTCATCGGGATCGCGAAGCTCCTCCCCGCGGTAAGGGCGGTGCTCGGCCCTGGTGGCGACGTCCTCGCGATGGTGAAACCGCAGTTCGAGGTCGGACGAGAGCGCGTCGGCCGCGGCGGCGTCGTGCGCAACGAAGCCCACCGCCTTGAAGCCATCGACAACGTCGCGAAAGCGGGCGCTGCCCTTGGCTTTGAGGAAGTAAAACGCGCCGACAACGAGGTCACGGGACCCAAGGGCAACCGAGAAGCCTTTCTCTGGCTACGCCTCCTCTAAGCTCCTTCGATATAGTCGTTTTAGCACTCAGTCGACCACTGAAAGCCGTCGTGGGCCGTCCTCGGGCAAACCCGACCAGGTCGCGTGCTGTGGCCCCGCCGCCGTCACCACCGTCACCGGAATGCCGGTCAGGCGCGCCATGCCGCTCACGCGTTCCAACGCATCCGGCCCATCAGCGGCCAAGAGGTTCACATTCACACCACGCGTCTTGCTCGCCACCGAAAGCCCCTTCGCGTGTTGGTGACCCCAGCCGTGGGGAAGCGCGACGCTGCCGACCATGAGGTCGTCGCTTCGTTTGACTGGCACACGCACGGTGGCCGTCGCGCTTGTGACGTCGACGAAATCGCCATCGCTCAAAGTGCGCGCCCGCAAATCCTCGGAGTGCATGTAGAGGTGGTTTGTCTGCTGCTTGGAGAACGCCGGGTGATTGTGCGTCCAGCTATTGTGCGTCTTCACCTGACGCTTGGTGATCAGCCGGAGCTCATCGGCGCTGGCTAGCTCGAGCTCGAAGAGCCGCTCAAGGGGCTCGAGCTCGGAGACCAGCGCATCCGGCGCGAGGTCGACGAGACCGTCGTCGGTCACCACACGCTCACCCAAGAAGCTGCCAGGTCGATGTCCCTTGCGGCGGCGACCGTGCTCTTGGTCCAGGAGTGACTTGAAGCTGCCCTGGCCTGTCGCACGCAGCAGCATGTCCAGGAGCCATCGCTGAGGGATCCCGTCGCCGCCCGACGTCAGTGCGGACAACTTCGACACTCCCTTCACGGCGGCATGGGCGATCTTTGACCCGAAGAACGGAAGGCCAGCGGCCTGGCAAAGTGCGAAGTAGATGCTCGCTTCATCCCGTTGCTCTCCTTCGAGCGGCAGCAGCGCCTCCGTCGCCTGAAGGTAGGGCTTCGACTGCAGCCCCAGCATGAGCGGAAACACGAAGGGTAAGTCCGGCCGCTGAAGAGGGGATGTGCAGGGAAGCACGTAGTCCGCTTCTTGGGCCGTTTCGCTCGGAAAGATGTCCAGGACCACAAGGCACTCCAGTGAACGAAAGGCATCTCGCAGTCGCGCCGAACCCGCCATCGTCAGCAGCGGATTGCCACCGGTCACAAAGAGCGAGCGAATTTGGCGCGGCCCCGGAGTAAAGATCTCGTCGGCGAGGATGCCGCCGGGGAAGGTGTCGTTGTTTGATACAAAAGCACCGATGCGCGAGCGATCTGTTCGAAGCAGCGCTCCTGTTCGTTTACCAAAGGCGGGAAAGTCGATGACGCCTTCGCCCACGAGCGTGCCGCCTTTTCGGTCCAGGTTGCCGGTGATGGCACCGATGACTTCCTGCAGCCAAAAGCAGAGCGCACCCTGGCCGCCCATATTCACGCCCGTCGATGAGTAGAGCGCAGCGCCGCCACCCTTGGAAGCCTTCAAGTAGCGACGCACCAGACGGCGCAAGTCCGGCGCGGGGATCTTCGTCACCTCGGCGGTTCGCTCCGGCGACCAAGACTTGGCAATGGCGTCGAGCTTCTGCCGATTTCGCATGAATCGTCCCACGCGCGTCTCGTCGATGACGTCACCGCTTTGCGCATGGGCTTCGAGGACGAGATGCAGAAACGAAAGGTAGAAGAAGACGTCCGTGCCAGGGCGAATGGGCAGATGCTCGCCCGCCACTTTGGCGCTCTCGGTCCGACGTGGATCCACAAAGAAGACGTCACCACCCCGCCGCTCAATGCTGCGAAGTCGCTCGATGGGGTTGCTCACCTGCAAGAACGACCACTTCGAGATCGCGGGGTTTGCTCCGACGACGATGAGACACTCGGTGTGCTCCAGATCTGGAAACGGCTGCGTAAACGGAAAACCGTAGAGATGCCGCGCCGTGGCGAACTTATTGGCGCAGTCCTGCGTCGCCGAGGAGAACATGCTCTTGCTACCGACTGCCGTCATGAAGCCTTGGGCAAAGACCGGGTGAAGCACGCCAAAGCCCGCCGCCGTACCTACATACATCGCGATCCGGTCTGGGTGGATGGCACGCTGCGCGGCGACTTTTGCGCCGATCTCCGAAAGTGCCTGTTCCCAGGAGATGCGTACGTGCTCATCGCCGACCTTCTTCAGCGGGTACTTCAGCCGGTCGCCGGAGCCGAAGATCTCGTGCTGTCGCAGGCCTTTGACGCAGGCGTAGCCGCCGGTGCTCACGTGCTTGTCGTCGGGACGAACATCGACGATGGCGCCGTCCTCGACGTCGACTTCAAGACCACAGAGAGCTTCACAGATTCGACAAAAAGTGGTGTGCGTTTCGACGGACATCGGAGAACTATAGCGCACGCGTGTGTGCCCTTCGCCATCGAATGCTAGTCTGCACATCCATGCGTTTTGAACCCTTCCACACGCGGCTCCTTCTTCGCTACATCGAAGAGCAACAGCAGCTTCGCAGCGACAGCGAATCCGAGTACCGGCGCGTCGACGGCGGCGTCGCTATTTACGATGCCATCGGCTGGGAAACCAGGCTCATTCTCGAAGACACCCTCGACTGCGGTGATGTCGTTCTCAGTCAGCTTCAATGGCTCGCCAGCCGGACAGACTCGATTCGTATGGATCTGAGTCCGCTCACGATGGGCGTCACGCCGGACGACCTGCGCGAGATGGGCTGCGAAGAGCGACCCGGTTGTCAGGTGTTTGTGCGTTCCGTGATGGGCCATGATGTTTTCCGCGCGGAAGACTCCCCTCTCACCGTCGAGTGGGCCCAAGGACCACGGCTGGAGGAAACACTCCACGCGATCACTCGCGGTTTTGGAGAGGGTGAAGAGCCCAGCAAAGACATGCTCGACATGGCTCGGACCTACGCGCGCCTCGGCGAGCACATGGCGATTGTCCTTGAAGACAAAGTCATCGCCGGCGCCGCCCTCTTCGTCGAAGGCGAAACAGCTTACCTAAGCGGCGGCTCCGTGCTCCCTGCGTATCGGGGCAAACATCTGCACGAAGTTCTCATCCGAGAGCGGCTGAAGCGGGCGGCTGAGATGGGCGCCAAACAAGCCTGGGTTTCATCGGCGCCGGGCGGTCGTAGCGAGCGTAATTTATTGCGCGTGGGCTTCACCAAAGCGTATTTACGGCCGCACTTCGTTTTCGTGGGCGCTAGTGCAGCGTCACGATTGAAGTGCTACGCAAATCCGCATGGGCGAACATAATGACGCACCCGACTGGGCACTCATCCCCTTCTCCGCCAAAGTCTGGGGCGCTGGATTCGGCGCCATGATCGGGACGTCCTTGGTCTCCGTCGCGGCGCAGCGATTCCGCTCGAAGGCAGAGCAGTCGCTCTGGTCCGCGGCCACGTTCGCCAAAGTCCTCGCCATCACGAAGACCAACCTTCGCGTCACCTACCACCCGGACTTCGACAAGACGCGCCCGAGCGTGTTCTGCCAAAACCACGTCAATCTCGTCGACGCGTTCACGGCGTGCGCGAGCATCCCCCAGCCCTTCGTGGGGCTCATGCTCGCCTGGCACTTCAAGATCCCTGGCTACGGCTGGATGATGAAGGCCACCCACGGCATTCCCGTCCACAAGGGCGCGCGGCGGACGGAGTTACTCTGCGAAGCTGCGCGAGAGCGCGCCGCCGACGGCTTGTCGATCCTCACCTTCCCCGAAGGACACCGAACGAACGATGGGCAGGTGCAGCCCTTCAAGCGCGGCGTGTTCTTCATGGCGCGCGACTCGGCGCTGCCCGTCGTCAGCATCGCGGTTCGCGGCATGTTCGAAGTGAACCGAAAAGGCAGCGTCCTTATTCGGCCAGGCGACGTCGATGTGTTCGTGGGGCCGCAGATCGAAACCGCGCATCTTGACGACGACGGCGTCACGACGCTCGCCGCCAATCTTCGCGATGCGATGAGCGCCTACGTGAACGGTGATGACGTTGGCGGTGAGCGCATCGCCGCTCTTGCGCTGCCCACCGCAAAGCCATTTGACGTCACTTCATCGCGTTAGTGACGCGGGGGCAGGCTTCGCCCAGCATGGCGTCGGCTTCGTCGATTGTGCCGTCCATGTCGTCGACGGCGCCATGGGGGACCTGTTTCGCAGGCTTGCAGGGGCGCGTCTAGAAGCTGCCGCTCACCTGAGCACCGAGGGTGCTTGGCGAAGCCACTGGTGCAAAGTGCGCGCTCACTTCATCGCCGTCATCGCCGCCGCCGCCCACGAGAAGCCAGACCACGCCGACGGCGGTGCCCGCGATGGCAAGACCTAGGCCGATGTCCGCGATGAGCGCTGCTCGGTCGACTCCATCGAGCTCCGCCACGTCGCAGGTGCCTTCGCCACACGTCTCTTCGGCGCCCGACAAACGGGAGCTGCTGATCAGACCCGCCACGACGAAGGTCACGAGTCCTGCGCCACCCACGGCGAAGCTTGCGATCGGCCCCGCTAGGGATCGGGAGGAAGCGGGTGGCTCCACCAGTGCGTCGTTGTGATCCCGTGTGTCAGAGTCTTGTGCTTCGGTGTTTTGTGCGTCGGTGTCTTGTGCTTCGGTGTTTTGTGCGTCGGTGTCTTGCGCGTCGGTGTTTTGTGCGTCGGTGTCTTGCGTGTTCGCATCGAGAGATGTGCGCAGAATTTCTCCGCGCGAGCGCGCGATCCCAACCCGTGGCGAATCCGGAACTGCTGCGACGAAGCGCTCGTAGTAGTCGGCAGCTTCTTCTTTTTGCTCAAGGCGATCGTGGCAGATCGCGATGTTGTAGAGCAGCTCAGCTCGGTCGCTCAGTTGATAGGCGTTG
>JBLHKB010000413.1:0-6433 GCA_047619315.1 Polyangiales bacterium
GCAAAGAGTGCGGCCATCAAAACCATGCCGATGCCGATTTTTGTGTGCGTTGCCAAGCGCCCGTGGAGCTCCTCGCGAGCCCGGTGGACGTGGAGATTCTGAATGAGTGAGCGTCTTCATGAGTGATAAAGAGAAAATCCCGCCAAGCGTTGCCCAGGTGATCTTCATCGCCGTCGTATCCGGCGCCCTCGCGAGCGTGCTGACCACATACGGACTTCACGCGCTACCCGGTCAAGGGAGCACCTCGGGTTCGCCGACCTCAGTGATCGTCGACAGCGACGGCCTCTCTTCGGTAGACGTCCCTTCGCTCGTCGGTGTCCCGTCTGAGTCGGCTGGGGACATGGTCCGAAACGCGGGCCTTCGTTTGGTCGTGAGCGCCACGGAGGCGAGCGACATGGCGGAGGGCAACGTCATCCGACAGTCGCCGCTCGCCGGAAGCACCTTGCCCACGGGTGATGCCGTCGACGTGATCCTGAGCTCGGGGCCGGCGATGATCGAGATCCCTGATCTCAGCGGGCGCGCCGTCGCCGAGGCGCGGACTGCCCTCACCGGCGTCGGTCTGGAAGTCACGATGGACAACACCGCCCAAGGAGGAGCGCCAGGAATCGTCGTTTCGACTTCTCCAGAAGCGGGCGTGGAGGTCGCTGCAGGAACGAACGTAACCGTGCGTGCGACGCCGGCGGGCATCGCTGTGCCCAACCTGGTCGGCTCCCCGTATCGACGTGCGCGCGAGACTCTTGAAGAGCTGGGGCTGGTTCTCGGTCGTGTGCGGCGCCGCTATGATGAGCGACGGCCGGACCTGGTGATCACTTCTCAGGAGCCGGCCGCGGAGTCGCTTGTTCCGGCGGGGACTGAGATCGAAATCGTCATCAACGATTGATCGGCTAGTCGGCCATTCGGCGGAGGCTCCGTGGGGTCCAGATGGCGCGGACCACGCACGCGCCCGGTTTCGGGTCACCGCTGAGCCAGGCGATGCCGCCCTTTTTTAGTGCGAACGCACCCGACAGCTCTCGTTCGCCGAGGCAAAGCCAAGCGAGAAGCTCGGCGAGCCATGGCTGGTGGCCGACAATGGCTTGGGAGTCGCCACGGACGAGCTCCAGGAGTTCGTCGCGGGGAGGCCGTGAGAGCTCTTCGGTTTCTTCGCGGCGGCCGCTCCCGAGGAGGGGGGCGAGTCGCTGCGCGGTCTCGACGGCGCGTCGCCATGGGCTGTGAAGGACGCCGTCGAATTCGATGCGGGTTCGCCCGAGGCCTTTGATAGAGCGCTCGAAGCGCTCCATGCCTTCGAGCGTCAGAGGGCGTTGCGCGTCTTCGAATCGTCCATCGCGGGGTTCGGCGATGGCGTGGCGCACCAGGTAGAGGTCCATCGCTAAAGCATGCCCGATTCACGACGATGATTGGGCGTGAACTTAGGAGTTTGCGCTTTGAACCCAAGCTGTCGTATCCCTGAGGCATGAACAACGATGCCGTGCAGAAGTTTGTCGATGAACGCTGGGACAAGAGCATTCTGCCCTCGCTGGTGGAGTACATTCGAATTCCCGCGCTCTCACCACACTTCGATGCCAATTGGGCGGACAATGGCCACATCGAACAGGCCGTCGAACACGTGCGAGCTTGGTGCGCAGACCACCCCGTCCAAGGGATGACCATGGAGGTCGTGCGTCTTGAAGCCCGTACGCCGCTCATCTTCATGGAGATTCCGGCTCACGCGGGCGGGCGCGACGACCGCACGATTCTCCTCTACGGGCACTGCGACAAGCAGCCGGAGATGGACGGCTGGGACGAGGACAAAGGCCCATGGAAGCCGGTGCGCATCGGCGACAAGCTCTACGGCCGTGGCGGCGCAGACGACGGATACTCTGCGTACGCATCCCTCACCGCGCTCTCTGCGCTCCAAGAACAAGGCATCGCTCACGACCGCTGCGTGGTGATCATCGAGGCTTGCGAAGAGAGCGGCAGCTTCGACCTGCCTTTCTACCTCGCGGAGTTGGGCGAGCGAATCGGCAGCCCTTCCCTTGTCGTTTGCCTCGACAGCGGTTGCGGCAACTACGACCAGCTTTGGACGACAACGTCACTCCGCGGCTTGGTCGGCGGCGTCCTGAGTGTGGAAGTGATGGAGCCGACGAACGACGGCCACGCGAGCGGCGTCCACTCCGGCGATGCCGGTGGCGTTGTGCCGTCGACGTTTCGTATTCTGCGCAGCTTGCTGGCCCGCATCGAAGACCAGGCGAGCGGCGATATCTTGCTCCAAGAGTTCTCCATTGAAGTGCCCGCGGCGCGAGTCCTTCAAGCCAAGGCTGCCGCGAAGATTCTTGGCGAGAGTGTCTACTCCAAGTTCCCCCTCGCGGAAGGTGTCACGCCTGCGGCGACCGGCGCCGACGCGGTGCTGGCGCGAACCTGGAAACCCGCCCTCGAAGTGGTGGGCCTTGGCGACATGCCAGACTTGGGCGCAGGCAATGTTCTTCGTGGCCGAACGCGCGCCAAGCTCAGCATTCGCGTTCCACCTCGCGTTGATGCGGAGAAGGCGAGCATTGCGCTGAAAAACGTTCTCGAAGCCGATGCACCCTATGGCGCCAATGTGCACTTTGAAGCCGAGACCGGCGCCGATGGGTGGGATGCGCCGCCGCTGGCGAAGTGGCTTGAGGACAGCCTTAATAAGGCGAGCCAGACGTTCTTCGGCAAGGACGCGGCGTTCATGGGCGAAGGCGGGACGATTCCCTTCATGGGAATGCTTGGCGATCAGTTTCCGGAAGCGCAGTTTGTCATCACTGGGCTCCTCGGACCTGGCAGCAACGCGCACGGGCCGAACGAGTTTCTGCACGTGCCCTGCGGCAAGAAGGTGACGGCTTGTATGGCGATTGTGATTGCGGACGCGGCAAAGGTTTAGTCACAAAGGCGGGGTGCCCGGGCGTCAGCTCGGCAGGTGTTCGCGGATGACGGCGAGCCAGTACGCGTCGCTCTTGAACTCGCTCATGCGGCCAAGCCGCGCGCCATCTCGGTAGAGAAAGAACTGAGGGATACCGGCGATGGCGTGGCTTCGCGCGATGTCAGGGTGTGCGTAGGCGTTAACTTTGACGAGGCGGCACTTTTCTCCCGTGAGCTGCGCCAAGAGGCCGGGTAAGCGCGTCGCAAAGAAATCACAGTTGGGGCAATCTGGGCCCCAAAAGTAAGCGATTACAAGCTCGCCGCGAACGTCGAGCACTTCGGCGGAGAACTCGCCGTCGCCGGCGTGGCGTACTCGAATCTCAGCGCCGGGCACGGCTCTCCGCAGCGCGGATCATTTTTTGAATCAACGCGGGGTAATCGTCGCCATCGTGGGCGGCGGCGCCGGCGAGCTCTTCACCATAACCGATGTCTGGGTTGGGATTCGCCTCCAGGAAGAAGAGTTGGCCGTCTTCCCTCAGGCGGAAGTCGATGCGAGCGCAGCCATCGAGGTTGAGGCGACGGCAAATACGCCGCGCGGTCTTGGCAATGCGCGATTCAACGGCGGCGGAGAGACCTTCCGCGCGACCAATTTCAATACCGTGACGCGCCTGATACTTGCGGTCCCATTTGACGCGACTCGTCGCGATCTTTGCCGCCGAATCGGGCATTCCGCTGAGGCGGATCTCCCAGATGGGCAGCACGCGCAGGCGACGGTTGCCGATGACGGCGGCGTACACTTCGCGCCCCTCGACGAACTCCTCCGCGATGGCGTCGGTCCCAACCTGCTCATGGATAAATCGCACCCGCTCCGCGAGGGCCTCGTCGCTTCGAACAATGGACGCCTGGGCGATGCCTTCGCTGCCTTCCGCGATGAGGCTCTTGACGATCAGCGGAAAGTTGAGGTTTTGAGGCCGCGCCTTGCTGCGCGAACGTTCGCTACGGGGCTTGGGAAACACGGCAAAGCGGGGAGTACGAATCCGGTGGTACGAGAGGATCTTCTTGGAGAGCGCTTTGTCTCGTGCGAGCACCAGTCCACGTGCGTTGCAACCGGTGTAGGGCACGCCCTTGAGTTCCAGGTAGCCGACGATGTAGGCGTCGTAGACGACGCGGTCGCGGAACTCTTCGAGGAGGTTGAAGACCACATGGGGCTTCCAGTCATCGATGGCCGTCCGAAGTGGCGCGAGCTCTTCGTGCAAGCCCACCACGCGCACTTCGTGGCCAAGCTGTGTGAGCGCGTAGCGAACATCGCACTCCGTTTTCTTGGCGAAGTAGGCCTTGTCATCGAGGGCGCTGATGTCTTCCGGCGGCACAAACTCCTCGTGGACGATCATCAACACCCGTCGCTTCTGGGGGCGCTTGCGGCGTTTGCGCGCCACGGAATCCACGCGCGCGGGATTCTGCGCTACATCGGATGCCATTCGTTCCCCTGGTGCAAAGTGTGAACGGTGTGCGCCGTAAGCATGAGCGCGAAGTCGATGAGCGTTTCTTCGTCGGAGCCGCGAAGACGAAGACCGAGCTCTTTCGCGCGACCGGCGGTTTCGCGGAGCACCTGGGCGAGTGTGAAGTGATTCTTGCCGGTAAAACGGGCGACACGCTCGCGAATGACCCGGCGATGGCGTCGGATGACTGCCGCGGCGGTTTCGTTTTTCGCGACGGCTAGGTCGTCTGAAAAGATGCGACGGAGGTCGCGATCATATTGCGATGAGAACCCTCGGTTGAAGTGACCCTGCCGGCGCTCGTAGTGGTCCCGGAGCGTCGTCTTGAGGGTTCGCAATGCGTAAGGTCGAGCTTTGCTTTTGACGCGTGGTGCCGTCCCGCGCGTTTCTTCCATCAGCTCGTCGACGTAATCGAGCTTCTTCAACGCGGGCCACTCGGCGTACTCCCGACGCCAGCGACTACCGAGCCAAACGGCGAAGGTCTCTGCGAAGTCTTCGACGGGATGGCTTTGGGCGTACCAACCGTCGAGGTGTTGAACGAAGCGCCGGCTACCTGGGCGCGGGCGGTAAAAGTCTGGATACGGTGCGCGAGCGCTACCGAAGACGCTTTGCCACTTTCGTCGTCGATGGAACGCGTAGGCGTGCTGTATCGCGTGACCGATTTCGTGGCGCATCAGCTTGGCGCACTCCATTTTCGTACCGCCTTCGACCTCGAGCATCATCTTCCGCTCGAGTCGCATCAGGCGCGGATGGCCGAGGTAGAATGGGATGGCGACGCCTGGGATATTCTCTGGGCTGAACCACTCGTCGGAGAACCAAAAGTGCGGCCGAAACCGATGTCCTCGTGCGCGGAGTTCCCCACACACCTTGTCGGCGACTTCACGCGTCCACGTGTCGTCGAGCTGAAGCCCTAGGTCGCAGAGACGTACATCGAGTAGCTCCTCGTGTTTAAACTGCGTCCAGACGCGCGCGCTCAAGGGGATTCTGCGGCCGCAATGCGCGGGTCTTTCGGTCCCTCGGCGGTGGTGACCTCGACTCCGTGGTCACGCAGGTACTGGACGCCGTTGGCGCCCATGTACCCTCCCTCGACGATGATGACTTTTACGATGCCCGCGTGATGGATGAGCTTGGCGCAGAGCACACAGGGCTCGCCGGTGACGATCAGCCAAGCGCCGCGGCATGCAACGCCGCCGGCTGCTGCGTTGCAGATCACGTTCATCTCGGCGTGGTGGCAGCCGATCTCCATGCGCGTTCCGCTCTGCACCTCTTGGGTATCGCGGAGACATTCTTCGCCGCCACACAAACGCCCTCCGCCGCGTGGACCGCCGTTGTAGCCGTCCATCAGGATGACGTTGCGTTCAGGATCGAGGAGAAGTGCACCAAATGTGCGACGCGGGCAGTTGCTCGCCTCGGCGAGTACCAGGCACTGCTGGATGCGGATCTTTACGTGTTTGTCCTTCACGCCCTTGTGATCGCAGATCAGGAAGCGTGCGTAAAGGGTCGACATCGGCGGAAACGCGATGGACAATCATGGACGTGTCCCTTGTTCAACACGCTCGTCAACGCATCTCCGAAAGCGTTGCGCGCTCGATGGGCCGATCCAAACCGCGTCGCCATCGGAGCGGCGCGACTCTGCCACCCGGCCCAGCGTCCCCGGCGGCGCTGCAGCTCGCGGCCTTCTTGTATGAGCCTCAGTACTTTCTGAAGGCGCTTCGCGAGACGCACGGGGAGATCATCACGCTGCACCTTCCTGGCATGTTTGACATCGTTCAGGTGAGTCAACCTGCTCACGTCAAAGAAATGTTTCGGGTGCGCAGCGATGTCGCCGGCGCTGGCAAAGCGAACGCAATCTTGAAGCCCTTTCTGGGGCCTCACTCGTTGTTGATGTTGGATGGCAAACGCCACCAGAGGCATCGGCGGCTAATGATGCCGCCTTTTCGTGGCGAACGAATGCGCGCCTACGAGGGGGATATTCGAAGCATCACGTTGGAAGCGCTTAAGAGTTTTCCGACGGGCGAAGTCTTCAAGCTGCAACCGCGTACGCAGAACATCACCCTCGATGTCATCATGCGTAC
>JBLHKB010000414.1:0-6405 GCA_047619315.1 Polyangiales bacterium
GCTGGCTGCTGCTGCTGCTGCTGCTGCTGCTGAGCCGGAGGCTGCTGCTGCTGCGGAGGCTGCTGCTGCGCCGGAGGCTGTTCCTGAGGTGGAGGAGTCCATTGTCCGGTGTCGCCCGACTCTGGGTCCCACTGCGCGTGAGCGCTCGTTCCAACCAGCAGCGACGCTACAACTGCGGCCTTAAGCCAAGCGATATTCTTTCCGTTCATGTCCCTAATCCTCCAAAGCGCGACGAAATGTACGGTCGCGCCCCTTCTACGTTATTTCTACCCGGAACTTCCGCGCGGCAACTCATTTTGGTCCGGCGAACTTTCGTCTAACGCCAGCGCGATAGCAGGATGCTCCAAGGGCTCAACGCAATTTGCCCATGAACCCAGCAAAAGAGCTGATTTTAGCGGATTTTGGCTCCGAGAGAGGGCGCTAGCGATCGGTTTGCCGCGAGGCGATAAGCCCGACGCCTGCGGCCAACGCGAGGGCGACGATGATAATGGACCCGTGTCCAATGAGCAGGTGGCCCATCGTGGGCTCGAGGTGACAACGTCCCGCGAGGAAGGCGTTGGCACCGAGACC
This sequence comes from Polyangiales bacterium, assembly GCA_047619315.1. Taxonomy (GTDB): domain Bacteria; phylum Myxococcota_A; class Polyangia; order Polyangiales; family Houyiibacteriaceae; genus JBCCRV01. The sequence continues at coordinate 571 of JBLHKB010000414.1, forward strand.
AGCGCCTACTGAGCCTGCGAAAGGCGCAAAGCCAAGTGGTTCACGGCGAAAGAGGCGAGCCGTTCCCAAGAGGACCAGCGCGATGGCCATCCCAGGGATGAAGCACTGAACGTGGTGGGCGAAGGGCATCTCACCGCGTGGAGCCAAAGTGGCCACCACGACGGCGGTGGCCAGGGCGATGATGGGGAGCGCCCAAACGACCCACGGCGGCGGCGGTGCTTCATGTACAGGCTTCAGGGCGAGCCAAAAGCTGCCACCCGCGATCACCAGAAAGGCAGCGATCACCCAGATGTCGCCAAAGCCGCCCACGACGGCGAGCGCTCCGATGATGCCCAGGACGACGAGCACCGCCATGCGTCGAACCCGCGTCGGCTTCTCGCGAATCTTCGAGAGCATGCCCTTGTCGCCGTCGATCTGCTTTCGCGTCGACGCCTGCATGGAAGCGAGCATCTCGTCCGATGGGCCAAGGAGCGAGGCAAGGTTCTCGCCCCCTCCAGCGCTCGGGTCGTTCTGTTCGTCGGAAAACGGCATTCGTTCGGGGGCACTATGCCACGCCGCGCAAAAGGTTTCGTTCAAATGCGTTATGGTCGCGGAAATGTCCGGCCTGACCCCAGCGGAGAGCGCCAGCCTCAACGCCGCCGCCCGCCGCGACGACGAGATCAGTGGGTCTCGGCGCCGGATTCATGGCGTGGTTCACACCCCGACTCCGTTGTGTCGGTATGTCGTACAACGCCTACACGTCACGCTGCAGTCAGCGGGGTTGCCGAAAGGACTTCGCACCCCTCGACTCACTGTGGTCGATCCCGCGTGTGGAACCGGAGCTTTCTTTGCGTCGCTGCTGCGTTTCGTCCACGAGCCGAACCAGCTGACGCTCCGCGGAATTGATCTGGACGCTGACGCTCTCTCTGCAGCACGTGACGCGCTCGGCCGTCCATCCGGCGTCCACCTCGATTGGATCCATGCGGACGCCCTCGCGCTGCCAGACCTCGCGGACGTCGACGGTCCTCTCGCCCTCATCGGCAACCCTCCCTGGGCAGGACGAACCGCTTCGAAGGTGAGCGCGTCCGAGGCGCACCTCGAAGCGTTCCGACGCGACGCCGACGGAGTGCGACTCGGGGAACGAAAACTCGGCGTGCTGAGCGACTCCTACGTGCGCTTCTTCGCTTGGGCGCATGCCGCCTTCGAGGACCGGCCGGGTGCGTTCGCGTTCGTCTCCAACGCATCCTTCTTGGATGGCCCAGTGCACCGCGGAATGCGTGGCGCCCTCATTCGGCGTTTTCCACGCATCGAACTCACGGATCTGGGAGGCAGCAGCCTCGTCGCTCGCGTGCGCGGAGTCGAAGACGAAAACGTGTTCGGTGTTCGGCCTGGCGTTGTCGTCGCCGTAGGCGCTCGCCCCATGCATCCCATCAAGACGCAGGTGACTTACGCGCGCGTCGAAGGAACAAAGAATGAAAAGCTTCGTTCCCTCGCCGAAGACGAACCATCGTTTGCCACGTTAGAGGCGCCGCCTCCGAGTCACCTTTTCGTCCCCACGGAAGGCGCAGAGTTTCCCGAGGACTGGGAGTCCATCGACGCCCTTCTTCCCTTTCACCGCGAAGGCGTGCAAACCAACCGGGATGCAGTGCTCGTGGACGCGAGTCGGGAGACGCTGCTGAGTCGCATGCAGTCCTTTGCGATGGGCCTTCGGCTTCCGCTCCTCGACGTGCTCGAGAAGAAGAGCGCTCACTACGATCCTGAGACCGCCCGCCGCCTTGTGCTCGCCGCGCTGACCGACGACCCGGAAGGGACGACCTGGATTCGCCCCATTGAGTACCGGCCCTTCGATCGGCGCTTCTTTGTTTCCCTCTCCAAGGTGTGTCACCGGCCGCGCGGCGCCCTCCAGAAAGCCATCGACGCTTCGACCTTTTCCCTCGTGACGGTTCGAAAGGATCGTGGAGGGCGTCCGTGGAATCACGTCTTCGCGACGACCACCATCATCGACAACTGCTTGCTCTCGGCGCGCTCCAGCTGTCGAGCGCGAGCTTTTCCAACGCATGGTCCCGACGGGAAAGAGAACCTCAGCGAGCTGGGAAAGCGCTGGGCCAAGGATATTTCGGGCGTTGGGAGCCCAGAGGCGCTCCTCCAATATGCCTTCGCCTGGTGGCTTTCGCCGACGTATCAGCGGCACTTTGCAGGCGTTCTTCGCCATGACTACCCCAAGCTTCCTCCACCCGGCGCCGATGCTGAATCCCTGCGACAGGTCGGAAAACAGGCCCTCCACACCTTGCTCCAGCGGCAGCAAATGACGGATCCGCGCTGTGTCGGGCACTGGGATGTGAAGGGTCCTGCGGAAATGGCATCAGCGGAGGCGGCGTGTGACCATCAGGTCCGGTCCTCCGCTCTGTCCTCCGTTTTCCGCAGCAGTCGTTGACCCGGAGAGCAGTATCCTCGACTATCGCTCCATGCCCAGGGGCTTATCCGCCCAGCTTAGAAGAGCTCCGACTCGCTATCGCCCTGTTAGGCGCATAGCTGTCGGCGGCATGGCGGAGGTTTGGGAAGCGGAGGCGATTCTCGAAGATGGCGCTCGACACGAGGTCGCGATCAAGCGCGTTCTTCCCGAAATGGGCGCGCCAATGTATCGAGCGATGTTTGAGGATGAGGCCCGTCTTGGGATGCTTCTTCGGCATCCGAATATCGTTCGCGTGTACGACGCTCGGGACGTCGGCGGCACCTACATCATGGTCATGGAGCTCGTCGACGGCGACTCTCTTAAAGGCTTTTTGGATCCCGCCCACGAACGCGGCGCCTTTATGCCGCTCGCGGCCGCACTCTACGTGGCGCGCGAGCTCGCGCGGGCCCTTGAGTATTGCCACGCGTTGCGGGACTCCGACGGTCAGCCGATGAACATCATTCATCGTGATGTCTCACCCCACAACTTGTTGCTCGGCCGCGACGGAAGCGTGAAGCTCACGGACTTTGGCCTCGCCGAAGTGAACGTCGTCGCCGATCGCGAGATGATGGGCGGCAAGCTTGGCTACTTGGCGCCGGAAATCGTAAACCGTGGCCACATCGGCCCCGGCACCGATGTGTTTGCGCTCGGTATCGTGCTTTGGGAAATGCTCGCAGGTCGCCCGCTCTTCCTCGGAGACACGGATAGCGTCACGGTTCAGAACGTCGCGCGCTGCGAAATCCCATCGCTCCATGATTTCAACCCAGCGGTTCCAGCCAGCGTCGACATGCTCCTCTCGCGGGTGCTCATCGCAGACCCCGCTCAGCGCCTGAGCGCAAGCATCGTCACAGGTGCTCTCGACCGTGCGCTGCAAGACGCCTCGGTGGGGCCCAAAGATGTCTCACTCATGGTCGGCATGCACCTGGCGCGAAAGCGGCGCGTGGAAAAGACCGACGACATGGCTGCCATCGGCCTCGCGCTCCTTGAACAAGAGCTGGAGGAGTTCGCGGCTCAGGCGGAAGGCGACGCGCCCCTCGACCCGATGGCCTTCGCCTCGGAATCCGAAGCTGCGAGCAGTGGCCTGCGCGATCGGCCGCTCCCCGAATTCGACGAGTAGTCAGGGGTGGACGCGAGATGGCTGAGCGCGTTTCGTAGCAACGAGCAGCTCGCCGCTTAGACCTCTGCTACCCCATCATGACAGTCTCGGTCGGTTCAACTTTCGGACGCCGTCTAGACCTCTTGGAGGCCTTCCGCGCTTATCCGGAAGAGCTTCGCGCTGATGGCATGTGGCGCCCGTGCCGCGAGGTCGCTTGCGCGCACTCGCAAGAGGTCGCGCCCTCCCTCCGTGTCTGGCGCAGCGAGGAGCGTGTCGCGGTGCGGAGCCGCGATCACAAAGCTCTCGCCCAGATGTGTCCTCAGAACATCCTTGAGGGAGGGCAGGAGAATACGCGCGGAGTCGAGACCATCGCCGCTTCGAGCGACAACGAGGGGTCCATGCTCAACCTCGAGGGCCGCAAAGCGTGCGGCCGCGGACTGCCCGGCCAAGTTGCCTAGCGCTACGGCATACGCATCCTCGTTCCAGGCCTCGACTTCATCGCTGCGGATGTAGCGCGCTCGTGTCTCGAAGCGCGCTTGGAGCGCCACGCGGAGACCGTGCCCCAAGGGCCACGTCGCCAGTTCGCCTCGGCCCGTGTTTTTGAGCTCGGCGGCGAAGACCTCGGTCACGAGTCGGGGCACGAGGCGGTCCTTGAGCTGCTCCCAGGTGCTCTCATCCGAGTCTTCGCTGTTACCAGGAAGCATCGAGGCGAGCTTTGCCACGGCGGCGCGTAAGGCACTCTCCCCTTGTTCCTGCGTCGTGTCTGCGGCTCGGCGCAGATTGACCTCGATCCCGTCGTCGGTGACCACTTCGAGATCGAAGCGCTCACGCAGGAGCCGAGGCTGTGGTGAGTCGCGCAGCACCTGGGCGAAGGCAGCGACCACGCGTGAGGTAGGGCCGGTGTCGTTCGATTCGTCCTCCGCGCTGCGAATACGTGCCGCCAGCTCCGACCGCGGCTCGTCGGCATCCAAGGCGGCATCGATGGCGCCAAAGGGATCGAAGCTGCCGTGCATGCCCAAAAGTACTCGGTGGTCGGTGCCTCGGCGCGCGTGGCGTCCTTCGCGCTCCGTGATGAGCACCATGCCTAAGAACGCGCCTCCACCTTCCACGAATCGTTCGTCGTCGCTGGGCGGCGCGTCGTCGTCATGGGCAAAGTCGTCCAGGTGCTCTGATAACCAGGCGACGGCGGCGGTGCCGTGAGCGGGGTGTCCACCTCGCCAGTGAACGAAGGCGTCGGCGGCGTCACCCAGTGGTCCGCCCCGCGGATCTCGCCACCAAGGGCTCATTCGCTCGCGTCCCGAAGCACTTCACGCGCGATAAGCACCCGCTGAATATCGCTCGTGCCTTCGTAGATGCGGAGAGCGCGAACCTCTTCGTAGAGACGCGCCACAATGTGGTCGCTTTGGACGCCGCGTCCGCCATGGAGCTGAACGGCAGAATCGATGACCTTCTGTGCAGATTCCGTCGCCACGAGTTTGGCCATGCTGCCCATGCGCGTGGCCGTCGGCCGGTCGGCGCCACCGTCGAGCGCCATCGCTGAGCGGTAGACAAGAAGGCGGCTGCTCTCAAGGAGACAGGCCATGTCGCCGAGTCGTGCGCGAACCGCATCGAGTTCCGAAAGGGGAGCACCGAACTGTCGGCGTGACTTCACGTGAGCGACGCTTTCGTCGAGAGCGCGCTGCGCAAAGCCAAGGGCCGCGCCGCCGACGCTGGTTCGAAAGCGGCCGAGCGTCGCCAAGGCAAGGCCGAGACCGCGGCCTTCGTCGCCGATCAAGTGGTCTGCGGGGAGGCGAACTCCATCCAGACGAAGCGTTCCAATGGGATGGCCACCAAGTACGGCTGTGGCTTCGCAGCTCACCCCTAGGTGCTCGCCTGGTACCAGAAATGCGCTGAGAGCCCGAGAAGAGGGTGCTTCATCGCTGGTCCGCGCGAAAACGACGAACATGTCGGCGACGGGCGCGTTCGAGATGAAGACCTTTTCGCCACTGAGCACCCAGGCGTCTCCATCGCGCTGGGCTCTCGTCGAAATTCCACCGAGGTCGCTGCCGTCTTCGGCTTCCGTGAGGGCAAAGGCCGCCACGGCTTCGCCGCTGATGACTTTCGGGAGCCACTCGTCAGCCATCGGTCCGCCAGCGTGCGTCAGCGGGTAGCTGCCCAGCCCTTGCATCGCGAAGGCCAACTCGACCAAAGGAGATGCATGACCGAGTCGTTCACGCACAAGACAGAGCGAGCGAACTGAAAGCGCCTCGTAGGCACCTCCGTAGCGCTTGCTCGTGACGAATCGCAGGAGTCCTCGCTCGCCCATGAG
>JBLHKB010000415.1:0-6397 GCA_047619315.1 Polyangiales bacterium
AAGAGGCGGTCGCTCGTATCGAATCGGTTCTTTCACGCACGGAAGACCATTTGCGTGCAGCTCTTTGGCTCGCGTACCTCCAGGCAGATGATGGAGAGCCTGAGCCGCTTCTTGCCCACCTTGAAGAGTTCGAGGAACGACTTGAGCATGGGGCGCCCACGGACCACGTGCTTTACCATCTCACGCGAGCCCGTTTGCGCCGCCGAGCGGGAGACACGGCGGCGGCCGCTGAATCTGCTGAGGCAGCCTCCTTAGCTGGGGCCACGGAGCCACGCCTTCTGGCGCTTGTTGCTCGTGCGGCGAGAACTCTCGGGGACCTACGCCGGGCTCAGCGCGCCGCTACGTCCGCCGTTGAAGGCGCTCCAGGGATGGCAGAGTACCGGCGTTTGCTTGCGGAAATTTTGGTGGAGCGACGCGATGGAGAGCGGGCGCTTCGAGTGCTTTCGCCTCTTTCGATGGAAGACCCCGATGTCCTAGTGCTCACAGCTCAGGCTGCTCTCACCGTTGGGAATCAAGAGACCCTTGCCGTGGCGAAGGTGGCACTTGACGCTCACCTTGAAGCGACTGGGGAAGAAGAAGTCTCCGTCGCGCTCCAGGCGCTGCAGATTCGTTTGTCCTCCGCGTTGGGCGAGTCCGGTTCCGCACTGCGAAGCGCCCGACGTTTGGTTCGCGACAACCCGGACGACGTCGATGCTGGCATCGCCCTCGCAGAAGCTGCTCTTGAAGAGAACGAAGCGACAGTGGCTATCGAGGTGCTGGAGCGTGTGACAACCGCCGCCCCAGAACATCCGGACGCCTTTGGTCTTCTTGGTCGAGCGCATCGAATGGCTGGAGACGGCGAGGCAGCCGAGACGGCACTTCGGCGTGCCATCGAAGTCCGGCCAGGAAACCAGCAAGCGAAGCTACTCTTGGGTTATGTGCTTCTTGACCGCGGCAAGTACGAAGAGGCCGAGGCCCTCTACGAAGAGATGGCGTTGGCCGGTCGACCGAGCGTCGCCGCGCGCCTCGGCCGCATCGAGGCGCTGCTCGGCCTGAATCGTTTGGATGAAGCCCAGACACAGTTTGAGACGTTGCCTGAGCCAACTCGTGAAGGCGCCAGTGGTCGCCAAGTATCCGCGCGAATCGCCTTGGCAGCGGGCCGCCCAGAAGATGCTGTTTCAGCGTTGCGGCCTCTCGCCGAGGCGGAGGGTGCTACGTCGGACACGTTGGCGTTCTTCGGTGACGCGCTCTACGCGACAGGCGACGCCCGAGCCGCCGGTGATGTGTACGATCATGTTCTCGATACTGACGACTTTCACCCGGAGGCGCTCATCGGCTTCGCCCAGGTTCTGATCCGCGGCGAAAAGTTCCGCGACGCAACCTCGTACCTCGATGATGCGGAAGTTGCTCTTACTCGTCGCGTTCGCGCGCCTTCAGTCCAAGCCCGTTTGCTCATGCTGCGCGGGCGCATCGCGCTTGAAAAGAATGACGGTGCCGATGCGCGTGAAGCGCTGCGGGCGGCGACGGCGCTCGTCGGGGCGCCGATCGAAGCGTTCTTCTGGCTCGGTGAAGCATTGGCTGGCCAAAACGCACCGGAGGCGCGCACCGCCTACGAGCACTTCATGGAATCCGAGCCCAGCGGGCCCTTGGCGGCGCGAGCTCGCCGCGCTCTCGAACGTCACTAAACAATGAACACTCTCGCCGGTTTTTCCCTTCAGGGTCAGCGCGCATTGGTCACCGGTGGGTCTCGTGGCATTGGCGGCGCCATCGCCGATGGTCTTGCTGCGGCGGGAGCCGAGATGAACATCGTGGCCCGATCGTCAGGCCCCTGTGAGGCGAAAGCGAAGGCTCTCGGAGGGCGGGCTTTTCCCTGTGATGTGACTCAGCATGACGCCTTCAAGCTGGCGATGGACGCGGCAGGCGGAGACCCCGGTCTGGACATTTTCGTGGCGTGTGCCGGCGCGAGTCATTCGGGCTCGGCGTCATCGTTGGCCATGAGCGATCTCCAACGCATGTTCGAGATACACGTGAAAGCCGCGATCTACGGCGCACAGCTGGCTGCTGAGCAGATGCGAAAAGCAGGTAAGGGTGGGTCTATCTTACTCGTGACCAGCGTCTGGGGGCTTGGCGGACAGCCAGGAACTTTGGCTTATGGAACGGCCAAAGCGGCACTCGCGCATGCGGTACGTGTCTTGGCGATCGAGTGGGCACGGGACAATATCCGCGTGAATGGACTCGCACCTGGATTCGTGGACACGGACATGACTGCGGATGTCGGTGACGTCGTGCGTGGAAAGCTGCTCGCTCGCGTGCCGATGCGCCGGGCGGCTAAGCCGGAAGAGATGGCAGGGCCTGCGCTCTTCCTGTGCTCTCCGGCAGCCAGCTACGTCACTGGTCAGATCCTCGCGGCGGACGGCGGAGAGCGAGCGCGTTAGGCGTGTTTCCGCTCAGCCGCCGGGTTACGATCCATCAACCCGCGAAGTGACTGTACGCGTATTCGGCGGCGCTGGAGGTTAGCGCTCCAATGAGCGCTGCCATGAACGCGGTCCCGAACCCGTTGATGGTCAGATGCTTGCTCAGCTTGTCCGTCACCATGAGCAGGATCGTCCCGACGAGGAGCCGTCCCAAAAATGTGAAGATGAAGAGCAGCCCGAAACTTAGAGTTCCGATGATGAGGTGCAAGCACCACCCAAAAGCGAAGAGCAAAACGCCATAGAGCGCGGCGACCCCCATGTGTGAACCGACTCCGCCCGTGATCGTCATTCCTTTGAGGAGTTTTGATGCAACAAACAGGGAGAAGGTGAGAGTGGCCCAACTGATGAGGAGTGACATTGTTCCAACATGGTCACCGTTTGGGCCATCGTCTAGGGGGTGAAGACCCAGAACCCCCCAAACAGGGATTCATTGGGTGAAAAACCCGAGGATTGACGGCAGCGGTAGAACAATACAACCTCCCCGACCATGGATTTGACCCTGAGTGAAGAGCAGTCCCTCATTCAACAAACGGCCCGTGACTTCACGGTGCGCCTCGTGGAGCCCAAGGCCCGAGAGCTGGATGAAGAGAGCCGATGGCCCACAGAGCTCGTCCGCGGGATGGCGGAGCTGGGACTTATGGGCATCGCTATCCCCGAGCAATATGGAGGCGCCGGCTCCGACAACGTGAGCTACGCCCTCGCCATTGCGGAGGTGAGCCGCGGCTGTGCGTCGACTGGCGTGATCATGAGCGTGAACAACTCGCTGGTGTGTGACCCGTTGCTGAAGTTCGGGAACGAAGAACAGAAGAAAGAGTTCCTCACGCCTCTCGCGTCCGGCGCGATGCTTGGTTGTTTTGGACTCACGGAACCAAGCAGCGGTTCAGACGCCTCGGACATGCAAACGGTCGCTGTTCCAGATGGCGATGAATGGGTCATCAACGGCTCCAAGAACTGGATTACGAACGGCCCCCACGCCGACATGATCCTCGTCTTCTGCTGCACCGACCGCTCCCAAGGGGCTCGAGGTACAACAGCGTTTATCGTTCCCAAAGAGACCGCCGGCTATAAGCCTCAGAAGCCAGACCACAAACTCGGCATTCACGCAGCACACTCGTGCACCATCTTCTTTGAAGATTGCCGAATCCCTGATCGCTACCGCGTGGGCGAAGTTGGCGGCGGCTTCAAGGTCGCCATGAGTACCCTCGACGGCGGACGCATCGGGATCGCCGCGCAAGCGCTCGGTATCGCTCGTGCAGCCTACGAAAAGGCCGTCGCGTATACACACGAGCGGAAAGCCTTCGGCAAACCCCTCGCAAAGCTGCAGGCGATTCAGTTCAAGGTTGCCGACATGGCCATGGAGCTTGAGGCTGCCCAGGCTCTGATCCTCCGCGCCGCTTGGATGAAAGACCAGGTTGTCGCCGGGAAGGGTGGACGCCACAGCACGGAGTCCGCCATGGCGAAGCTCTTCGCATCGGAGATGGCGACCCGTGTAACTCACCAGTCGCTCCAGATCCTAGGAGGCTATGGGTACTCGAAAGAGTATGATCTTGAGCGTCACTATCGTGACGCGCGGATTACGGAAATTTACGAAGGCACGAGCGAGATCATGCGCGTTGTGATCGCGTCCAACGCGCTGAAGAAAGCCTAAGATGAAGTTGTTGACGCGAACCGCGCCCCTTACCCTCTTGTTACTGGCTGCGTGCGGCGGCGAGGCGTCACAGGAAGAGAACACAACCACCGCAGAGAGTGCGGAAACGACTTCCGGCCGTGAACGCGAAGCGCGGGCAAACGACAGCGTTCAAGTGGAAGGCCTGATGGGAACGATCTCCGCGATGGCCGTTCAGCGTGGCGTCGAACCGAAGATGGGTCGCTTCCTTCGTTGCTTTACGAATCGCTATGACGCTGTGGAAGTTCTGGGCGGCCACTTTGAGATGGCGTTCCGCGTCGCGCGAGATGGAAGCGTTCTGTGGGTGTATCCACGAGCGAGTACGATCGGCGATCGTGAGACTGAGCGGTGCCTTCTCGACGTGGCAGCAGGTATTCACTTCAGCGAGCCTCACGGTGGTGAGGCGGAGTTCGCGTATCCGATTGAACTCGACCCCCCGGAAGATGTTCGGCCACCAACGTTCTGGGATCCGTCGCGGGTTGCAGACGCCGTCGAGCGCCAGGCCTCGAGAATGAGCTGCAGCGGACACTTCGCGGTGACCGCGTATGTCGAACCAGGCGGAGATGTCATCGCGGCGGGCGCGTCGTCCAGTGAGCAAGTGACCGCAGAACAGCTCGACTGTGTCACCCAGGCGGTTGCCGGATGGACCATGCCGACCCCAGGCTCATACCCAGCGAAGGTAACCTTTGAACTCTAGGCGCCATGAATTTTGATCACGACGAAATCACGGAGCAGATCGCTCAACGGGCCCGCGAATACGCCCTTGAGTCTCTGGCTCCTCACGCTGAGGAGTTTGAGCGGAATCAGGACATTCCTCCCGAGGTGTTCGCGGAGCTAGGCGCGCTCGGGCTGATGAGCGTTTGCAACTCAGCGGAGCTCGGCGGGTCCGGGGCAAGCACCAGCGCATACGCGCGAGCGATGATGGAGATCGGTCGAGGCTGCGCGTCCACCGCGGTCACGATGGCCGTGACCAATATGGTGGGTGAAGTCATCGCCGCGTTCGGCAGCGAAGACCAGAAAGCACGCCACTGTCCTCGTCTTGCCAAAGGCGGCCTCGGCGCTTTCGCCCTAAGCGAAGTCGGCGCCGGGAGTGATCCCGGAGGGATGCGAACAACTGCAGTTCTCGAGGGTGACGAGTGGGTCATCAACGGGGACAAGCAATGGATCAGCCATGGAGACAAGGCGTCCTCTGTGATCATCTGGGCTCGAACAGACGAAGGTTCACACGGGCTTTCCTGTTTCCTCGTTGAGCCAGACACCGCAGGTTTCACCGTCGGCAAGCACGAGGACAAGATGGGGCTTCGCGCCAGCCACACGGTCGGTCTCGTTTTTGACGACCTGCGCGTGCCCAGCGATGCGCTCCTCGGCAAACGCGGAGGCGGCTTCCGGATCGCCATGATGGCCTTGGATGGTGGACGTATTGGCGTCGCCTCCCAGGCGCTTGGTATCGCCGAATCTGCGTTCGACGAGGCGCGGGCATTTGTGAAGGGCATGGAGAAACCCGATCAAGGCGTACTCTGGCGGATCGCCGACATGCGAACTCGTTTGGACGCCTCGAAGCTCCTCATTCTAAACGCAGCCAACCTCAAGCAGCGAGCCCAGCCTTTCTCCCAAGAAGCGAGCATCGCAAAGGCCTTCGCGACGGAAGGTGCGTGGAAGGTCTGCAACGAGGCCGTGGACGTCATGGGCGACGCAGGATTGACCCGCGGAAACCGCGCGGAGCGAGCCCTTCGGGACTCCCGTGTAACGATGATTTACGAAGGCACCAGCGAAATTCAGCGGGTGGTTATTAGTCGAGGCGCGCTCAGCGCATAGGAAAACGCAAGATGGCTTCAAAAGAGAAAAAGCTGAGCAAGAGAGAAAAGAAGGCCGCGGACAGCGCTGCGCAGGCCGCCGCAGAAGAGGCTGCACAGCTCGCCAGCCAAAAAAGTAGACGTAGGATGATCGCGATCCCTCTTCTGACAGCTGCGGCGGTTGCTGGTTGCTGGTTCGGCCTTGGCGACAAGCGGCTTGTGGGCGTGTCGATTCTGGTGGGCGGTCTTGTCTTTCTCATGGTCGCCCTTGGGAGCATCGGAAGCTCCGTAACTCCCCGAGATCGATTGAAATCCGGCAGTATCGACTTCGGCGGTGGAGAGTCTGACACCGCTCCAAAGCGTCGCAAAAAGCGACGTTAAAAGAACAAAGAGCGATTCTGCACGTCGGAAAGCAAACAACAGGGTTTTCGCCGAGCGCGCGAAAAGGTATGAACACAAACGCCGATGGCCCGTCTCAGGCCGGG
>JBLHKB010000416.1:0-6393 GCA_047619315.1 Polyangiales bacterium
CTGCGAGAACTTCGCCAACGATGGAGCCGCCGTGGGGATGTGTGGTGGACATGAAGGCGAGAGGCTAGCACGGGCACTGCACTGCGATAAGTCACATGGATGCGCCAGACGGAGCCCTACGTTCCTTACGTCTTCCCCCTGTTGTACCGACCACGGAGCCCCTTATGAATATCGACATTGGCATCAACGAAAACGACCGAAAAGAACTCGCCGAAGGTCTCTCAGTTTTGCTTGCGGACAGCTACACGCTTTACCTCAAGACGCACAACTTTCACTGGAACGTGAAGGGCCCGATGTTTCAGACGCTGCATCTCATGTTTGAGACGCAGTACACCGAGCTCGCCCTCGCCGTCGATATCTTGGCCGAACGCATTCGAGCCCTCGGGTTCGCCGCGCCAGGTAGCTACGCCGCGTTCTCCAAGCTCTCCACCGTCAAAGACAGCGAAGAGGTCCCGCGCGCAAAGGACATGATCCGCGAGCTCGTGGATGGCCAGCACGCTGTGGTGCGGACCGCGCGCTCGGTACTTGAAGTCGCCGAGCGGGTCAGCGACCAGGGCACGGCTGACGTGGCGACGCAGCGATTGCAGGTCCACGAAAAGACTGCGTGGATGCTCCGCAGTCTCCTCGAGGAGTAGGCCTCCTCAAGTACTAGCCCTTCGCCTTCTCCACGACGTAGTCGATGACTTGCGCGGCGATGTTCCGGCCCGTTGCCGCCTCGATGCCCATGAGGCCTGGCGAGGAGTTGACCTCGATGACCAGAGGGCCGCGGGAAGAGCGAAGTAGGTCGACGCCCGCGATGCTGAGGTCCATCGCGCGCGCGGCGCGGACGGCAAGCTTCCTCTCGTCGTCCGTCAGCGTGGTCGTGCGTCCGGATCCTCCGCGGTGGAGGTTGGAGCGGAACTCACCGTCGGCGGCGACGCGGACCATCGCGGCGATGACTTCGTCTCCGACCACAAAACAGCGGAGGTCCTCGCCCCTCGCCTCGGGGATGTACTCCTGGACGACGATGTGGCCGCGGAGGGCACGAAACGCTTCGATGGCAGACTGCGCGGACGCTCGCTGCTCACAAAGCACGACGCCGATGCCTTGGGTCCCCTCCACGATCTTCACGATCAGAGGCGCGCCACCCACCGCATCGATGAGCTGGCGGGCGTCGCTGGTGGGGTGACCAAAAGCGGTGATGGGCATGGCGATGCCTTGGCCCGCCATCAGTTGGAGCGAGTGGAGCTTGTCGCGAGAGCGAGAGATGCCCACGGAGCTGCTCGGCGTGTAGACGCCCTGCATCTCAAACTGGCGAACGATGGCTGTACCGTGGAACGTCTCCGACGCGGAGATGCGAGGAATGATTGCGTCGAAGAGCGGGAGGGTCGTCCGGTCTTCCACCACGTGCGGCGCGTTCGCAGACATCGTGATGTGGCTGCGGACGTAGTTGACCGGGCGAAGTTGATGGCCGCGGGCGCACGCAGCGGCGATGAGCCGAGACGACGAACCGTTCTCTGGATACTGGGTGAGCAACCCTATTCGCACGAACCCCGCCTTTCCCGGAGATCATGGCCTGCGCTCAGCAAAGGGGAAGAGCTTTCGCACCAAGAGGACGATTCAAAGTGCCAAGGTGTGGGCGTTTTCGGGGTCAATCCCACGGAAAGTTCTCTCCACCCGTCTCGACAAACAATGCTACATACATTGAAATGATGAAACGTTCGGTTTCAAATCACCCCAAAGCAGCTAAAAACAGCTCGATTCTCGTCATAACGTTGTCGATGTTCGTGGTGAGTCCTGCCCTCGCACAGGAGCGCCTTCAGGAGGCTGACGTTGTGAGAATCGCCCGGGAGCGTGCGCCATCGGTCGCCGTCGCTGAAGCCACCGAGCGACTTGCCGAAGCACGCGAGCGGACAGCCGGGCTCATGCCGAACCCAACGCTCGGGTGGGAACGCGAGACCATTGAGACGAGCGGCCAGCAGCAGGCGCAGGATATGTTCCGCGTCAACGTGCCCATCAGCATCGGTGGGCCGCGGACGCAGCGTTCGCTTCAGGCTGTTCAGAGTGAGTGGTCACGCTCGATGGCCTCGGTGACGCGAACCAACTCCGTCGTCGAAGCGCTGCACGCTTACTTCGATGCGGCTCTCGCGTCCCAGCGCGTCGATGTTCTCGCGCATGCCTTAGGGAACCTCGAAGAGGCGGCGCGGATTCAGACGCAGCGCGAAGCGGCGGGCGTAGTGTCCGGCTATGAGAGCACGCGCTTGAGCATCGCTTCGGAGCTTGCGCGTTCGCGTCACATCGAAGCCGTCGGCACATATGAAAGTGCGCGCGCCCGCCTCGCGGTGCTCCTCGGCGAACAGGACGTCACCGTCGACCCAGAGCTTCGGCTGAGCGAGCTCGGATCCGAGGCCGCGCTCCTCGCGCAAACCGAGGAACGACAGGCGCTTGTGCATGCGCGTCAGGCGGAAGGCCTCGCGGACGAGGCGGAGCGGCGTTCGCGCTTTGCGTGGTTGCCGACGTTGCAGCTCGGCGGCGGCCTCAACCGAACGAACACAGGTGGACTGGGCTACATCTTGGGCGTTCAGGTCTCGTTGCCAATATTTAACCGGGGTCAGAATTTGCGAGCAGAGGCCCTGGCCCAGCAGTCTCTTCAAGCCGCACAAAGCGACGCCCTTCGCCGGAATATGCAGGCGGAGGTGCGCAGCGCGCTCACGATTTACCGCACTGCCCGCGAGGAGCTCACGCGTTTCGAGGCGGTGACGCAGGACGTGCTGGGGACACTGCTGCGTGCAGCTCAGAGCGGCTACCGCGAAGGCGAGCGGACGATTCTTGAGCTCCTCGATGCGCAGCGCACGCAGATCGAAGTGAACGAACGGCGCCTCGCGCTTCTTTGGGCGGCGAAGCACGCAGAGACCCGGCTACGCGCCGCGGTGGGAGATCTTCGATGAGGGCTTGGGCACTACTGGCGATATTATGCGCGTGCGGAAACGCCGCAGATCACGAAGGCGACGAGCACGAAGGACATGACCACGGCGAGGGTGAGCACGAGGAGCACGGCCACGATCATGGCGACCACCTTCTCAACCTCACGGCCTACGGGGACTCCCTGGAGTTCTTCGCGAAGCACCCTCCCCTCGTCGCCGGCGACGACGTCATTCTTCGCGCGTACATCACGGACTTGACGCGCTACGACGCGCTCAGCGCTTCAGATGTCGTGTTCTCACTGGGAACCGTCACCACGGCAGAGGCCCAAGAAAGTCGCGTGGAAGGTCTCTACGCGATCTCCTTTACGGCTCCGGCGGCGGGGACCTATCCGGGCCGCGTTGTCATCGCCGGCGTCGATGGCGAACGAACCATCGCTGGGTTTGAGCTAGTCGTCTATGAGAGCTCCGACGCCGCAGACGAGGCGCAAACGCACGAAGCGGCGGGCACTGAACCGCTCGCCTTCACCAAGGAGCGTCAGTGGCAGGTGCCCTTCGCGACGGCGGTGGCGGAACGCTCCTCGGTGATTCCCAGCATCGAAGTTCCCGGCGAGATCACGACGCCTCCGAGCGGCCAGGCGGAGATCGGCGCAGCGATTGCGGGACGCGTCGTGGCGCCGAGAAGTGGGCTGCCGAGACCGGGTGACCTTGTCCGGGCCGGGCAAGTGCTCGCCACCATCGCGCCCGCGCCGGCGTCCCCGGAGAGCGCCGCGCGCGCGACGCTCGCCGTCATCGAAGCCGAGGCCCGCGTGCAGACGGCTCAAGCCGCTTTTGAGCGGGCCGAGCGACTCATCGTCGACCGGGCCATCAGTCAGCGTGAGGTCGACGAGTCACGTCGTGAGGTGAGCGTGGCGGAAGCTTCCGTGCGGTCCGCGCGACGTGCCCGCAGCGTCTTCAGTGGGGCCGCGCGCGGCACGGGCGGCGGCACGTACCGCGTAACCTCGCCCATCGCCGGCGTCGTGACGGACGTGACGGTCACAACCGGGCAAACCGTGAGCAGCGGCGAGACGATGCTTCGCGTCGTCAACCTAGAAGAGCTCTGGGTGAGCGCGCGTGTTCCGGAGCAAGAGGCCTCGCAACTTCAGTCCACAGAAGATGCGGCCTTTGGCCTGCCCGGCATGGACGAGTGGATCACGCTTCGGGTCCGCGGAGATGATGCGAATGCGTCGGTGGTCAACATCGGCCAAACCGTTGACCGGCGTTCCCGCACCGTCGACATCATCTACGCGATCCGCGAGCCTGACCCTCGGCTGCGCGTAGGGGCAGCTGTGCGCGTGGCGGTGCCTTCTGGGGAAGCGTGGAACGGCGTCCGCGTACCCCGCAGCGCCGTCCTCGATGATGATGGACGCGCCCTGATCTACGTGCAGGTCGGCGGCGATGTCTTTGAAGAGCGCTTTGTCCGCGTCGGCGCCCGCTCGGGCACCCACGTCGGGATCAGCGAAGGCATCGACGAGGGCGACCGCGTCGTCACCACGGGAGCCAACGTCATTCGCCTCGCGTCTCGCACCTCAGCGGCGCCCGCTCATGGACATGTTCACTAGCTCATGATCGACTTTCTTCTACGCGTGTCGCTGCGGCGGCGCTGGCTGGTTCTTGGCGTCGCGGCGACGCTTACGCTCATCGGTATTCAGCGCGCGCAGGAGATGCCCGTCGATGTCTTCCCGGACCTGACGGCGCCTCGCGTCACCATCGTCACCGAGTCGACGGGCATGGCGCCGGAAGAGGTCGAGCGCCTCATCACCTTTCCCATCGAGACCACGGTCAACGGCGTCGCCGGCGTTCGACGGGTTCGTTCGGCCTCGGCGCCGGGCATCTCCATCGTGTGGGTCGAGTTCGATTGGGACACAGAGGGGACCGTGGCCCGCCAGCGCGTCACGGAGCGGCTGCAGGGGCTCTCGGCGCTTCCGCCCGAGGCAGAAACACCGCTGCTGGCGTCGCCCTCGAGCGTCATGGGCGAGATCGCGTTCATCGCGCTCAGCGCCGACGGGGATGACCCGCTTGAGCTGCGACGGGTGGCGGACGTGGAAGTGCGGCGGCGGCTTCTGGCCGTCCCCGGCGTATCGCAGGTCGTCGCCCTCGGCGGACTCGAACGGCAGTACCAGGTGCTCGCGGACCCAGACCGCTTAGAGCGCTATTCGCTCACGCTGACGGACCTCGTCGACGCGCTGGAGCACGGCAACCAGAACGTCACCGGCGGCTACGTGGTGGAGCAGGGACAAGAGTCCGTGGTGCGCGTCATGGGGCGCGCTCACAGCGAGGAGGATCTCGAAGGGATCACCATCGCACTTCGCGGCGAATCGCCGGTGCGTGTTCGCGATGTGGCGGATGTCCGCGTCGGCGGCGCCTATGCACGCGGAACGGCGAGCTACAACGGGGAGCCGGCGGTCGTCTTCGCCGTGGTGAAACAGCCAGGCGCCGACACCATCGACGTGACGGAGCGAGTGGATGAAACGCTGGCGTTGCTGGGCCCGTCCCTCGCCCAGCGCGGCATGCACATTCACACGGACACCTTTCGGCAGTCGGACTTCATCGAGACCGCCGTCGACAACCTGATGACGGTTCTCCGGGACGGAGCGTTCCTCGTCGTCGGCGTGCTGATGCTCTTCTTGTGGAGTCTTCGCCCCACCATCATCAGCGCCGTCGCCTTGCCGCTGTCCCTGATCCTCGCCGCGCTGATCCTCGACATCTTGGGCTACGGCCTCGACACGATGACGCTCGGGGGCTTCGCCATCGCCATTGGGGAGCTCGTCGATGACGCGATCGTGGACGTGGAAAACGTAGTCCGTCGATTGCGCGACCGGCAGCGACTGCCCGAGGCGGAGCGCCTCTCCGTCCTTCGAACGGTGCTCGATGCATCGCGTGAGATCCGGTCGACGATCGTGAGCGCGACGGCGATTCTGATGCTCGTCTTTGTACCACTGCTCTTCCTCGAAGGGCTCGAGGGGCGTCTCCTGAAGCCTCTGGCAGTGGCGTACCTCGTGTCCATTGCGAGCTCGCTGGTGGTGGCTGTGACCGTCACGCCAGTGCTTTGCTCGCTTCTTTTGGGCAAGGCTGTCGACAAGGATGGCCATGAACCACCTGTGATTCGTGGCCTGGCGTGGGTGTACGCGCCGGTGCTTCGTTTTGTGATTCGGCAGCCTGTTCTGATCGCGTCCTTCGGGCTCTTGACGGCGGCCGTAGGCATCTTCGCACTGAGCTTTACGGGCCGTTCGTTCTTGCCCGAGTTCAACGAAGGGAGTCTGACCATCGCCGCGGTGACTCTCCCGGGGACATCGCTGGAGCAAAGCGACACGCTGGGTGCGCTCGCCGAACAAGAGCTGCTCCGCGACCCGGCGGTGGTCTCCACTTCGCGACGTACAGGCCGCGCCGAGCGTGACGAACATGTGCAGGGCGTCGAGGCGTCGGAGATCGATGTTCGACTGCGCGAGGACGA
>JBLHKB010000417.1:0-6337 GCA_047619315.1 Polyangiales bacterium
TCGTCACAGGCTTCGAAGCGCGTGGCGATATCGTCGCCGCAGGTGAAGTTACAGGTGGAGGGCGCCTGGTTGAAGTTGGCGAGGGTGAGCTGATACTGGGAGCGCGTCGTGTGTCTCTCCGCTTGGAAGACGACGGCTTCGTAGATGCCGCCGACGCGTAGGTCGAGGGCCTCAAGACAGCCAGTGTTGTTCATCCCGGGGTCGATGTTTGCGCACTCGGAGAGAGTGATGGAGCCGTCCTCGCGTCCGTGAACGCCGCCGATGTCGACGGCGAGGCGACCGTTGACGAAGACCCAGACATCATCATCACCGCTGAAGGTGAGGGTTTCGTCACCGGAGTATTCAAACCAGTAGCGCACTTCGCTGGTGAAGAAGAAGTTCTGGGCGCCGGTTCCATTGCCATCGTTGAAGGCCATTTCGAGGCCCTCGGCGATGAAGCCTGCGGCATCTGTTCCGTCGAGGGGCATGCTCAGTGGGAAGAACGACTCGCTGTCGAACTGGTAGGTTCCGCCGCCGGTGGCGAGCAAGGTCATGGTTTGGGCCACGGTTCGGTTGACGTCGTTGTCGCTTCGGTACCATTGGGCGAAGCTGTCCGAGCTCTCGACGACATCCGAGGAGATGAGGACGGGGCGTCCGTCCGTCAGCGTCGTCTCCACCATGCCTGCGTCCGAACCGAGGAAACATTGGAAGTCGGGGTGGGAGAAGGGCGGCACTGCTCCGGGCGTTCCAGCGAGGGGTGGTGACCCTGTGGCGCAGCTGCCCATGAAGTCCCGAATGACGACGGGGAGGAGCACTTCGGCAGCATCCGGCAGCGGAACCTCAACGCAGGCGAAGCCCTCTTCGACCTGACACTCTGCGCTGCAGCCGTCGCCGCTCTGGGTGTTGCCATCATCGCAGCCTTCGGGGGCGAAGATGACGCTGTCGCCGCAGAACGCTTCGCACGTTCCATCCGTGCAGCTCGGCTCGCGGGTACACAGAGGTGTGCACCCATCGCCGATGAATTGGTTGCCGTCATCGCAGCGTTCTGTCCCTTCGGTGACGCCGTCGCCGCAGGTGGTGGGCGCGCACATCGTGCCGGTGCAAACAAAGCCCTCCTCGAGGACGCACGTCGCAGAACAGCCATCGCCGTCGGCTGCGTTACCGTCGTCACAGGCTTCGAAGCCCACGGTAAAACCATCACCGCACGCGGCGGCGGCGCACGCTCGGGCGACAAAGGCGCACTCCCAGCCTTCTTCTACGTGGCACTCCTCATCGCAGCCATCCCCGGCGACATCGTTTCGGTCGTCGCAGGTCTCGTCGCCTTCGAGGCGGCCGTTGCCGCAAGTGACGACTCGGATGCAGGCCTCGCCGGCCTGAACGCACACGAAACCAGCCTCTTCCGCGCAGGCATCTGTGCAGCCGTCGCCGGCGCTGGTGTTGCCATCGTCGCAGGCCTCGTCGCTGGCTAGGACGCCGTCCCCGCAGATCGCCGGCCCCGCGTCTCGACCTGGGAGTGTTGGCACGTCGGGCGTCGCCGCATCGGGAGTGGGTGCATCGCTGCCGCGTCCAGCATCACCAATGGTTCCCGAATCGAACCCCCCGTCGTCGTCGCCTCCACATGCTGTGAGAATTAGGGTGAACGTGAAGGCGAGAAACGGGCGTAAGGTCATCACCCAAATGATAGCGATTCCAGGCGGCATCGCCCAATATCCAAGTCGTCTTCTTGTGATTTCGGTCGGAGTTTGCACGCACGGGCGTACACCGCGCGTGTTCGAGGCGGTGCTGGAGCAGCTTAGCGTTTTCGTCTAGCGTGATGGACGAAGCGAGACGAAGAAGTTGATGGCCAGGGTGTGGGCGATACGATCAACGGGTTCGCGGCGTAAGTAAACGAAAAGGTAGCCGGCTTCGAGGCGTGCCCAGGGCGTCATTTGGAGGAACGGACCAATGAAGAGTCGGTTTTGATCAAAGCCCGCGGGCGCGCCCCAATCGGTGTCGTTCAGGCCGAGGAAGAGCTCGTCCCACACTGCGACACCCACGGGGGCGCTTGTCGGCTGCCAGTTGGCGCGGACGAATTGCCGTAGCCGAAAGCCGACGACGTCGCCCGCTTCGCTAAAGCGTTGTTCGAAGCGGGTGCGAGCCTGGAGCGTCCAACCGCCGATAGAGCGTGTGAGAATGGCCTGCTGCCAGAGGCGGTGTTCGCTGCGGGAACCTGCGCCATCCGTGAACACAGGGACCCACGCGTAGCCAACCCACAGGCTGAGCCAGTCAGTGACCGCAAGGCCAATGCCTGGACGGACGATGAGCACGGTGCCTGCCTCCCCACGCCGCGCGTGAAGGTCGAACCATAAGCTGACGCGTGGCGTTTCCGGTTGGAATGCAGCGCTCCCAAGGAGGGCGGACCATAGCTGGAACTCATCGTCACTTTGCGCATTGGCGGACGGGGCAACGAAGGCGGACAGAGCCACGGCTGCGAGAACGCAGAGTCGGTGCTTTTTGGGTTTGTGAGATCGCATGCGGTCAATAGTCGAGCATAAGCCGGGCCCTCCTTCAACAGCTGCGCACCTGGGCACCCGAGCGTGGAGAATCGATGGTACACAAGACCTGGTGTTCTTACTGGTGATTGCAAGAGTCCCCCTTTGACCTGTTGGCATTTAACACTTCAGCGATGCTTCGTCGCCGTAGTGGTCGTCGTATCGCTCGCGTGTGGAGGGCCACAGGCGACAGCGCCGAGCGACGAAACGGCTGAAGCGTTTCACGAGCATGTTGTTGCTGCCTCCGAGTGTCGGGCCCCTGGGTCTGCCGCTTTGTCGCCACAGGAGATGCTTGGTGATGTCGCGACCCTTGAGCGACTTTTCGCACGCGGCTACGCGGGCTATGACGCGACGGAACCGCAGGACTGGAGAGCGACATTTCGATCACTGCGGGAAGGCGTGCCGCACGCCGCATCCAGTGCGGAGTTTCGCGACTTTCTCGCCGCCGGGCTTCAGCGCGTGGATGACAACCATGTGGGGTTGTGGTCGTTTGATCCGTCGCGCACGTTTCGATCCACGAGCGGGCATGCACGCCCTTATGTCGGTCCGGCGCTAGCGCGTGGTGACGACGGTTGGCTCTCGGACGGTACCCCTATTGGTACGTGTCGCGTCGATGAGGAAGTCGTGGAGCCGAAGCCGGTGTGGGGCGAAGGCGTCCTGGAGTACAGGCATGTGGTGCTCTCGCGCGACGTGCTCAACTCGCTTGCTTGTGACGTTGGCCCCCTCGCGCTCGAAGAGCTGCAACTGGAGTACGAACGCGGCCCGGCATTCGAGCGAGTCGACGCACCGTTTCCTTGGCTTCGCCTTCGCAGTCTCATGACAACCCATGCGGGCGCTCTGGATCGCTTTGTCGAGACCGCGAGCGAGGTGAGCGATGAGCCTGTCGTGGTGGTGGACCTCCGTCACACCGGGGGCGGAAGCGACCGGTACCTTCGCCGCTTCTTCGCTGCGTTCGCCCACCAGCCACTCGCCTACTGGCACACCGGGACTCTGCGGAGCGAGACGATGCTTCAGGGCGCGCTCAACTTCTGGTCGTGCGTACGCGCAGCAAGTTCTGGGCGAGACGCTGCGGGGCGAGCGTGGCTCGACGCGCGAATCGCGCGCGCCGAGCGTGAGCTCGAAAGGGACATGAACGAGCGGGGCGTCTTTCGAGAAATCCTCGATCGTGAGATGCCGGTGGCGCCCGAGAGGGCTGAGCCGTTTGCTGGCCGGCTCTTGGTGGTCATCGATCGGGGCTGCATGTCGGCGTGCGAAAGCGCCGTCGTCTTGGCGCGGAATATTCCCGGGGCCCTCATCGTGGGTGAGAACACCGGAGGCGTCATGAAGGTCGGAGAGCTGCGTTGGTATCGCCTGCCGACGAGCCGGGTGTGGATCTCTCTCGGTCATCGAAGTCACCGTGACCCCGAGGGCGCTTTCGCCGAAGCGCGTGGCTTCGAGCCTCGCCTTTGGCTTGCACCAGGCAACACAGACGTACGTATTCGTGAACTTGCAACCTGCCTCGGGGATGCGACTTGCGCGAGCCGTTTGGAGGGTATCCAGTGACGCGTATTTCTCGTCGTCAGCGTTCTGGTTTTCTGCGTTCGATGGCGCCCCTAGCGTTGGCGGTCCTAAGCTTGCTTTGGGCGGACCGTGCCCACGCCGCTTACGATCCTGAGACCGATGGGTGGAGAGTCGGGATCGGTGACGCATCGGTCTTTGGCTACTTCGCCGTCGTGCTCTACATGGTGGCGTCGCTGATGTTCCACCGGCGAGTTCGCTTGGATAGCGATGTCTTCAGCAAAAGAGCGAGCTACGGGATGCTCTTTCTGGCGTTAAACAAGGGGCTGGATCTTCAGACGGGCGTTGCGGACTGGGGAAAGCAGATGGCCCTCGAAGGCGGTTGGTACGGCGTCCGATTTGTCGAGCAGCTGACGTTCATCGGGTTGGGTATCGCGTTGGGTGTCTGGGCTGCATGGGCTCTGCCGAAACGACTGGGAGAGGCGTGGCCGCAGCACCGAATGTCAGCGCTGGCGTTGGTCACGCTTGTCGTCTTTATCCTGGTTCGAGCTTCGTCGCTTCATCAGCTGGTGTTCCTTGGAAACGAGTGGTCCGGGCTAAGGCTAGGAACAGCCATCGAAGTGGTACTGACCATCGGGGTGATCGCCGGAGCACGCAAGAGTACTCGCTCAGTCGCTGGCTGAGCGGAAGAGTGCGTCTCTCAGGTGCTCCGCGAGGGTCGAGACATTCGGGGCCAGGAGCATCGTGAGATGATCTCCGGGCACGTCGACGGTCTCCACGCACTTGGCGTGCGAACGCCAGCCCAGAGCACTGGCCGCGTAGGCCTTCGAGTAGAAGATGTCCTCCGTCGCGCGGAAAAGCGTGAGGGTGCCAGGATATGGACGCATCACATATGCGCTGGCTGCGCTTTCGTTGGAATCCATAAACTCAAGGATACGAAGATCTTCTCCGACCTCGATGCCCAGGGCGCGCTTTACGCGCAGCCGAACGCGATCGAGTCGCGTGCGAGCGCGCTGGATACGTGACTCAGCTTTTTCGCGGATGTAGGCGGCGCCACCACGACGAACGATCTCGCCCGCGTGGAGTCGGACTCGCCCAAGAAAGCCAACGCTGTCGAGGGAACCGGGGGCGAGTGCATCGAGAAGCGCGATGAGGCCCACATCTCTGCCTCGTGCCCGAAGTTCGTGGGCGACCTCAAAGGCGACGAGGCCCCCGAGGGAGACCGCGGCGAGAGACACCGGGCCCTCGGGTGCGTATCGCATGATCTCATCGACGTAGCGCCCGGCCACGTCAACGACGTCACTGGGCGTGTCTTCGTTTCGCAGCGGGACAGAAAGGCCGACGACGGGCTGATCCGGTCCGAGACATGATGAGAGAGGTGTGAAGAGGGCGCCGTTGGTCCCCAGTACGTGGATGGCGAAGAGTGGCGCTTTGGACCCCTTTGCCTGAATGGGATAAACGTACTTCCAGTCCTCTTTATCGCTCTTTTCGGTGAGCCAATCGGCAAGCTCGGCGGGAGTGGGTGACGTGCGAAGCGCCGCGAGAGAAGGGCGTACTCCAAGTTCGTCTTCGACGCGGTCGAGCAAACGAATGGCGATCAACGACTGACCGCCCAGGTCAAAGAACGAATCGTCTGGGTGTACGTTCAGAACCTCGAGAGCTTCTGCGAAGAGCGCGCAGAGCGTCCGATCGGTGGTGTGGCGAGGCTCTCGTTGAGCGGTGTTTTCCGTGAGCGTCGGAGCCGGCAATTGCGCTCGGTCGACTTTTCCTCCCGCACTGCGTGGAAAGTCGTCCATGCACACGTACGCCGAGGGCACCATGTGGGGCGGCAAGAGGGCACGGAGTTGTCGACGTAGTTCGGTGCTGTCGAGCTGCTTCGGCGAACGAAGCCATGCCACGAGCTGCGTCTCGCCAAAGAGAGCGACGAGAGCTTCATCGACATTCTCCAAAGTCTCCAGAGCGACCTCGACCTCGCCCGGTTCGATGCGGAACCCTCGAAGCTTAAGCTGTCGGTCGACGCGCCCGGCGAATTCCAGCATGCCGGAGGGCAACCACCGGCAAAGATCGCCACTTGCATACACACGCTCGTCCGCGAAGACGACGTCGTCGAGAAAGCGTGCTTCCGTCGTGCTCGGTGCCCCGAGGTAGCCATTGGCGACGCTCGCCCCGCCGATGAAGAGCTGTCCGAAGACACCGATTGGCACCGGGAGCTTCCGATCGTCGAGGACGTATGCTGTGGAGTTGCGCGTGGGCCGCCCAATGGGAACCTCTCGCTCATCGAGGGGCTCGCCTTCGGCCGCTCGCCCTTCTGCGAACGAGTCGTAGGTCGT
>JBLHKB010000418.1:0-6334 GCA_047619315.1 Polyangiales bacterium
AAGCACGGAGGGTGAGTTTCGCGTGCAAGGAGAAGGTAGCGCGTTCGTAGACGCTGCGAGGATCCGCCAGGCTTTGACGAATCTTGCAAGTAACGCGGCGGCGGCGGGCGGCCCGGTTGAGATCATCGTGACGACGGTGGGCCTAGCAGTTCGCGTTGAAGTTCTCGACCAGGGCCCGGGTCTCGAGGGACCGCTCGAGCAACTTTGCGAACCGTTCTACACAACTCGGACCCGCGGCACGGGCCTCGGACTCTCCATCGCGAAGAGAATCATCGAACAGCACGGAGGCGAACTGCGTGCTCAAAACCGCCAAGAAGGCGGCGCCTGTTTTACCATTGAGCTGCCCCGGGAGACGTCATGAGTGTTGTATTGGTTGTCGACGACGAAGAGGGCGTCCGAAGTTTCGTCGCCGAAGCGCTCTCGGGCGTGGGCCACGAAGTCATCACCGCGGAAGACGGCGTCGAAGCTCTTGAAAAGCTGAAGCAAACAACGTGCGATGTGGTCCTCACGGATCTGAAGATGCCACGCATGGACGGCATGGAGCTCCTGAAACAGGCGCGTCAGATCCAGCCCGATGCAGCGTTGATCATGTTGACCGCGCATGGCGATGTTGGCGCGGCGGTGAAGGCCATGCGCCTCGGCGCCTACGACTTCTTGGAGAAGCCCATCGGAAGCTTGGCGGAGCTACGTCAGGTGGTGGCCCAGGCCATTGAACACAGCACGCTTCTTCGGCCAGTGGCGAGCCGCTCTTGGCGCACCGAGTCGACGGAAATGGAGACGGTTGTGGATGCGATGGAGCGCGTCGCAAAGACGGACGCCACCGTCCTTTTGAGTGGTGAGAGCGGCACTGGAAAAGAAGTCGCCGCGCGCCACCTGCACGCGCAAAGCCGCCGCGCTTCTCTCCCTTTTGTGGCTATCAACTGTGCCGCGCTTTCCTCGCATCTCGTTGAGAGCGAACTCTTTGGTCATGAGAAGGGGGCCTTCACGGGAGCGGATGCGAGACGCCGCGGGCGCATTGAGATCGCCTCCGGCGGGACCTTCTTTCTCGACGAAGTCGGCGAGCTCGAGCCCAAGCTTCAAGCGAAGCTGTTGCGTGTATTGCAGGAGAAGACCTTTGAACGCGTTGGCGGCACACAGACTCTTCAGGCCAACGTCCGCTGGGTGGCGGCGACGAACCGCGACCTGCACGCCATGATCGAAGAAGGCTCGTTTCGCCAAGACCTCTATCACCGCCTTGCCGTCTTTCCGATTCGCTTGCCGCCTCTTAGGCAACGACGCGCGGATATTGCACCGCTCGCCGAGGAGCTCTTGAAGACCGTCGGCAAAGAGCTCAACCGAGGTGGGCTGTCTCTTGATGACGGCGCCTTGGCCGAGCTGACTCAGGCGGACTGGCCGGGCAATATTCGTGAGCTGCGCAACACCTTGGAGCGCGCAGCGATCCTCTCCGATGGTCCCGTACTTCAGGCCGCCGATATCCGCTTCGACTCACCGCCATCCGCCCAAGGTGAGTTCCAAGGCACGCTTATGGAGATGGAAAAGCGCGCCATCACGGAGGCGTTGAGTGCCAGCGGCGGAAATCGAAAAGCCGCGGCGGAGAAACTCGGCATTGGCGTTCGGACGCTCTACGACAAACTCCGACGCTACGACTTGGGCTGACTCTCCGCGCTAGTTTTTTACGAAGCGCTTGCCCTCAGCGCTCTCGCCGACGTGCTTGCGCAGCCACTCGTTGATGGCTTCGCCCTCGGCGAAGGTCTTGACCATGCGCTTCGCCAGTTCCGGCCCGTGCATCCAAGTTCCGGCTTTGTACTGGCGGGAGGTCGTGAGCCCTTTGTGCCGCAAGAGCGCAATTCGCGTATGGTCTTTGGCGTAGCCGCGTGGCGCGGTCTTGAGCGCTGAGCCCCCGACCTCAAGACCCGCCTTTTCTGCGTCGGCAACGAGCTTCTCCAACCTCTTTCCGCTCTTGTCATCGTCGATGGCCTCGTAGAAGCGCGCGAGCTGGTCTTTGGCCATTTGGTAGCAGCCCGTCGCGGCAAACATGTGGTCCTTCTCGATGTGAAGGTAGTGCACGATGCCCTTCCGCTCGAACACAGCGGACGCATGTGTTTTGGAGGGTGTTTTGTCCTTGCTGAAGCGAACATCGCGGTGAATCCGGAAGTTCTTTCCGTTCCCATACGCTTTCTCGCCTTCTTCGACGACGGCTTTGAGATGGGCAAGAACGTGTTCTTCGTATCGCGCTTTGTTGGCGACGAACCACTCTCGCTTGTTGTTCTTTTCGAGCTCTTTGAGAAACTCGAGGCCTTCCTTCGGGAAGCCCTGAAATTGCTTGAATGTGGGTGTCTTCTTACGTGCCGCCATGGCGCGCATCGTCTCATGCTCCGCAAATACTGAAAACTTCGAAAATGGCGCCCCCCGCGTTACCTTCCCGGCGATGGGCACCCCCTCACGTATCCAGCTGGAAGGCGCCGAAGAGTCGTTGCTTTCACCGAGCAAAGGACCGTGGTGGGAAACCCTCGACCCGCGCTTCTCCAAACAACCTGAGCGATTTAACCTCGAAGGCGGCGACCGGGTTCGCGTTGGCGCCACCGCGGGCTCCGACGTGCTTATTCGCTCCGCCGCGGCGAGTCTCGTTGGCGGGTTGGCGCTCCCCCTTGGGTATGGCCCGCGCGCGCTTAAAAAATCTTTCGACGACCTCGACTTCTACCTGCCAATGGCAGAGTCCGGTGACCCGTCGCGCTTCTTCAAAGAGCCGCCCACGGGCGTTCGTGTTCGCGCCACCAAGGCCAACTGGTATCCGCGCTTCGACCCGGACGATGGCGTCTGCGAGACCCTCACCTTCGACAGCCCGTTCATGCCGGCGAACCCGCGCCTGCACCGAAGCTATCTCAAGAATAAAAACAACCGCGTCGCCCACGCTCGCTACTGGCGTCATGCCGGTGACAGACCAAGACCCACGCTCGTCGCAGTCCATGGCTTTGCCGCCGATCTCTACGTTCTCAATGAGTGGTACTTCGCCCTTCCGTGGTTCTACCGCATGGGTTGCGACGTCGCGCTTTTCACGCTGCCCTTCCACGGCTCGCGCCAGGGGCGGACTTCGCCCTTCAGCGGCCACGGCTACTTCGCCGGCGGGCCCTCGCATATCAACGAAGCTGTGGCGCAGTCTGTCATGGACTTTCGCATCTTGCTGCGCTGGCTCATGGAAGAACGCGGCGCGCCCGCCGTCGGTGTCGCAGGCGTCAGCCTCGGCGGATTTACCAGCGCCATCTTGGCCGCCGTCGAAAAGAAGTTGGCGTTCTCGATCCCCAATGTACCCGTCATCTCACTACCGGACTTGGTCGATGAATGGGAGCCCATCGGCACTACACTTCGCATGGGCCTTCGCCTCACGAAGCGCGACATGATCGATGCGCGCCGCCTCATCGCTGTGAGCTGCCCCCTTACCTACAAGGCGCTCTTGCCCAACGACCGTCGCATGATCGTCGGCGGAGTCGGTGATCGCCTAGCTCCCCCAAAACACTCGCGGGTGTTGTGGGAGCACTGGGATCGCTGCGCTCTTCATTGGTTCCCCGGCAGTCACTTGGTTCACCTGGACCGAGGCCAATACCTCGATGCGATGGCGCGCTTCCTACGCCGCGTCGACTTCTTGCCGGACGCGTAGACGCTCTTTGAGCGGAACAGAAACACCTCTCATATTATAGGATTGAACGTGTCCACTTCTTAGTACGTGTGGCGCATAATGGGTCAGCGGTGTGCCCGGATCTTCGTTAGGTAAACGGCCAGTCCGCCGTTACGTTGGCTCCAGGGGCCATGTCTTTCTTATCAAGAATTGTTCCCGCGATCGCGTTCCTCGTCACGGTTTGCGTAGCGGTTACGGCCTTCATGTTACTGCGCGCTTCGACGGTGGGGCTCCGCTCGGCTCGCATGAGTGACATCGAGACCGCAATGACGGTCTCCCAAACTCGTTTCGATGGCGAGGTGGGTGAGGTGGTTCGCAGCACGCGTCTGCTTCAACGTTTGCCTCCCATTAGTGGCCTTGCTCGTGCGCACCACAACAACGGTGTAGATCCACTCGACGACTCCACGTACGCCCAATGGTGCGACCGACTAGCGGTGATATTCGGAGAGATGCTTCGGAGTCATGTCAACTACCTACAGGTGCGGTACATCGGCGTCGCGGACGGCGGGCGTGAGCTCGTTCGAGTTGACCGATCGCCTGGCGAGTTGGAGATGCGGCGGGTGTCCGGCGAAGCACTTCAGGAGAAAGAATCGGAGAGCTACTTTCGTGCCGTGCTCGCCCTCTCGCGCGACGACGTTTCCATTTCTCCAATCGATCTCAATCGCGAGCACGGGGTCATTGCGTCACCACACGTTCCAGTGTTCCGCGTCGCAGCGCCCGTCGTTGATCCGGTGGGGGGAGAGCTCTTCGGTTTCGTCATTATCAATGTCGACGCCCGCGCCATTCTCACGAATCTCGCTGAAGCGTTCCCAAGCTACACGGTCTTTGTTGTACGCGGGGATGGCCACTTCGTTCTTCACCCTGAACCCGAATACGTTTTCGGGTTCGACCTCGATCACCCGCCCACTGCGACGCGGGACTTTCCCCCGCTAGCGCCTGTCATTCGGGGCGAGGTGAGGTCTACCCACCTCTCGGATGAGGACAACAACCGGCTGCTCGGTGCCGTTCGACTCACGAGCGGCGCCTCGAACGACGAGGCAGAGCTCACGCTTGTCGTTGTCTCAGACCTCGAGGAGCTCGGCGGTCTATCTTGGCAGGCGATCCTGCAGGTCGTGCCGTCCGTGGTTCTCTTCGGTACGCTGGCGCTGTTTCTTGGACTGTGGCTCGGGAGGCTCATTACCCGTCCGTTTCGACTGCTCGCCAAGGCTGTCGGCGCCATGGAGACGGACGATCAAACGCTGGATATGCCCGAAGGGCTGACCGGAGAGGCACGAGCGCTGGCCGACGTTCTTGAACGATCCATCGAAACCCTTCGTGCGAACGATCGCATCAAGGCCTCCAATCGCGAGCTTATCCAGTTCGCGTACCTCGCATCACATGACCTCCGCGAGCCGGTTCGTACCATCGCTAGCTATGCTGAACTGCTTGAAGAGGACTACGGCGAAATCTACGATGAGGAAGGCAGGACGTTTCTCACGTTCATTAGGCGCTCGTGCGAGCGCATGAACGCGCTCATCGCTGGCCTTCTGGCGCACAGTCAGCTTGGCGCCGACGCGACGGCGGAGCTCGTTCCGATCCGTGAGTTGGTCAACGAGGTTGTTGAGGACCTTAACGCAAGTATCCGTGCTGCGAGCGCTTCGGTTTACGTGTCGGAGGAATTTCCGGTACTCCGGGTTTATCCGCTTGTAGTGCGTCTGCTCTTTCAGAACTTGTTGAGCAACGCGCTTAAGTTTCGTCGGGAGGGCGTCCCGACTGAGGTTCGGGTGGAGGCTGAGAAAGTGGGCGATGAATGGACTTTTTCCGTCACAGACAACGGTCCCGGCATTCCCACGGAGCACCGCGAAAGGGTCTTTGAGATCTTTCAGCGCCTTCATGGTCGGGAAGAGAATGCTGGGTCTGGAATCGGTCTCGCTCACTGCCGAAAAATTGTGAATTTGCATCAAGGCAGGATGTGGATCGAAGACGCGCCTGGGGGCGGCACCACGTTCTTCTTCATTCTTAGAGAAAGGGAAGCTTCATGAAGAAACTCAAAGAGATATTGCTCATCGACGATGAGGAAGCTGACAATTATTACCATCAGCGCGTCATTCGACGGCTTGGCTGCGCCGAACGAGTGGTCGTGAAGACCAACGGCCAATTGGGTCTCGACTACCTGACCACAAAGACCGCCGATGGCTATCCCCAACCGGACATCGTGTTTCTCGACATCAACATGCCAGTGATGAACGGGTGGGAGTTCCTCCGAGCCTACGCGAAGCTAGCCCCGGAACAGCGCGCGCATGTCGTCCTCGTCATGCTGACCACGTCGTTGAGCGAAGAAGATCGGAGCGCCGCACAGGCCGTGGCCACCGACTTCCATAGTAAGCCCCTCAAGAAGGAGGCACTCCTTGCTATCCTCGCGACCCACTTCCCAGGACTCATCGAGTCATCTTGAACAGAGATCAGATGTAGGGTTCAGGCTGGTAATCAGACTGCACGATTCGGTTCAAACAGAACGAGACCGAAGAAAGGACAATTGAGACCAGCGAAGCGTTGCGCAGCTGAAGAGTTGTGTCCGAGCTTTGTGTCCACACAGACACACCCTTCCGAGCACAAAGCGAAAAACACCGAGGATGAGCACATGGCACACCTACTGCTCTGTGTAGGGGCATGGAGAACACA
>JBLHKB010000419.1:0-6318 GCA_047619315.1 Polyangiales bacterium
CACTATTCCGATAGATGGCCGTGTTTTCCGTCCACACCTTCGACCAGCCTGCGGAAGAGCTTCCCGAAAGCGACCTCGAAGGCCTGTGTTTTCCTCTACGGCGACGCGCCCTATTGCGACGCACCTACGCGCTCCGAAGCGGGCGCGGTCTGCGCTACGAGGTGGCCTTTCGCTTGAGCGCGATGAGCTCCTTGTTCAGCGTCTCGCGCATACCGCTGCCGTTCAGCTCACACATGCTCACCATGCGCCCATCTACGGGCACCTTGAACGAGCACGCTTCGAGACGCAGGCGGCCCTCCTCCGTGTCCAGCTGGTCGCTGCTCATGAAGCTGTGAACCACAGCGACGAAGGGGCGGATGGAGCAGGACTCACCTCGCACGAGCGCGGCGAAGAAGCGTGGCGCCCAGGGGAGATGTTCCACGGCGCGATAGGCCGCGTACAGAGGCCACTGCGCCAAATACTTGGGCTCGCGGCGCAAGAGTCCAAAGCAGCGCCCCACCAGCTCGAGGCCATGGGCGCCATCGGTGTAGAAGTCCCGAAAGCGCCCTTGAATGAGTCCGTCAAAGAAGTACGCGTCGATGGCTTTGTCCTCGCGCCGCACTTCGACGAGCTTCACCTCATCGCCAAAACGAACGACGAAGGTCAGGCACACGCGATTGCATGAGGGGTGGCCCAGCGTGAAGGTGTGGGGGTTGAGCGCAGCGCCGGCGCCGGCCTCGACTTTGCTCCATACGTGATCGCTGTCGGCGACGCGTCCCGTGCGCGTGCGCCCAACGGCGGCGACGGGCTGAAGACTCAACATGCGAAACGCATCGGCGTTCTTTAGGGTCCAGCGCATGATGTCCGGCACCACGTCGATGTTGCGCTCACTCACTGTGACGGTGTGTGATGCATAGAGCGGGCGACCGGTGCGAATGCGCGCGTCGCGTATGACTTTCGCCATGCGCTCGCGCACGACAAAGAGGTCTTGCTCCTTGGGCTTTGACGCCACGCCGTCGCGGCCGCGCTGGGTCTCGTCGACGTGCACCGCGATCTTCTCAAGGCCCGCGTCCATGAGGGCGTCCAGATACGTCGGGTCCCGCTCAAAGGTCTGCCCGTGCGTCATGACCATCGGGTCGAGCTCTAGCTCGCGTGCATGGCGTACCAGCGCCGCAAGATGCTCACGTGGCAAGAGCGTGACCTCGCCGGCGGTGAGCTGACAGTTTCCTCCGGGACCCGTGTGTTTGCGGATCGCGTCGAGCTGCGCCTTGGCCTCCGCCAGCGGAAGCGCCGGCGTCTGATTCGCCGAGCTCGACAGGTAACAAGCCGTACACGAAAAATCACATGCCTCGTGAATGCCTTGGGTCGCCGCGCAGCCGCTCGACATGGTGCCGAGCCATTGGTGTCGAATGGCTTTGCTCTGCGCCGGCAAGGTCTCCCAAATGCGCGCTTTAGCATCGCTACGTTCCGCGCTCTTACCGTCGAAGCGCCATCCGCGTCGAAATTTTGCCATACTCATTTGTGCTCAAACCTCATTCGCGAACGAAGAGCGTCTCGCCGCTGCCAGCGAGCCCCGGGGTGCCGCTGCGACCTGGTGATGTTCCGCCACGTCCCGCGGAGCCAGCCACGCCGACACGGTCGATCTCCAACACGCTGAGAGAGTCGACGTAGGCGCTGGGTTCTCCGCCGCCGGGGAGGACGAAGATGCCGTGACTTCCACCACCGCAGCCGCCGCCGCCGCCGCCGCCCGCGCCGCCGCGTCCGCCGTCGCCTCCACGTCCGCCGGTGCGTGAGCACCAGAAGGTCGTCGCGCCGCCGTTGCCGCCACCTCCGGGTGCACCACCTGCCGCGCCTGTGCCACCGTCGCCGCCCGTGCCGCCGCTTCCGGTGACGACGCGAACGTTCTCGAACGTAGGCCCAAGGACAAGTCGTCCAAGGGTAATGGCGATGGCGATGGAGGTTCCGCCGCCGGTTCCGCCGATGGCCTCGGGTGCGCCGCAGCCTCCGCTGCCCCCGCCACCACCTGCGCCGCCGCTGCGGTCGACGCAGCCCGCGGTGGTTCCGCCAATGACAGAGTAGCCGCTGCCAGGGCTGCCGCCGCCGCCGCCGCTGCCGTCGCTGCCGGCTTGGCCGTCCGTTCCGTCACCGCCGTGGACGAGGCCCGTGGCGGTCTCAAAGACCGGCGGCGCCGAGCAGCCGTCTCCTCCGGGGCCGCCGACGCCGGAGCTTCCGTCGCGCCCACGCACGCCGGTGCGCGGGAGCGTGGGGTTGTCGTCGCAGAAGTTGCACGTGCCGCGGTTGGTGGGTGCGTTGTAGGTGTCATCACCGGGTGTGCCGGCGGCGGCGCCGAGGCCGGGAGATGCGGAAGGGTTTGCGGCGCCTGCTGCACGCGCCGCATCGATGTCGCAAACGCCGCCGACGGTGAAGTCCGTGCACCCCGCGTTGCCACAGGCGCGTCCATTGACGCAGCGGTTGTCGGGGCAGTCCGCGTCGCCGCCAGCGCCACCGCTGATCTCGCGGCGTGTGACCACGCAGCTGCGGGCGCCGCCTCGGCCAGCGCGTACGCGGGCGCACGTGCCCGAAGCGAGCCCCTGTCCGCCCATCGTTCCGCCTGCACCGTCGAGCTCTTCAAGGCTGCCGCCACCAAGGGACTCGTATCGATCGCTGGAGCTCTCTCCGTTGATGCCGTCAGCGGCGCGTCCGGCGAGCACCTCGAGGGAAGCGAAGCGCACGTTCTCGCCGCACTCTTCGAGGAAGATCGCCGTGGCGCCGTCGCCCGGCTGAGTCGCGTCTGAGCCCTCCACGCGAAAGCCTTCGATGCGTGTCGCTTGGGTGATGCCTGAGCAGCGAACGACCGGAGCGCCGCCTACACCCGAGGTGTTCTCAAGCACGACGGGGAAGAGCGCGAGATCGCGGTCCCGGAAGTCGGGTCGATAGCCGCCGAACGCGGACACGCCGGCCACCAGGTCAAAGCCCTCGTAGATACCGCGTGCCACGAGCACGCTCTTGTCCTCGTCGCGGGCACGGAAAAGCGCCGCTTGAACCGTACGCATGGGCTCTTCCAACGTGCCGGGGTTTCGGTCGCTGCCCGACGTCGTCACATATATGAAGTCGTCGGTGATGTCCGGGAGGCCATCGCAGTTCCCATCGCCGCCGACGACGGGAGGAGGGCCCTCGCCATCGAAGAACTCGCACTCGCAGCCGTTGGCTTGAATCCCGTCCACGTCGACGAAACCTTCCAAGCACGCGATATCGCAGCGCGTCCCCGGCCCCTCAGCGAGGCACGTCGCCATCATATTGGGGCCCGGTTCCGTGCAAGGGATCGCGCAGCCGCCACAGTGGAAGCGCGAGATGTATCGTCCCTCGTCGTCGCGGTAGTCTTCGTCGATGCCTCCGTCGCAGTCGTCATCGGCCTCGTTGCACTCTTCACTCAAGACCGGCTCGCACATGCTCAGACCGTCGCGGGTGCAGAGCTGGGCGCCGGCGCATTGATACGCGGGGTCGCGCTCGACGAGACAGGCAAACTCAACGCCGAGGGTCTCCTCGGTGCAGGCACACAGACCCGTGTTTGGTTCGCAATAACCGTCGGGTGAACAGGTGAAACCAAGTGGGCAGCCGAGCTCGCAGCGGGTCAAACAGCGCGATCCCGTTTCAAGCTCGATGCAGGCGGACTCTGGCTGTCGGAGCGTGCAGTCGGCGTCGCCCGCGCACGGTGCGCAAAGGACTGGAACGTCCGGCGCGCAGGAGCCGTCGTCCGCGCGGTGAAAATCAATGGGGCAGCTGAGAAGAACGCAGCGCGCCGTACCTTCCACCAGCTCACAGGCGGTGGATTCGGCCGTGGGGAACACGTCCGCGCAGGCGACGCCACAGCCGCCACAGTGCTCAGCCGTGCTGTACACGCCGTCTTCGTTCACGAAGTCTTCGTCGATGCGTCGATCGCAGTCGTTGTCCTCGAAGTCGCAACTCTCGGCTTCGCCGCAAACGTGGCTTTCGTAACAGCCTGCGGCGAAGAGCAGCAGCATGGGGAGGAGCGCGCGAGCGAACATGAGTTTCCTAGCGAACGAGAACATTGATCATCCCTCCCTCTCCGCCGTCACCACCAGGCACGCCGCCGCCACCGCCGCGGCCGGGACGACCGCCTTGGCCAAGCTCAAAGCTGTTTGACCCTTCCCAAGGAACCATCGGGCCACGTCCCGTCACCCAGATGCCGACGGATGCACCCCCGCAGCCACCACCACCGCCGCCACCTGCGCCGCCGGTTCCACCGAGGCCACCGCGGCCGCCGGGGAAGGGACCCGCGAGTGTGGGGGTTGAGCGTGCTTCTCGACGAAGCTCGCCTCCAAGACCCCCTTGTCCGCCACGCCCGCCATCGCCGCCAGCGCCGCCATCGCCTCCTCGCCCACCGTCACTCGCACGGAACGTGACGTTCTCGATCGTTGGAGCGTCGTCGCCGAGTTGAACGACGAGAGCCACCGAAGGGCCGCCACTCTGGCCCGGCGTGCCGCCTTCACCGCCGCAGCCGCCGCTTCCGCCACCACCGCCGCCACCGCCGAGGCCATCGGCGAACTCACATTCAAAGTTGACGAACTCCATCTCCGCGCCGCCGCCCGCGCCGCCGCCGCCGCCGCCGCTCCCCGCGGTGCCTTCGCTACCGCGGGTGGGTTCGAAGGGAGTCCACACAGCGCCATCAAAGCGGCCAAAGGGATCGTTGCAACCGTTGCCGCCGCGGCCCGCGTTTCCGTCGCCGCCGCCGACTCCGGACTGCGGCCCGACGAACTCCGTGGGCACCGAGAAATCGGCGAGACCACAGCAGACGCCGCCGCCGGGGCAATTGAAGCCGCTGATGGGTCCGCGCGAATCTTGTCCGCCGCGGCCGCCGGTGCCCGACGAGGCGCCTTGACCTCGCTGACCTGCAGGCTGCTCGTTGGCAAACGTGGGGCATGAAGGCGAGCCTCCTCGGCCTCCGCCCACGTTCACGCCATCGCACGTGTTCACGCCACCAGTGCCGCCCTGGACGCTGTTGGTGGCATCGCCAATGCACTGATTCGAGGCATTCTCTATTGCGCCGCGTGGCAGCTCGCCTTCGGCTGCGGGGCGCGTGGACTCATCGCCTCGTTCGCCGCTCATGCCCCCGAGCCCGGACGCGGCCTGGCCGGAGAAGATCTGTAAGTCGAGGAGCTCAAGTTGCCGCCCCGGCGAGAGCACGACGCCTCCGAAGGCCGCGGCGGAATCCGGAGTGGAGTCACGACCGATGAAGGTCATCCAGCGAAGGCGCGTGCGTCGAGCGCCCACGTTGCGGGCAACGAAGGCTGCGCCGCCGGGTGCCGTGGTGCTGGCGGGCGCTCTCACGTCGACGCGGAACCCTGCCGGGTCCAAGGCCAAGAAGTCTCGGCGGTATCCACCGTGGACCAAGAGTCCGTCGGTGAGCTCAAGGGTCTCGGCGTAGGAGCCGGATGCCACGAAAATGTGGTCGCGCGGCTCGTCCGTCGTCAACGATTCTCGGGCGATCTCCAGGCCGCGGGCGAGCGTCTTGACGGGTCGCGTCGGGGAGCCAGGGAAAGTGTCGTCACCATCGGGCGCGACGTAGACGCTTTGGAGCACGACGCCGTCAGCGCCGTCGCAGTTCACATCGAGGTCTTCGCCCACCGCGAATACTGGGCCCGGTTCGTCCGTAAAGGAAGACAGCGTGCACTCGCAGCCCGTAGCGATGTCCAAGTCGGCGTCGATGCGGTCTCCGATCTGAATGCCATCGAGGGTGTCTGGACACTCAAGAACGCAGCTCGGCGCGAACGGGTCGCCGCCGCAGACGAGGTCACCTTCCGGGAGCATATCGACGGTGCAGTCCACGCCGCACTGGCCACAGTTGCGAATGTCGAGGCTGTACGCGCCACGACGATCGCGAAAGCCTTCGTCGATGTCCCCGTCGCAGTCATTGTCTTCTTCGTCGCAGACTTCAGGGGGCGCGAGGCATTCGCTCAGGGCGCCATCCGCGCAGACAGCGGCGCCGGGGCAGCGCTCTTCCATCGGATCGTAAAGAACGCAGGCGAGGTCGAAGAAGTCGCCTGGGTCGCAGCTGCATGAGCCGCTCAAGGGGATGCAGCGTTCACCTTGGCAGGAGTATCCGTCGGGGCAGCCAAAGGTGCACTCCACAGTGCAGCGGCGTTCGCTGGCGATCTCGTCGCAGTGGGCGATGGCGGCGCCACCGCAGTCGCCGTCGTCCAGGCACGTCAGGCAAAGCTGGTCGAAGAGAGGAACGCACTCGCCGGAACGCGAAGGGGCAAAGCCTGGTGTGCATTCGAGGGCGGCACAGACCGGCGCCTCTTCGATGAGGATGCAGTC
>JBLHKB010000420.1:0-6287 GCA_047619315.1 Polyangiales bacterium
GACCAGATCTTGGTGCATCTCGCTGGGAAGCATCACGGGTTGCTGGCGAGCTCCGACTTCGACGCGCTCATCACAGCGTATGCATCGATGGTCGCGATCCTCGTCCCCGAGGATTACGTCGCTGAGCGTTTCCCCGCGGAGCTGATTCCTTTCGCTCGGCGGATCGCGGAGCTCGGTTCGCCGCGCGGTGACGAAGCCCGCGTCATGGCCGCGCTGCAGACGCTCCGCTCCGGCGGCGCCGACACGGAACAATCGACGACGGAGTACGAAGAAGTGCAGGCATGGGGCCGCCAAGCTCGCGCCAGCCTCGACAACCCCATGGAGCGCCTGACCAGCCTCATCGAGGTCTGGAACGAGCACGCTCGCCTGAGCCCAGCACCCGAAGTCCTCATCGCCCTCGCGAACCTTCACATCGAACGCCGCGATGCCGTGCAGAATATGTTCCGCGAAGGCAGCTCTCTTCTGATGGCCATGCGAGGACTTCCGAGCCAGGTCGCCCGCGTCGCGCCCCTCGACGTCGCCGCAGTTTTTCTGCAGCACGGAGATCTCGCCTCGGCGATCTCCCACATCACCGCCATGGGCGCTGATGGTGACACCGAATCCCAGCTCCTGCGCGTGATGAACAGCGCCCGGGAAGACGACGGCGCGGACGCCATCGTTGAGCTGAGCGAAGCGTATCGTGAGGCGCGCCCTCATGTCGCCGTGGGCCTGTGTCGCCTTGGGCTTCGGCGCTTTCCACGGGATGCGCGTTTCGCGACCTGTCTTGCGCGCGTCGCCACGACGGCGGCGGAGCATGATGACGCGACGGCTTGGTATTTGGCCGCCATCGAACTCGAGCCAGACCTTATCGGCCTCTACGACGAGGCTTTGGGGCATATCGATGAGTTCCTGGAGGTCGGCATCTTTCGAGGGGACAGCCAGCGCGCACGCACCCTTGCCGCACGAGCTCAGCGCATTTCGGATGCACGAAGCGCGCGCTTTCCCAGCGCAGTCCCCGTCGTCGCGCCTGAACGAATCGCGCTTCTCCTTGGGACGGCGGAGATGCACGCCGGCAACACCGCGGAAGCGCGAACGCTGCTCCAGCGGAGCATTGAGGGGCAAGCCAATACCGACGCGCTGGAACAACTCGGGCTCCTCGAAGAACGCACGGGACACTACGAAGAGTCCGTGACGGTCTACCGGCGAGCGCTCGACCTCGCCACCGGCGATGTGCGACGCGCGGCTCTCCTCGAACGCTTAGGCGATGGCTATGCAGGCGCCGCGAACGAAACACAGTCCAGACGCATGTACACTCAAGCGCTAGGGACCTGGGACCGAGTGCTCGAGGGTCTCCAAGGCGAAGGTGCTGCTCCCTTTATTGCCGAGACGCAGGTGCATCGAGGCATCCTCTTGGGCCACCTCGCCCGTCGAGACGAATCACAGGCGGCGTTTCGTCAGGCGATCGCGGCGAACTCCCAAGACCGCGGCATCTACGCCGCCATCCTCTCCTTCCTCGTCGTCGCCGAGCCCGACCGCGAGTTTGCAGAGACCATTTTCCGGGCGGCGCGGAACCAGACAAACCTGGCTCCGGAGTGGCGCGTGTACTTCGCGCTCTGGGTTCGCATCATCGCCATTCGTGCGGGTGAAGAGCCCAGCAGCGATGTGGTCGCGGCGCTTCGCCAGACCGCACAGCTCGAAGGTTGGAGCGGTCAGCTCGCGCGCTTCGGCGCCGAGACGCTGAGCGGCGACGAGCTGTTGGAAAGCGCTGAGAGCAAAGGACAGCAAACCGAGGGGCTCTTTTACGCGGGCGCTTTTCGCCTGGGCGCGGAACCAGTAGCTGGGAAGAGCATGATGGAACGCGCTCTGGAGTTCTCGATGATCGGATTCTACGAGCACACGATGGCCCAGCAGCTCGTTCGACAGAGTGGCGAATAGCGCCCGATCGGTCGTTTTTCACCGATTTTTAACCGCAACATACTTCAGCGTTCGTGATCTAGCCTTTTTTTGAGGGCATTCGCGCAACGGCACACTCTTCGCAATACCGAAACCCTGTCACGCGCCCAGGGGAGTTCTTTCCTCACGCGCCTGGGATATGCTTCGACCCCATCGTGCTCATCTACATATACCTAGCAACATTGATCTTCGGCGGCGTTCTACTCGGAACGAGCATTCTGCTGGGTGGGCATGGCGACATGGACGCCGACATCGACGCAGATCTCGACCTCGATCTAGATGTCGAGATGGATCTCGAGGCGGACACCGGCTTCAGCAAGGACTTCGACTTTGGTGATGCAGGGGAAGCGTTCTTCTGGCCGCTGAAGTCCGTTCGGTTCTGGACGTTTTTTAGTGCGTTCTTCGGGCTGACTGGGTTGGCCCTCGAAGGCCTTGGTCTCATGTCGACTGTGCCTGCGTTTATCGCGGCCTGCACCATGGGCGTAGGCCTTGGGTGGACGGCGTCGTCGATCATCCGGCGGCTCGCCCGCGATGATTCCGGGCGCGGCGCCGAAGCAACAGACTACGTCGGCAAAACAGCACGGGTGATTGTGCCAGTGAAGGCCGGTGGCGTCGGCAAGGTGCGCGTAAGGATCGGCGGACAGAACATCGAACTGCTCGCGGTGACGGACGAAGAAGAGCCACTGACTGCCGAAGACGACGTGTTGGTTCTAGAACTCGACGGCACGCGCGCTCGCGTCGTTCGACTCAACAAAGCCTAATTTTTCATCGACGGTTTTCCGTCGTCAACCAACAAATGTTGCCTGCTTTGTGCGGGCCAGGGGGAGAAAAAAGACAACATGCAACTGCAACCAACGTACCCAACTATACCACCCGAGCCGACCGGCCTCGAAGCCGTGATGGGAGACTCGGTGATGTGGACTGTCGTAGTGACCGCATTCGGTCTCGCGGTCCTCTTGCTCGTTCTCGTGGCTATCGCGAAGTCTTTTCTGAAGATCGCGAGGCCCAACGAGGCCCTGGTTTTCAGTGGTAAGAAGCACACGAAGGCCGATGGAACGCGCCTCGGCTACAAGGTCGTGACGCAGGGTCACCGCGCTTGGCGCTGGCCGATCATCGAGCGTGTCGACCGGATGGACATGCGCCTTCTGCCCATCGATATCGTGGTCAACAACGCGTACTCCGCAGGAAACATCCCGCTGCAGATTCACGCGATCGCCAACGTGAAGATTCACTCTCACCCCGACCACATCGGGAACGCCATCGAGCGTTTCCTCAACCGAAGTGTTCAAGAGATTCAGCAGGTTGCGCAGCAGACGCTGGAAGGCGCTGTTCGTGAAGTCATCGCGACGCTGACGCCGGAGCAGGTCAACGAAGACCGCTTGGCATTCGCCGACAAGCTGACGCACGCAGCCCTCGACGATCTCAACAAGCTTGGTCTCCACCTCGACACGCTGAAGATTCAGACCGTGAGCGACGAGACGGGCTACTTGGACAGCCTCGGTCGCCCGGCGATCGCGACGGCTCTTCGTGACGCGGAGAACGCAGAGAACATCGCTCAGCAGCAGGTCACGCGCGCCGTCGCGGATTCGCACCGTCGCGCTGAAGTGGCGCGTGCCACGGCGCAGACGAGCGTTCTGGAGAAGAAGAATGAACTTCGCCAGGTCACAGCGGAGCTCGAAGGTGCGGCGCAGGCCGTCGAACGTGAAGCCGTCGCGGCGTCGCAGACGGCTCGCGCCGAAGCGGAGCGCGAGCTTCAGCAGCTTCGCGCAATCCTCGAAGAGAAGCGCCTCAAAGCAGACGTGGTTATCCCCGCGGAAGCGCGGCGTGAAGCGAGGGCGATCCTCGCCGTCGGTGAAGCGGCTCCTACGGCGGAGAACGGTGCAGCCGCTGTTCTTGTCCTCGACTTGATGGGCGACGCCTGGAAATCAATGGGCCCTCAGGCTCGCGAGATCTACGTCATTCAGCATCTCGAAGAGATCGTCGGCACCGTCGTGAACCAGCTTCAGGACATCACCGTCGACGAAGTCACGGTCCTCGACCAGGGCGATGGCTCGGGCATGGCCAGCTACGCAGCGACCTATCCACAGATGGTGGCGAGCGTCATGCGAGCTCTTGGTGAATCAACAGGTGTGAACATCCCCGAGATTCTCGCGGGCGAGCAGCGGCAGGGAGCAAACTGATGGGTGCAGCAATTACACTAATGGGCATTGGCGTCATCGGCTTTGCCACGATCTTTCTTCTGTTGAAGAACCTCCTCCACGTCTGTCAGCCCAATGAGGTCCTGATCTTCAGTGGTCGGCCCCGGGCTGGCAACGAGCGCGGCATCGGCTACCGCATCGTCAAAGGCGGCACGACGGTTCGCATGCCTCTCATCGAGACCGTCGACCGCATCGACCTGACGAATATGATCATCGAGATCGTGGTTCGAAACGCGTACTCCAAGGGCGGCATTCCGCTCACGGTGCAGGGCGTCGCAAATATCAAGGTGCCCGGTGAGATGCCTCTGATTCACAACGCCCTCGAGCGTTTCCTTGGGCGAAGCCGCGAAGAGATCATGCGCGTCGCTCGAGAGACCTTGGAAGGAAACCTTCGTGGTGTTCTTGCGGGCCTCACGCCGGAAGAAGTCAACCGCGACAAGGAGGCCTTCGCCGCCAAGCTCACGGAAGAAGCAGGCCACGACCTTGAGAAGATCGGTTTGGTTCTCGATACGCTCAACATTCAGAACGTGAGTGATGAAGTGGGCTACCTCGACGCGATCGGTCGCACTCGAAGCGCAGCGATTCGTCGTGACGCACAGATCGCTGAAGCGGACGCCCAGGCGGACGCCGCGGAGGTCAAATGGCAGAACGCCATGGCAGGTGAGCTCGCACAGGTTCACACGCAGATCGCGATCGCTCGCAAAGACAACGACCGGCGTATTGCGGACGCGACGACGCGTCGTGGCGCGCTCATCGCTGAGCAGCTCGCTGAGGTGAAGGCGGTCATGGCACAGAGCCAGGCCGAGCTCGCCATGCAGGACGCTCGCATCGAGCAGGTTCGACTTCAGCTCCAGGCTGATATCGTTCGCCCTGCAGAAGCAGCGCGAGACGAGGCCATCGCTAACGCAAAGGCCGCGGCTATCGGCATCGTCGAACAGGGCAAGGCCACGGCGAAGGTCCTCACGGACATCGCGAAGTCCTACCGCGAGCAGGGCACCGCGGGTCGCGACATTCTTCTCATGCAGAAGCTTGTTCCGGTTCTTGAGCAGGTGGCTGGAACCATCGGCGAGCTCCACGTCAATCGCCTCACGGTCATCGGCAAAGGCAGCGGCGATGGAAACAAGGGCGGCAGCCTAGCGGGTCAGCTGGTGAACACGAACGAGCAGATCAAAGCCGCAACGGGCATTGATGTGGCCGGTGTGTTCAAGTCGCGCATGGGCGACGGCATGGCGCAGAACGAGTCCCAAGAATACGTCCCCGCCGAGTAAGGCTCGACGGTATCGCGAACGAAGCACCGCCTCTTGGGGTGGTGCTTTTTTCGTTAACGCGGCGCCTATTTCGGCCACCGCATTGCTTTTTTGATCAATCGCAATGCGCTCTGGTGGACCCGAGCTAGGGTAGCGCCATGCGCAAAGGACGATCATTCGACGTTGTTATTTACGGTGCCACCGGTTTTACCGGTTCGTTGGCGGCGGAGTACATGGCCCGCAAGGGCGAGACCGAGCGTTGGGCCATCGCAGGACGGAACAAGAGCAAGCTCGAAGCTCTTCGGACGCGCCTTGAAAAGATCGACGCGCGCTGGCGCGGACTTCCCATCATCGAGGCCTCGGCGGACGATCCTGAATC
Organism: Polyangiales bacterium; assembly: GCA_047619315.1. GTDB lineage: Bacteria > Myxococcota_A > Polyangia > Polyangiales > Houyiibacteriaceae > JBCCRV01. The sequence goes on from JBLHKB010000420.1 coordinate 5,757, forward strand.
GCTGCACCGGATGGCGGCGCAGACGCGCACGGTGATCTCCACGGTGGGTCCTTACATTCGCTACGGCGAGCCCCTCGTCGCTGCCTGCGTCGAAGAAGGAACTCACTACTGCGACATCACGGGGGAGCCGGAGTTCGTCGACCTGACGATGCGCTACCATGAGGCGGCCAAAGAAAAGGGCGTCAAGATCGTGAGCTGCTGCGGCTTTGACAGCATCCCCCACGACTTCGGAGCTTGGCTCTGCGCGCGCGAGCTTCCAGCGGACGCGCCTATGACGGTGCGCGGCTTTGTACGAAGCAAAGGCACGTTCAGCGGCGGCACCTGGCAGTCGGCGGTTCAAGCGTTTGCGAACGTTCGCGAGCATTCCGCGAAGCGAAAGCAGCGGACGCGCGTTCCGGCGAGCGATGGACGAAGCGTGAAGGCATTGCCCATGCGCGTGTATCGCGAGAAAGAGCTCTCTTGTTGGGCGGTTCCGCTTCCGACGATCGACCCAGAGATCGTGCGGCGGTCAGCGAAGACCCTCGGCGAGTA
>JBLHKB010000421.1:0-6284 GCA_047619315.1 Polyangiales bacterium
ATGTGCGGGAATGGTGCATGCTCCGTGCCAGCAGGTCGCTTCCCCGCGTGCTCAAAGCCGTGGTGCCGCAGCCGCTCTTTTGGGTGGTACAGACATCACACCTGTGGCTCCGAGCAACACTGCGGGCCTAGGGATCGACGACGCGGAGGTGAGCGGATCGGACTTTCGAAAGCTCAATTCCGTCTCTTCGGCCACCACCCCCTCGCCTTCGAACCCTCCCCAGACCTCAGATTTCTCGCCTCGAACTTCCGCGGACTCAGGACACTAGGAGCGAACGCTGAGTCGAAGGGAGCCGGAGGGGTGCATGCTCAACCACGTTGGCGTGCCGTCGGGGGAGATGGAGTCGAGTGCGCGCCCCTGAGAATCGAAGCGCGTCACGACGCCGAGGACGGAGTCGACGACGAGCGTGTCGCCGTTGATGTCGACGCGGACGCAGCGCGGAGAGTGGAGCTCGCTGGCGTAGCTGCCGAGGTAAGTGCCGGTGGAGGAGAAGACCTCGACGGACGCTTCGGTGGCGATATGAACGTCGCCTTCGTGATCGATGACGACGCTGCGGGCGCCGTTGAGGGTCTCGGCGCTGCCTATGGCGCGAACGAAGGCGCCCTCTTGGGTGAATACCTGGACGCGGTGATTGAGGCTGTCGGCGACGTAGAGGAGACCATCGGCGCCGAGGGCGATGTCGCGGGGTCGGGCGAGCTGGCCTTCTTCGGCACCGTATTCGCCGAAGGCGGCGACGGGGCCGTCGCTGAGATCGAAGCGCTGCACGCGCGCGCCGCCGAGCTCAAGGACGAAGAAGGAAGACGCGCCGTGGACGAGGCCAACGGGGTAGTTGAACGCGCCGAGTTCATCGGAGGGAGCGCCGCCGAGGAGCGAGCGTGGTGTGCGGAGCGCGTGGTCTGCGCTGAGGAGTTCGTAGACGTCGCCTTCGGGCGAGAAGTGCACGACTCCGGCGCCTTCATGGAGCTCGACTTGAGCGACGCTCGCGTTCGTGGAGCAGCCCAAAGCCGGCGCCAAGAGCAGCGCGCTGCCGGCGGCGGAGTGACCTACAAATTGTCGTCGTGTAACCATTAGCTGCGCGACGGAAAGACGCCGAAGACCGCGATGATGTAGTTGAGGCCCAGGGACGGCTGGGCGATCGGGAAGGACTGAGAGCCGCCGGCGGAGGCGATGGACTCGGCACGAAGAGACGTGGACGGCGCCGCGGTGTCGTCGTAGCCGCGGAACTCCTGCGTCGCGAGAGCTGCGCCGGTGGGCGAATCCGTGCTGGGGTACTCCGTGCTCGCTTGAAGGGCGTGGGAGTGAGCGGGCATCTGATTCGGCGTGAGCGTGTGCGTCTCTTGGCCGAAGCGCTGCCCCTCGCGGATGGTGTTCAACCCTGCACCAGTTCTCGGTCCAACGGGCACGCGGCCGCGCAAGTCCGGGAGCGCGAAGGTCGTCCGGCCGTCACCGCCGTAGATGGTGCCGATGATACTAAAGAGCGCGGTGTTGCTCGAGATGGCAAGCAGCTGTCCGTCACAGAACGCCCAGCCACGAGGCGCAAAGTTGCCAGCGAAGAGCGTCACTTGACCAATATACGGATCAGACATCGAAAGAATCCTCCTGCGCAGATTGCGCCTCTCGTGCGAAGGTAGCGCACATGAATGGCGTCGCGAAAGGTTGCAGTCAACAATGAGCGAGAGCCTGGTTCTTCGGGTGGCCACAGAGTCCGACGACGCGCGCATCCGGGAGTGGGTATGTGCGGGTGATGACTACTCGGCGTTTCCGCTGCCACTGCAAAAGCAGCTGGCGGAGACCCAGTGGCTTGGGTGGTGCGCAGGCCTCCGCGGGCAGGACGGGGCGACGACCTGGGTGCTGTGTGAGGGAGCCGAAACCGTGGGCGTTTTGGTGCTGCAGGGCGCGGATGTTGTTCGGATCTTGGACGTCATCGTCGCGCCGGAGGAGCGAGGCCGCGGTATCGGAACCTGGCTTTTCGAAACACTTCAGCGAAAATACAACGCCCTCGAACTGCAGGTTGTCAAAGACAACCCGGCGCGGCGTCTCTACGAGCACCAGGGGTTTGCCGTCGTCGGCCAAGACGACCTGCATGTTCATATGCGCTGGTTGTGTTCGCCGTAGAGCGATACCGTCGCCGCATGAACGCTCGCCTCTTGTCTCGCGTTGCCCTCATGGGCCTTCTCGCTTTTTCGTCCGCGTGTTCCACGGACCCATCGAGCGAGAGCAGCTCCTTGGAGTCCACTCAGCACTTCGCCGAGAGCCCCGCGCCGGGTCTCGTGCGCGACGTGCAGCTTCAGGCCGGCGTCGAGTACGCCGTCGATGTTCGCGGCGAGGTGTTCACGGCGAACAATCGAGCGCGGGATCTTTCGCTTCGTTTCTTGGACGAGGGCGTGGAGCTAGAGACCACCGCCGCGCGTGCTGCGTTGCACCTCCAAAGCGTGGGACGCGAAGGAAGCGCCGCCCCCGTGGAAGCGGGCGAACGCGTCGTCGACGCCAACCGAATCGACTACGAGCGTGGCGCGCTCAGCGAATGGTACCTCAACGGGCCCCTCGGATTGCAGCAAGGCATCACGCTTCGAGAGCGACCCACCGGCGACGGCCTCCTCGAAGCGCGCGTCGAGGTGGAGCACCTACGGCCCGTCCTCGTCGGCACGGACATCGAGCTCCAGGACTCCGCCGGCGTGTCCCAGCTTTTCTACGGCGGCCTGGCCGCCATCGACGCTGACGGCACGCGCCTCAACGCGGCGCTGGCGACGGTGGACGGCGCCATCGTGATTCGTGTGGACGACAGCGCGGCGCGCTACCCCGTCGTCATCGACCCCATCGTGGTCACGGAGCTGGCGACGCTGACGGCGAGCGACAGTGCTGCACGGGACGAATTCGGCGGCACGCCGACGGCGACAAGCGGCGGGCCCACCGTGGCCATCGACGCAACGACGGCGCTCGTCGCAGCGACCTACGACGAGACCCGTGCGGGTGGCGTCTACGTCTTCACGCAAGACGGCGCTGGCGTGTGGGATGAAGAGGTGAAGCTCGTACGGCCCGCCGTGGCGAACGTGAACGCGCGTTTTGGGTTTAGCGTCGCCATCGAAGGCGACGTCGCCGTCGTCGGCGCGCCGCTTCCACTCACCATCGCCGGAAGCGCCTACGTCTACACGCGCTCCGCCGGGGTTTGGACGTTGGCGGCGACTCTTAGCGAGGGCAACGTCGGCGATCTCTTCGGCTCCTCCGTGGCCATCAGCGGCGACACCATTGTTGTCGGTGCACGCTACGGCGCCACCGGCGGCGCGGCGTATGTGTTTCGACAGTCGGGGATGACTTGGCCGGCGGAGGCTACCCTCGAAGGTACCGACACCGCGGCCCTGGACGACTTCGGCAGCAGCGTCGACATCGATGGCGACACCATTGTTGTCGGCAGCGTCTTTCACCCCAGCGCGACGCGCACAGGGGCCGTCTATGTTTTCAGCCGCAGCGGCGTCGCTTGGACCCAGGAGACAAAGCTCGTTGCGAACGACGCTGCGCCCCTCGACCTCTTCGGACGCTCGCTCCAGCTTCAGGGCGCGTCACTCATCGTCGGCGCGCCGCAGAACGAAGTGAGCGAGTTCTCCCAGGGCGCCGCCTATGTCTTCCGCGGCTCCGCTTCCACCTGGACCGAAGAGCGCCTCGTCGCTGCTGCGCCGGTGGCCGGCGACCAGCTCGGCTACAGCGTGGCCATCAGCTCGGGGCTCGCTGCGGCGGGCGCGCGCTTCGGCGATGTGGCTGCCCTCGCGGACGCCGGCCGCGTTCACCTCTTCGGCGAGGACGCCGGCGCCTTTGGCGATGAGACGATCTACACGCGTCCAGGCGCGGACGCGAACGAGCGCTTCGGCGATAGCATCGCGCTGAGTACGACGACGCTTGTGGTGGGCGCTCCCTTCGTGGCTGCGCGCGCAGGCGTCGCGAATATCGCGTCCCTCTGCGACGGCTGCGTCATCGATGGCGTGTGCCGTGCGGATGGCGCTGCCAACGCCGCGAACGCGTGCGAGTTGTGTGACTCCGCGGCGGACACGAGCGACTGGACGAACTTCGCCGACGGAAGCGCCTGCGACGACGGACTCTTCTGCACCACCGGCGGTATGTGCATGACGGGCGTGTGTCAGGCGTCGCCGCGGGACTGCGACGATGGCCTGATCTGTACGACGGACAGCTGCGACGACGTCGGGGACACGTGTTCAAACGTCCTCGCCGAAGGCTGTCTCATCGGCGGCGCGTGCGTGGCCGCCGCGGCCTTGAACACTACGAACGTGTGCGAGTCCTGCGACCCCTCGGTGTCGACGAGCGCGTACTCTGCGCGCCCCGACGACACGCGCTGCGGAGACCCTATGTGCGTAGCCGGAAGCCAGACGACGGCGGCCACCTGCAATGCGGGCGCCTGTACGCCTGGGACAACGAGCGAGTGCCCCGGCATGGTGCCGTGCCTCGACGCCCTGATGTGCGAGGCGAACTGCACCGACGACGATATGTGCGCCGCGGGGTCTTACTGCGACGTCGGCGGAAGCAACCAGTGCACGCCGACGCTGCCCCAGGGCGAGCTCTGCGAGCGCAACGGCATGTGCACCGGCGCGGTCTGTGCCGACGGCGTCTGCTGCGAGGCCACGTGCAGCGGCACCTGCGAGGCTTGCAACCTGGCTGGGAGCGCAGGGACCTGCGCGGCGATCCTCGTCGACACGGACCCGGCGGACGAGTGCACCTTAAGCTGTGACGGCATGCGCGCCTGTCAGTCGATGCCAGCCGACGCGGGCGTGGATGGCGGTAGCGACGCGGGCAGTGACGCGGGCAGTGACGCGGGCAGTGACGCGGGCAGTGACGCGGGCTCCGACGCGGGCTCCGACGCGGGCTCCGACGCGGGCTCCGACGCGGGCTCCGACGCGGGCTCCGATGCGATGGGCGCGGATGCGGCGGGGGACTCGGGGGTCACGACCTCCGGCGGCGTGAGCGGCGGCGGCGGGTGCGGCGTCGATTCCAGCGGTGGGAGCCCAAGTTGGCTTGCCGTCCTGGTCCTCGGCTTCGTCTTCCGGCGCCGTCGGGCGTAACGCGAGTGGCGGAGAACATGCCCGAGCGATCGAGCGGAGCTGCTCACGCCCTACCCCATACTCTTCGTCACCCGCCTACGGGCATGCGACCGGTGTGGTGTCAACGATCACGTCATCGATCCACACCTCCAGGGGCCCAACCATTGGGTGAAAGCTCCAGGTGCCGACGTAGAACTGGTCGAAGGTCGGGCCGAACCAGGGGCTGTCGTTCGGCACGTCGCCCACGCAGCCTTGTCCGGTTTCGTCGACGGCGAGGATAGGCGAGCCGTCCATGCTCATGCGCACCTGACGCGTCACGCTGTCGGCGGACCACTCGATGCACATCCACCGGCCCGAAGGGATGGGCGTATCCGAAGAGTTCCAGCAGTCTTGTGCCGGGTCGTTGTTGACGTAGTTCACCGCGCTGAACTGGTTGGCGTCGGCGCGGCGGAGGGAGCTGAAGAGATACGTCGCGCGTCGACCGGGTACATCGAGCGCGGGCCCGCTGGCGCCGAACATGGTCCAATGCACGCTGTGGCCGTTGTCGCCGACGTACATCATCATGCGGCCGTATAGCTGGGTCGGGGCGTCCTCGAAGAGCGGCTGGTCGCCGGTGGTGAAGAGCCGTCCCCCGGCGCGTGCTTCGTCGTCGATGCGGACGTGGAGCGAGCGGCCGCCGGACACGCTGCGGGTGTCGTCGAGGTCCATCACGCTTCCCGGCGTTCGATGAGCCGTGCGCCACGGGCCGAAGCGTTGACCGTCTTCAAGGCTCGTCACATCGGCATAGTCGTCGAAGCGCTCGCAGAGTCGCGCGTCCTCGCATCGGTCGGTGAGGGCCGCGTCGGGTGCTGAGTCGAGGGAGCCATCGCTCATGCCGGCGTCGATTGGCTCGGCGTCGCTTCGGACCGCGTCGGCCCCTGCGTCGTCGACCCCCGCGTCCGTGGCCACCTCTGTATCCGTTCGGACCGCAGCGTCGTCCGCCGGAACGTTCTCGTCTCCACAGGCGATGAGGTGAAGCGAGAGAAGAAGCAGGAAGGCGCGGGTCATGGCGCTCACTCTACCTCGTTTGGCCGTTCGGCCCGTCCGGACACTCAACGCGGACCTGTATCAGGCGCATGGCTAGACTCAGCCTGGCGGCGGCGCCCATGTGGAAACGGCGGCGACGACCGGCTTCGACGGCAGCCAAAGCATGGGCGACTCGGTGCCCGGTTCCGCGCACTCGGTCGCCTCAATCCGGAG
>JBLHKB010000422.1:0-6278 GCA_047619315.1 Polyangiales bacterium
GCACCGACGGGAGAGACCTTGTGTCGCCGCATGGGGCGGCGACACAAAGCAGGCCGAAAGCCTTCGGCCCACGTGTGCCCGCCCCGAACCGAACGTGTAGTTGGATTTACAGACCGGAACCCTGAGACGAATAATTGAGCCCAGCGAAGCGTTCAGAGACCTAGGTTCTTAGCTTCCGCGTCTCGGAGCGCTCGATAGTCGCGGTCCCAGCGACCTTCTGGGTGGGTTTCCCAGGCACGAAGCGGGAGAAGGTCCTCCTGCGCTAGGTGCCGAAAGAGGCGGACCTCATCGCTTCGGTTTCGAGAGAAGCCAAACGGATTCCGAGGTTTTCCGTCTGGAAGCTTGGGGTACTTGGTGTCGTCCGCGGCGATGAGATCGAGGAGCTCATGGCCACGACGAAGTGAGTATTCGATGAAGACCGACCCGAAAGGCGGGCGGTCAGCACATGCCCCAGGGTCGCGGCGCACCCACTTCGACCAGTCGTAGCCGTAGCTAAAGTCGTGAACGTAGCGAAAATGGATCGCCGAGCCCGCACCAAAGAGGCTCTGGAGGGACGCTACATCGGCCCCCAATCGGTCGAGGATGGCCTCCCCTGCGCCAGCTTCGCTTGCTTCCGACGCCTGATCGAGAAGGGAGTGGGCGAGCGCATCGAAGTCCCAGAAAATGTTCTCCGGGAACGCTTCGACTTGTGCGAATGCGATTCGCGCCAAGCACCGCTCGAACGACGCGCGCAGAGGTTCAGGAGCGGCTGTTGCGAGCGTCGCGAGAGACGTCGCGACAGCTCGGCTTGGACAGAGCGAGCGGCGCGGGCCAAGGGCTTCGATGCAGGCATCGGCGTCCGCGACGCTGAGGGCGGCGGCACTGGTTTGGGCGTGGGTCATGGGACGCTTCAGCCGATGAACATGCGATAGGCGATGAGTGCGCCCGCCAATACTTCGACGCCCCGCCACGTGCCGGCGTGAAGCCGCGCTTTGTAGGTCGAGAGGACGTTCAGCGAACCTGTCACCGCGGCCGGGCTGAGGGTGCGCATCTGGTGCCGTCGCCATAAGAGCATGGCGCAAGTGGGGAGGACGACGGGGAAGGGAACGTGGGCGCTAAAGATGCCTGCCGCGAGAAAGGCGACGACGGCGAAGAGCACCAAGGTCTCCACGAGTCGTCGAGCGGCTGGGTTTCCGAAGGCCGTGGTGAAGGTCTTCTTTCCACCGCGGCGGTCACTCACTTCATCGCTGAGGCCGCTGGCGATTGCGCTGGAGAGCGCCAAAAGCATAAGCCCACCGAAGAGCACGCTGGCCTTGGGGAACCACCAAGCGCTCTCGGCGCCGAGGCCCGCCTGCAAATACGCATTCATCCACGGGAGCACAAAACCGACACCGAGCATCTCCAGGAGCTCGCCGCCGCCTCGGTAGTTGAGGCGTAGCGGGGGCAGCGAGTAAGCGGCGAAGGTCATGAAGGCCAGAACGCCGAGCCAGCCAAAGCCCGGTCGGCCTGCCCAGGACGCCGCCCAGAACGATCCTGCGACAAACACTGAACCCGCGGCGACGCCGGCGAAGAGCAGATGATGGGCCGGAAGGACGCCGTCGGGAATTGTTTTTGGCGAGGAGTGCGGGTAGATGCGTCGCTTGATCTTGTCGACTTCCCGGTCACCAAAGTCGTTGAGGAGAACGATGGACGCGAGCAGGAAGAACGTGAGCACCGCGCCGACGACGGCGACTTCTAGATCGAGACCGCCTCGTTGGGCGCCGCCGAGCGCGTGACCCATCATCATGGGCACAAAGAGCTTCGGCCAGGAGCCGGGCTTGAGGGCGAAACGCCACTTCTGAAACGTAGTTGTGGGAAGAGTCATGGGCGGGCCCTCCTAGCAACCTGCGTACGCAGGTCCTGCGCGTCAAGGATTCGGGCCAATCGTAGGGTTTTTATGACTAGTTGACGGTGGGTGCACGCGGCGTCGTAGGAATTCCCGGCGTGGGGCGTGGTGGAATCGGAACCCCCGGGCGAACGATGGGCGCCGCAGGCCTCTCCGCCGCGGGTGGCGTGGGTGATGCGGGTGGCGTGGGTGATGCGGCTGGTGTCTCTGGGTCCGCCGCCGCTTCACTCGCATCGGATTCGTCGGGCGGTACGAGATGGAACTCGACGCGACGGTTTGCGGCGCGTGCCGTTGCGGTGTCGGTCTCGTCCATGGGGCGCGTCTCTCCGAGCCCAACGGCGACGAGCCGGGCCGCGTCGATGTCCTCGCGGACCAAGAACGCAACGACCGCTTGGGCGCGACGGCGTGAGAGGTCCAAGTTCGCCGCGTCGTCGCCACGGTTGTCCGTGTGTCCTTCGATGCGCACGCGAGTGAACTCCGTGTGCGCCTTCAGGATCGCCGCCACGTTTCGCAGCAGACGGTTCGAACGGCTGAGAATACGGTCGCTGCCGCTGCGGAAATAGACCTTGTCGAGGATGACGAGCACATCGTTTTCAATGCGCACGAGCTGACGACTTGTGCAGCCCTGGTTTTCAACCGTGCCCGATTCGTTCGGGCAGTTGTCCAAGCGGTCGACGACGCCGTCGCCGTCGCCGTCCGTGTCCGGGCATCCGTGGTTCTCCACAGGACCCGTGACGAGGGGACAACCATCGGCTTCGTCGACAAGTCCATCTTCGTCGGCGTCGACTTCCGGGCAGCCGTCTTCGTCCTGGATCTCGTCACGGTCTTCGGCCTCGGCGGGGCATTGGTCACCGTCGATGATCCCGTCGCCATCCGGATCTGGTTCTTCGTCCGGACAGCCGTCCTCGTCTTCGAAGCCGTTGCGGGTCTCGCTCTCAGAAGGGCAAGCATCCACGGTGTCGGGGATGCCGTCTTCGTCATTGTCGAAGTCGGCGCAGCCATCGCTGTCTTGGAACCCATCGAAGTCCTCTGCCTCGTCTGGACACTCGTCGACGGTGTCTTCGATGCCATCTTCGTCGTTGTCGAGATCGGGGCACCCGTCGTCGTCTTCGAAGCCGTCCATGTCTTCTTCGCCCTGAGCGCAAGGGTCGAAGGGCGACGAGACGAGTCCTGCGCGAACGCCGATGACCGCTCGCCAGTCCGGAGTGCCAAAGCCGGGTGCGATGCCCACGCCTCCGAGACCGAAGACGCTGACGAGGGGATGAGCATCCCAGGTGATGCCGGCCTGGATCTCGGCGGGGGTCTGGTTGCCGTTGGCGAAGGGCTCTCCGGTGCCAAAGCCGAGCATCGCGCTGACTCCGATCTCGATGGGCGGACCACCTGCGTCGGAGAAACGAAGTGCACCGGCGGCGCGAATGGAGACCTCGTCGTCGACCTCAAGCCCGAGAGACTGCGTCGAGCCTCGAAGGTGATAGCCGAGGTTGAGGGCGAAGCGGAACATGCCGCTGGCGCGACTCAGGGCCAGCTCTGGGTGAAACGTCCAGTCTTGTTCGCGGAGGTAGGAGTCGGTGCCGCCGAGGGCGATGGTGAACGTGGGCATCAACGAAAGATGGACGCCGTGTCGGTCCTGACGCAGCAGCTGGACCTTTGGGATGATGCGCATATCGCCCAGGCCTGTGCGGGTCAGTTCCGGGAGCAAGTCCCGCGCCGCGGCCACGTCGCCTTCGCGGTCTTGGTAGATGGCGAAGGGGAGATCGATGGCGAGGGCGAAGGCGTCGTAGAGAGGAATGATCAGGCCAATGCCAGCGCCGACGCGGCTATCGACGAGACCAAAGCCCGGCACGGCGGGATCGCTGCTCTGCAGCTGGAGGGGATCATCGGCGTAGCCCACCCAGAGCGAGCCTTGAACGTCGAGATGGGCGGGCACGGCGCCCCATTCGACGCCGAGGATACCTTGGCGGTCCGTGGCGAGTCGAAAACGTTCACTGGAGTAGTCCTGCGCTTCGATCACCTGCGCGGACGCGCCATTCGAAACGAAGCTCGCGGCGAAAAGCGTCGCGGCGACGAGGAGCGCTGGTCGACGCCGAATGAAGACGAGGCCGAGGAGCAGTAGGAGCCAGCCCGCGCCGCCCTTTCCACCCGCTGCGCACCCGCCTTGGGCGGTCAGGCGGTCGTCGATGCCGTCGCCGTCTTCGTCGACTCCCTCACAGAGATCGCCGATGCCGTTGCTGTTGCGGTCACGCTGATCGGAGTTCGCGACGTCGACGCAGTTATCGTCGCCGTCCAGCACAGTGTCGCCGTCGATGTCATCGTCGCAGGCGTCGCCATCTCCATCGCGGTCCGTGTCGGTCTGGTCGCGGTTGTAGAGCCGGGGGCACACGTCATCGCCGTCGTTGATTCCGTCGCCATCCGCGTCGGGGTCCCGGAAGTCCGCGATGCCGTCGCTGTCTAGGTCACCTTGGGACTCGTCGGCATCGAGCTGCCCGTCGTTGTCGGAATCCAGGTCGCGGTAGTCAGGCACGCCGTCACGGTCTGAGTCGACGGGCGGTGATCCTCCGGCTTCAGTGCCGTCATCGATTCCGTCGCCGTCAGAATCTGTCTGCTGAAAATCCGCAGTGCCGTCCCCATCGGTGTCGAAAGGGGGCGTATCAAGGTCAGCATCTCCCGCTTCCTGGCTGTCTGGAATGCCATCACCGTCCGAGTCGTCGCTTCGAAAATCCGCGACGGAATCTTCATCCGTATCGACGGGCGGCGTCTCGAGATCCGCATCGCCGGCTTCGTCGGCATCAGAAATGCCATCGCCATCGCTGTCGAGGTCGAGGTCGTCGTCGACGCCGTCTTCGTCGGTATCCACGCCGGCTTCGTCGCCGTCCGCGATGGTGTCGTCATCTGCGTCCATGCCTTGGGCGAAGGCCGAAGGAGAGGTCACGAGGGTGCCGCCAGCCAAGAGAAGGATGGTGAGGGCGAGGGAGCTACGCATGGTGACGACGCTACCAGGGCTCCGAGGAAATGTCCTACTTCGCGAGGCGCAAATTAGAGGCTCAGCCAGCCGCGAAACTGTGTCTCTTGGGTGAAGCGCAGAAGGCGCTTGATCCGTGCATAGCGCCGAAAGAATCGTGAAACCGATTCCCGCTCGCCATCGCTCATCGAGATGCCAACGACCAGCTTTGGGTCTTCGACGCCGCGGTCGAGGAAATCGACCACGCCCAGGAGGCGACCGTCGGCGATTTGACCATACGAAAGACGAGGGCCCAGCAGCAGCGCGTCGTAGGCATCCCCGTCGGGTGCCAAGATCTCACCCTCCACGCTCCCGTAGTTGAAGGGGCATCGAATGGGCGACACAAACTCCACCCGGCCGTCCGCGGATCGCTTGATTCGGCTCCCGCGGGGCACCTCGACGCGAACCGAGACGGTGTCATCGGATGCGAAAGGAAACGGCACGGGGTCAGGGCTTGGGCGCGATACCAAAGAGCTCTTCGATGGCTTCTTGGTGATAGACGCTCGAACGGAAGCCCATCACGCGGTCCTTTTCGCGCCCGCCCTGAAAGTAGAGCACCGTCGGCGTCGCGCTGATGCGAAGCTTCGCCGCCGTCTTTTGCGCATTCGCGCTCGAGAGCTCGCAGATCTTCACGCGACCGTCGTAGCGCTTGCGCAGGGCAACCATTACTTCTTCAAGCTTCTGACACGGCGCGCAGCTCGGCGACCAAACATCGAGGACGACGGGAACGTCACTCTTGAGAACCTCTTCATCGAAGTTCGAGTCGTTGACGTGAATCGGTGGCTCTTTTTTTGCGAAAAGTCCTGAAAGCAAACCCATAAGGGCGAGCCTGTCTCGGAGATGGGGGACATGCAACGCGTGGGCTCGGACAAACGCGTGGACGCGACCCGCCGGCAGGCGGGGCGTCATCCAAACGCAGCCCGCCTTTACCGTTCAACGCGCCCAAGGCGGGCTCAGCGTCGGCGACGCCATCCGACGAGCGAGAGCCCGAGCAGCATCCACCAAGATGCTCCGCTGGTGCCAGGAGAGGCCGAACAGAACGCCCCGCCGGAGAGGCCGCCGCCGGTGGTCGTTGGCGGCGTTTCGCTTGGGTCCAGATAGTCCGGTGTTCCGTTACCATCGCTGTCGATGGCGTCCACGGGGTCGCCGTCCCCATCGGGGTCTGCCATCTCATCGTCCGTCGGGGTGCCGTCACCGTCGTCGTCTGGGTCCAGATAGTCCGGCGTTCCATTGCCATCGGTGTCCTGAGCGTCGCTCACGTCGCCGTCGGCATTGGGGTCAGGGTTCTCGAACGGAGTCAGCACCCCGTCCCCATCGTCGTCCGTGTCGAGGTAGTCCGGCGTTCCGTTTTCGTCGGTGTCCTGAGCATCGCGTACGTCGCCGTCGCCGTCGGGGTCCGGATTCTCAAGTCGCGTG
>JBLHKB010000423.1:0-6268 GCA_047619315.1 Polyangiales bacterium
GGGATGAGGCTCTTTCTGAGTTTTAAGGCCCTTCGTGTTTGTGGGCTTTGCGTCCCCCTTCCGAGCGTGAGGGAGTAAGATGCGGCCAACCGAGCGACTGGCGCTCAGCAGGATATACGACATGACCACGATTCCCACGCTCCACCTCGGCGATGTCATTCGCGACTACACCCAGGATATGACCGGGCGTATCGCCGCCGTGACCGGAACGACGAGCGGCACCGGCTACGTGTGCGCGCGGGAGCTGGCAAAGCGGGGCGCAGTCGTCCTGCTTCTCAATCGCGAAAGCGAGCGCTCCATCTCTTCGCTGAAGAAGCTGCGGGACGAAGTGCCGAGCGCTGTGTTTCAAGAGGTCCCGTGCGACCTGCAAGATTTCACAAGCATCTGGGCAGCGATCGATATCATCCGCGCGTCGCACAAACATTTGGACGTGCTCTGCAACAACGCCGGCGTGATGGCGATGAAGGATGAAGCGACAAAGGACGGCTACGATGTGCAGATGCAGACGAACGTTCTGTCGCACTTCTTGCTCACGAAGGGTGTGTTTGAGCTGCTGCGGAAGAGCGACGCCGCCCGAATCGTGAACCACTCCTCGATGGCGCGCGTCGGACCGCCCCTCGAGAGACGTTTCTTCGAAAAAAACGGCGGCGACTTGGGCGGCGACGGCGACGAGAGCGAGGGCTTCGGCGGTCCGCGTTGGGCGCGCTATCACCAGACCAAGCTGGCAAACTTTGTCTTCACCTACGGGCTCAAAGAGAAGCTCGAGGCCGCTGAGATCACCAACATCAAGGCGCTCGTGGCTCATCCCGGCCTGGCGCGAACTCAGCTCCAGGTCACCACGGAGAAGGCCGGCGGCATGGACGCGACCTCGGACTTCATGAAGCAGGCGCAGTCCCAAGAGGATGGCGCTGCGGGCATCATCCGCGCGTGCATGGACCCCGAAGCCCAGTCCGGCGACTTCTTTGGGCCGGAGCAGTGGTCGGGGTTCCCGAACCGCCTCACGCCGGAAGAAGACCTGGTGACGCCGGAAAATATTCGGACGAACTGGGAAGGCTGCGAAGGCGCCGTCGGTAAGTTTACGATCTGAGCTTCGGGCGAGCGGACCAGAACGGACGGGCCAGCGTTAGGTCGGCTGCCACGTTCTGTTTCGCAAGCGAAAGACTCTGTCTTTGTCGATCTGTAGGAGGTCGACCCAGCCGCCATCCACGAGCTGACGCACAACGGCGTGTTTCTCGATGACGTCCAAGATCGCTTGCTGTGGCGCGGCGATGAAGACCGCGAGGCGGAGCGGCGTGTGCATCCATTCTTCGCCGTTGTGGAGGGACTGCATGGACAGGCCGATGCGTAGGTCACCGCCGTTGCCTTCGAAGACTCCGACGTGGCCACCGACGACGTTGTGCAGGACTTTGTTGCCGCTGCCGTAGCGGAGATTGTCGACGGTGGAGGCGTAGTATTGGAGATTGATCCAATGCGCGACGACCATCGGCGCCGTCATGATGGCCTCTAAAGTCTCGAACTCCGTGTCTTCCTCGTGGCGGTACTCGTGCAGAAAAGAGCGCCCCTCCAGATCGAGGTGTGCAGAGTGTTCGCGCGGCGCCACGATGAAGGCCGCGTTGTTCGCGAGCCCCCACTCCGGGCGGGTCTGGGACCAATCGCGGGTGCGTCGCTGAAAGAGGCGCGACAGTCGTGAACTTGGAGCGGCCGCGGAGCTCGTGAGACCAAGACTGGACGCGCGCTCGGAGCGCGCTGTGGCGGAGGCGATGGCCAGGCGCGTGCGGAGGGCGGTGACGTCCGCGGCGTGGGAGTCAGGGACTTCGTCTGCGTCGAGGAGCGTGACGTTTTCCGTCGTAGTGTTGTGAAGCCCGGCGATAAAGTGCGTGTCCTCGGTGAGGAGGATCCCGCGCGTCGCCAGCTCGTTTCGGACGTCGGGCATGTTGAGGAGCGCCGCCGCTGCCCGTGCGTTGACTTCGCCGCTCTGACCACAGCACGCGCCGCAGTCGAGGCCGGCGGCGTGAGGGTTGTTGCGCGTTTCACTGCCGTGTCCGGCGAAGAGCACGAGGCGCGCAAAATCCCGCGTGAGGCTCATGCCCCGGAGAATGCCCGCGGCGAGGTCGGCGCGAGCGCTCGTGTCCAAGGGCTCCCCGGAGAGTGTCGAGAGCAGGCGCGGCTTGCGGCGTTCGCGCCCGGCGCTGGAGAGTCCGGAGCCCTCTTCGCGGAGTGGGCTGGAGGCCCCGAAGCTGTCTTTGGCGAGCTTGATCGCGTAGCCCAAGCCGAGGGCTTCGACGAACGGAAAAGAGGACACGGAGCCGCTCTTGAAGGCACGCCAGCGTTGCGCCGCGCTTAGGTTCTGTGCGCGGCGTTCCAGGTCATCCTCGCCAAGACCGGCGTCTGCGACGATGAGGCTTGGCGTGAGCAGGCCCGGGAGCTGCGTCCGTAAGCCTTCAGCGCCGGCGGGCTGGTAGGTGACGGGCAAGCCAAAGAAGCCGGCGAAGCCAAGAGTTTGAAGGGAGCTGCTGCGCGCGTCGTCGGACTCACCGTCGTCGGACTCTCCGGCGGCGGACTTGAGGTAAGTGCCCTCGAGGGCGCGGCGCAAGACCTCGGAGCGGACATCGATGCAGAACACCGCCTGCACTGCGGAAGCGGACTTCGTATTCGAGAGCCCGGCGGGCAAAGTGCGACAGAGAGGTTCTTGGTAGGCGAGCTCCATGGCGCGTTGCAGGAGCCAGTCGCCTTGGTTCTCGCTCTTGCCGCGCTCTTCGGCGCCGCGCTCTTTGGCGCCGCGCTCCTCAGAGTCGCGCGCGGACTCCCACCTCTTGCGACCCTGAGTATCGAGGGACATGTGCAGCATCCACTCCCACGCAAGGCGGATAGCGAGGAGGTCCGTGAGGGTGTCGTCGCTCTTGCCGTGGAGCTCTGCTTCCCAGCGCTCGTAGGCACACCACGACGCCCATCCGTTTTGATCGAGGAGGAGGCCCCAGAGGTACGACTCCATCTCGTTCGCTGAGACGTCGAGCGCCGCCACGCCTTGGCCGATCGTCTCGAGGGCCGTCGTGGGCAGGCGCGCGGCGAGGGAGCGGTAGTCCTTGAATCCCATCAGGAGCGCAGGGGATTTGTCGTGACGGGCGATGCGGAGCCAGCTCGCGTAGAGGCCGCCGCTTCGATCAGGCCGAAGGGAGGCTTGGCCTCCATCGAAGAAGGCGGCGCAGAACTGGCTGACGCTGTGGGTGACGAAGTCCTGCCAGGACATCTCGCGCGTCAGGTCGCGGGAGGCGTCCGCGATGTCGCGAACCCGCGAACGCGTGGCGATGGTGGGCGTGACTTGGCCGGCGAGTGCGCGAAGCTGGTGGGCGTTCATCGTGGCGCCGGCGTGCTCCGCGATGGCGGCGTCGAGGTGACGGTCTTCCAAACGTCCTTCGTCGAGGGCGCGCTGGTAGAACGCGCGGGGCATGGTGAGGCGCGTTCCGTTGAGGCGACTCATCTGCGCTTCGACTTCGGGGAGCGATTTGTCGACCATGCCCCAGAAGGGATTGACGGCGATGAATCGGTCGAGGGGCCAAGTCGGAGCGATCCTCCGGCAGGCCGCTTCGACGGGTTCAACGACGGTGGACGCGGCGCTCTCGCGAGGCGTGGTGGTGGGTGTCTGCGGCATCATCGAGAGATCTCCATGGCTTCGGGGAGGGTGCGGATTGGAGCTTTGGGCAGCTGGGGCGGCCACAGCCGAAACGTCAGCCGGGTAAAGCGTTCGTCGAGGTAGAAGCCTGCAAAGAGCCAGGTGTGGAGACGCCCGGCGAAGGAGCCGTGGGGACGAAGCTCAAGGATCGTCTCGACGGAGAGCAAGAGCGCAAAGCCGACGACCGCCGTGAGCGGCGCCAGGAGTGAGCCCTGCGCTTCCGGGACCGGATACAGGGAAAATAGGAAGTGAAGCGCCGCGTAGAAGACAGGGACGAGCACCGCCCTCGCCACCGTGGAGAGAGTCAGGGGGCGCGCCAGCCAAGGTACTGCGGACCAGGCGACGACGAGGGTGAGGACGCTGGGCTCGAGGCGTAGTTCGGCCGTGAGGCACGTGACCACGGCAGCCGCGGTGGTCGTGACGATGGCGAGAGCCCAGCGCACGGGGGTGGGCTGCGTGCGGCGCGCCATCGCATCGAGGCGCCAGGCGTCCACGGCGGAGCCGGCGCTGAGGAACGCGTGGGCTTTGTAGAAGGAGTGTGCGACGAGGTGCAAGAGCGCCAAAGGCCACAGGCCGAGGCCGCATTCGATGAGCATGAACCCCATCTGCGCGCAGGTGGACCAGGCGAGACCGACTTTGACGCTGACGCGGGTGCGAGCGATGAGCGCCGCCAGGACCACGGTGCACGTGCCGATGGCGACGAGGGCGTACTGCGCGATGGTGGCGATGGCCATCAAAGGGGCCAGGCGAATCATGAGGAAGCCGCCGAGGTTGACGACGCCCGCGTGAAGGAGCGCCGACACGGGCGTTGGCGCTTCCATGACCTGCGTCAGCCACCCGTGAAACGGAAGTTGCGCCGACTTCAGAGCCGCGGCGACGACGAATAGGAGCGCGGCGACCTGCATCGGCGTCGAGAGCGCGGTTTGCGTTGTGGATTGCAAAACGGCCCACTGGAGCACGCCCTCAAGGTAGAGCGTGCCCGTCGCGTGCGCCGTCAACGCCAGCGCGGACCAGAGGCAGAGATCTGCCAGACGACTCACCAGGAACTTTTTGTGTGCGGCGATGAGCGCCGGGGTTCGTGTTCGGAAGAAGGTCAGAAGCTGGTGAAGCGCGAGGCTGGTGAGCGTCCACGCGGCGGCGAGAACGACGAGGTGCCCGGTGGACACGAGGGCGCAGACCGCGGCGAGGGTGAGGAGCAGCCAGCGCGCGTAGTGGAGCGCGCGGGGATCGGCGTCGAGATAGGTGCGGGAGTAGCGGACGATGACGACGGCGAGGGCGCAGATCAAGAGCAGCATGACGGCGCTGAGGGTGTCGACGCGAATCAGGGACCTCGCGTTGGCGACGACGCTCATCGAAGCGAAGCCCGCGAAGGCAGAGGCCAGCACCGCGGAGATCCCGGCGGCGGCGAGAGCGAGGCGAAAAGGCGCTCGGCGGCTCGAGAAGAGAGCGGCCGCTACGAAGACGAGGGGGATGAGCAGCGCGCACATTTCAGCCGGTGCCGTGGCCAACGAATCGCGAATCCATGAGTTCATGCGGCTGCTTTACCGGGGTTGACCGTTCTGTAAAAACACATAATAAATATCAAATCGTTCTGTATTACAGATTGGTGGACATGAATGAGCCTCGATGACCTGAATTTTCATCATTTGCGGTACTTCTGGCGCGTCGCGACGGACGGGAACCTGACCCGCACAGCCCGGCGTCTTCACGTCGCGCAATCCGCGCTCAGCGCGCAGATTCGTCAGCTGGAGGTTCACTTTGGGCAGCCGCTCTTTGACCGCGACGGTCGGCGTCTTGTGCTGACGGAAGCGGGGACCATCGCGCTGGCTTATGCCGAGCGAATCTTTGGCGAGGGCGCCGAGCTCGTGTCGACGTTGGAGCGGGGCCGCGGGGCGGACCAGGTGCTCCGCGTAGGCGCCGTCGCGACGCTCTCTCGGAACTTTC
Source organism: Polyangiales bacterium (assembly GCA_047619315.1). Classification (GTDB taxonomy): domain Bacteria; phylum Myxococcota_A; class Polyangia; order Polyangiales; family Houyiibacteriaceae; genus JBCCRV01. The sequence goes on from JBLHKB010000423.1 coordinate 5,615, forward strand.
AGCGCTCCTTTATGCAGCCGATGCTGGAGGAGACGGGGGTGCAGCTGCGGCTGGAGGCAGGTCGCCTCGACGAGCTTCTCGATGGTCTCGAAGCGCACACGTTGGATCTCGTTCTCTCGAATCAAGCGCCGTCGCGGCCCGACCGCGGTCTGCGGAGTCGTCGGCTAGCGCGGCAGCCGGTGAGCATCATCGCGTCGAAGCCGCCGCCGGGGTTCTCGTTTCCGGAGGACCTCGCGTGCTACCCGATGATCGTTCCAGGTCGCACCAGCGAAGTTCGCGTCGAGTTTGACGCTCTGTGTGACCGCCTTGGCGTGACGGTACGCATCTTGGCGGAGGTCGATGACATGGCCACGATTCGACTGCTGGCGGCGGACGCCGACGCGCTGGCCATCGTGCCCTCCGTGGTCGTTCGCGATGAACTACGAACCGGCGTCGTCCACGAGCTCTGCGTGGTTCCTGGCATCGCGGAGAACTTTTATGGGATCACGCTGGCTCGCCGTTTCGAGCACCCGCTCGTTCAGACGCTTTTGGCGCGAGACGAAAAAGACCTGCTGGCGATGGCGTGAATATACGCGGGTGCGAGAGGGCACGCCGGGGAAGTCTTCCCCAGCGCATCGAACTCCGTGCCGGGGGAAAAGTCCGCCTTCGGGTCGA
>JBLHKB010000424.1:0-6265 GCA_047619315.1 Polyangiales bacterium
TGGCTTCCCTTATAAGGGTCTCTGTTCTGCGGGGCTTGCGCTCTCGCTCGGCGCCGCCATCCGTCAAGTGCTTGGCGCGAAGCTGGACGTCCGCCGGTGGCTCGATCTAGTCGCCCTCGGCACTGTGGCGGATATTGCGCCGCTGGATGGGGACAACCGGGCGCTGGTGCGAGCGGGCCTTAGGCTGCTTGCGAGTGAGAACGCACGGCCTGGTGTACAGGCACTCCGAGCGAAGGCGGGGCTTCGAGCTGGGAACGCGATGGGCGCAACGGAGATCGCTTTTCGATTGGCACCACGGCTAAATGCGGCCGGTCGCCTTGGCGACCCAACGGTCACGCTCAACCTACTAAGAGCGCGAACACTCGAGGAGGCAACGAGGTGTGCCGACGAGATCGAAAAGCTCAACAACGAGCGGAAGGCCGCGACGAAAAAGACGACGGACGAAGCGTTCGAGCAGGTGCGGGAAATTTATGGCGACCAGCCGACTCATGGCGTGGTTGTCGCGGCCAAGGGTTGGCACCGTGGTGTGGTTGGAATCACCGCCGCACGCATCGTTGACCACTTCGACGTGCCGGCGGTGGTGATCGCCCTCGACGAACAGGGACATGGGAGTGGACGAACGCCGGACGGCTTCGATCTCTACAGCGCCCTGTCTCAGTGCAAAAAGCACTTCCTTCGTTTTGGAGGCCACCAGGCAGCGGCGGGCCTCACGATGGAAACGGATCAGATCCCAGAGTTTCGGGAAGCTTTTTCGGCTGTGGCGCCTCGACCCGAGGCAGGCGTCGCGCTCCCATGGGTGGATATTGAGCTCAATGGCAGTTTTCCGCTCCCGTCGGTTCGTGACCTGATGCGGCTCGAACCTATGGGTGAGGGAAACGCCGAACCGGTGTTTGCCCTTCGGGATGCCCAGATCACCGAGGCACGAACTCTCTCGGATGGTCAGCACCTAAAACTCCGTCTGAAGATTGGAGATCGCTACGTATCGGCCTTCGGAGCGAACCTGGCGCATCGCCTTGAAGCCCTCGGAGATAGGGTTACTGCGGTCGGAACGCTTCGTCCCGATCACTGGCGAGGGGGCGAAAACCTGGAGCTTTCCGTCCGCTATCTCTTTTCGGGATCAGACGAAACGCCCTTCGAGGCTTAGACAACGAATATTCCGTCCGTTCACGCAACAGAGAATACGTGAGCCTTGCTTACGGAGGGTCTGGTTGCTGGATAGACCGGGCCCGTGTAGTGTTCGGCGCTACGGAGGGTTTTCCTTTGCTTCGATGTGATAAAATGATGCGGTTTACTGGTGTTTTAGCGTTTTGCGTGGCCTTTGGAGCGATTGCTCCGACGGGCGCCTTTGCTCAGGACCCGGTTGGCGAACAGGTTACGTCCTCACCCAAAGGCCTCATCGGTCTTGGCTTGATCGGAGCGGAGCTTGGTCTTGTGATCCCCGCGGCTGCCGGCCTCGATGACACATGGGCTCTTGTTACCTTCCCTTTGGTGGGTGCCGTGGGTGGTGCCATCGCCGGCCATTTTCTCATCGACAACAACGACAAGCCAAAGATCGGAGTCGCGATGCTCGTCACCGGGCTCGCCTTGGTCGTTCCAGCACTTGTCCTGACTCTTTCGTTGAATGCCTACGACCCGGACGACGAGGACGACGGCAGTGATGGCGACGACGCTGCTGCAGAGGAAACAGCTGACGAAGACGAAGGCACCGTGTCTGAGCCTCCTGCTGAGGTGGAGACAGAGACAGCAGCGCTTCATCAAGCGCGTGTCGCGCGGGCGGGCGGCGGACTTTTGCGGATCGGCGAAGCTGGCCTGCTGGTCGGTGTTCCCAATGTCGAGCTTGTCCCGACGTTCACGCAAGAAGAGCTTAGCCGTTACGGTGGCAACCAGAGCAACGAGCTTCGGCTCGCTGTCTTCAGCGGCGCGTTCTAGTTTCTCAGCGACTTTCTCCGCGACGGCGAATATCGCTGTCGTAGATCCTCCTCCCGTGGACTGGATGGGCTGAGTAAGTGACGACCTTGTTGTCGAGGCGCGTTCTAGGCACGGTTCGCCGACGACAACTTTTTCGTCGCGGCGACACCGTCGTTATCGCTGTAAGCGGCGGAAGCGACAGCATGGGGTTGATGTATCTGCTGGCAGATCTCGCCCCGAGTCTCGCCGTGAGCTTGCGAGTGGCGAGCGTAGACCATGGCCTGCGGACCGAGTCGGCTGAAGAGGTGCGACTGGTTGGTGTGGCCGCAGCAGAGCTCGGATTGCCGTTTACGCCACTCAAGCTGGAGCTCTCTGGAGGCGCGAACCTTCAGGCTCGTGGTCGTGAGGCGCGCTACGAAGCTCTTCACGCGGAAGCAAAGCTGCGTGATGCAAAAGTCGCACTGGGCCACACTCTGGATGACCAAGCGGAGACCGTGATGGGCCGCATTCTTCGTGGCGCTGGGCTTCGAGGACTCAGCGGGGTTCAGCCGAAGCGCAGCGATGGCGTCGTTCGGCCGCTCATCGACGTGCGACGGCAAGCCATTCGGACGTACCTGACATCTCAGGGTGTCTTATGGGTTGATGATCCAAGCAATGAGCAGGAGCGTTTCGAGCGTGTGCGAATTCGACGTGCTTTAGCCACGTTCGAAGAGGAAGACCCACAGCTTGGCTTGCATCTGGCAGAGCTCGCCGACGACGCCCGAGACGCTCACCAGGCTTTGGAAGAGATGGCCTCTGGCCTGGGACCTGAGCTGACCACTCTGGCGGATGTCCCAAGCGCCGTCCGCCGCGTCGCGATTCGGCGTCTCGCGGAAGAACAATTGAGCAGGGGCATCCGCCGTCGCCATCTTGAGGAGCTCGAGCGCTGCGTCCTCGCGGGAAAAGGGGAGGTGTTGCTCGGCGGAGGCTGGCGGGCGCTGCCTCTCCATGGCGTCCTGTGTTTTGAAAAGGGAGACTGGGAAGGACGGTCCGGGTAGGGCGATATTCCTGTGAATCACCGTCATGTGACGGCTTGCGAGGAGTTCAACGCGAGGCCAAACTAACGGCGAAAATAGGGCTAGGGCTCGACAATGGCACGCTCCGTGACCAGGATAAGGAAGTGGTCTTTGTGGCCTCCTTTTGCGTCTCCCCAGCATCTCCTCGTTGGGGGAGGTGAACCGACGAAAGCTAGATGTGAAGTCAAGTCATAGAACTCTCCTACTCTGGGTCTGCCTGATCCTCATGTTCGTTGCTATCTGGCAGCTCGTTCAGCAGGACGACAGCGCGCAGAGTGTGGCGTTCAGCCAGTTCGAAACGGATGTTGCGGCAGGCGTCGTGGATCGCGTCACGATCACGCCGACTGAGAACAGCTCTCAATTCGACTACGTTTTGGCCGGCGACGGCGCGACGGGTGAGCAGAAGCGAACCGTCGGGCGCTCAAGCGACCGCATCGAAGACCTCTTGCGAAGTCATAACGTTCGCGTCGACTACCAGCCCGAAGACGAGAACGATTTTCTCGCGACCATCTTGACGGTGTGGCTGCCGATGATCTTCCTCATCGGAATCTTCTTTTTCTTCATGCGCCAGATGCAAGCTTCGGGCGGTAAAGCGATGAGCTTCGGCAAGTCACGCGCGCGTCTTCTGAACGAGTCTCAGAACCGCGTGACGTTTGCGGACGTGGCTGGCATCGACGAAGCGAAGGATGACTGTGAAGAGATCATCGCGTTCTTGAAGGATGCGAAAAAGTTTCAGAGATTGGGCGGGCGCATTCCAAAGGGTGTTCTGCTGATGGGCTCTCCGGGTACCGGCAAGACCCTCCTCGCGCGCGCCATCGCTGGCGAAGCCGAGGTGCCTTTCTTCAGCATCAGTGGCTCGGACTTCGTAGAGATGTTCGTAGGCGTGGGCGCATCCCGCGTTCGCGACTTGTTCGAGCAGGGCAAGAAGCACGCGCCATGTATCATCTTCATCGATGAGATCGACGCTGTCGGCCGTCATCGTGGTAGCGGAATGGGCGGCGGACACGACGAGCGCGAGCAGACGCTCAACCAGTTGCTCGTTGAGATGGACGGCTTTGAATCGACGGACGGTGTCATCATCATCGCGGCGACGAATCGCCCAGACGTTCTCGACCCAGCGATTCTGCGACCTGGCCGATTCGACCGACGCATCATTGTACCGCGGCCCGACCTGAAGGGACGCGCGGGAATCCTGGCTGTGCACACGCGTAAGGTCCCACTTGCGCCTGATGTTGCTCTTGAGATAATCGCTCGTGGGTCACCGGGCTTCAACGGCGCGGACCTCGAGAACCTCGTCAATGAAGCGGCGCTCTTGGCCGCTCGTCAGGATAAAGACTTCGTTTCGATGTCCGACTTCGAGATGGCAAAAGACAAGGTCCTGATGGGCAGCGAGCGGCGCTCGATGGTCGTCAGCGAAAAGGAAAAGCGCACCACCGCCTATCACGAGGCAGGACATGCGCTTGTGGGTAGCCTGATGGTGAACCACGACCCGATCCACAAGGTCACGATCATCCCTCGCGGACCTGCGCTTGGTATGACGATGTCGCTGCCAGAAGAAGACCGCCTGAGCGTGTCGCGGGCTTGGCTCCTCGACCAGATCGCGATGATGCTCTCGGGTCGCATCGCCGAAGAGGTCGTCTTCGGTCAGCTGACCACCGGCGCCGCCGACGACTTCAAGAAGGCCACCGGGCGTGCGCGCTCCATGGTGACGGAGTGGGGCATGAGCGATAAGCTCGGACCCATGGCGTACGTCGTCGAAGAAGAGAGTGGATTCCTCGGTTCGACGCAAAACAAGCAGTACTCCGAGCACATCGCTCAAGAGATCGACGCCGAGGTTCGCCGGATCATCACCGAGGAGTACACGCGTGCCCGCGATATGATCGAGGCCAACCGTGACAAACTCGACGCTATCGCAAACGCACTCTTGGAGCGCGAGACCATCGGCAAGCCGGAGATCGAAGCGATTCTGGAGGACCGTCCACTTCCTCCAGCCGAGCAAATCATCATTCCTAGCTACGCTGAAAAGCGAGCCGAGGCGAAAGAGAAGCGTAAGGGTTCCATCTTTCAGCCGCGCCCCCGCGAGGTTCCAAGCACGTCCTAAGGCCAGCCAGCTGGCTAGATGACGCGGAGCGGATGTTAAGCGGGTGAAAGTAAAGGATTTTTGCCCGCCAGCGTTCGAAATCAGGTACTAATCCTCTAGGAGGGGCCCGTTGGCTAGGGGTGCCGTGATCTCGACACCCAATATAAATGTCCACGTAGGCTGTGAGGTGTGGGGCGTCCTGAATGTGACGCCGGACTCCTTTAGCGACGGTGGACTGCACGACGAGTCTGACACGGCTCTAGCGAGAGCGAAGCGAATGCTCGTCGAAGGAGCCGACGTCATCGACGTCGGCGGCGAGTCGACGAGGCCGAAGGGCACCTATGGGGAAGGGTACCGCCACGTGGACGTCCAGGAAGAGCTTCTGCGTGTGCTCCCCATCGTCTCGAAGCTGGTCAGTTCTGGCGTCAGAGTCAGCATCGACACCGTGAAGGCTGAAGTGGCGGCCGCGTGCTTGAGCAAAGGCGCCGCCATCGTCAACGATGTGTCCTGTGGAGCGTCGGACTCACTACTCCAGGCCGTCGCCACCTATGACGCTGAGCTCGTGCTGATGCACAACCGAAACCATGGAGAGGTCACGGACGAAAACTCACGCTACGATGATGTGGTGGAGGATGTCCGCTCTGAACTCTTGGCCGCTGTGTCACGCGCGCTTCGTGCAGGAGTGCACAAAGAACGGATCTGGTTGGATCCGGGAATCGGTTTTGCGAAAAACCCAGAACAGTGCGCCGCCCTACTCGGGTCGCTTTCGCGGCTTGTGGACACTGGTCATCGTGTTCTCGTGGGCTCATCGCGAAAGTCTTTTATCGCTTCACTCGCCCCCAACGCTGATGGTGAGAAGCCGTCGACGAGCGAGCGCATGGGCGGAACGGCCGCGACCGTCGCCCTCGCTATACAACAGGGCGCCCGTGCCATTCGCGTGCACGATGTCGCGATGATGCGGCAGGCTGCTCTCATTGCCTTGGCGCTTCGTGGTGAAGTCGGAGGCGTTGCATGACGCCGGTGGGGGAGACACTCCGCGAACTGGCGCACAGCGTCAGCGACTTCTTCGAGCGAGGCGCTCTGTCTGTGAGCCTCGACCTCCTCGATATCTTCTTGGTCGCTGCTGTCGTCTATTGGGGGCTTTTGCTTCTCAAGGGAACGCGCGCCATGCAGATGGCGTTCGGTCTGGTCTTTGTTTTTGTTGCTTACATGGTGTCGAAGA
>JBLHKB010000425.1:0-6248 GCA_047619315.1 Polyangiales bacterium
GCCCAAAGCATTCACTCAGGGCCGCTTTTCCACTGAACGTATGGTTGCGCAAATCGCCCCACTTTGCACGCCGGAGCCCCACCCAAAGAACCTCGAGATCTGCGCCGGCTGGATCTGGTAAGGTTCTGCCATGCGTAAATGCGTCCTGGGAGCGCTCTTACTCCCCCTCTTGTGGTGCACCGTTGGCACCTCCTCCGCCTTTGCGCAGAGCAATGCGATCGTCCTCAACTTTGATGGACCCGGCAACCGCCGCGTCCGCAACTATGTTGTTCGTGGCATCCAGCGGCAGGTCGACCTGCTCCCTGTGCGCCGCGCGGAGTCAGCCGCCTCCGATGCCGGTGCAGAGATCGACAGCGGCGACGGACTTCGAGCGGCCGCCGAGGCCACCGGCGCTGACATTCTTATCCGCGGGAGAGTTCGCGGACGTGGGCGTCGCGCGCGCTTATCACTGCGTGCATACGACAACCGAGGCGTGGAGATCGCCAGCTCGGAATCGAGCGCAGCGCCCGGCCGTGCGGGTCGGCGGCGCGTCGCGACGGCATCGCGACAACTCATCGAGCAGGCACAAGCAAATATCGACTCACGTCAGTCGGATCAACAGGAGCGTGATTCGTGGGAAGATGTCGAAGACGACGAAGAAGATTTCGACGACGAAGAAGATTTCGACGAAGACGAAGATGACGACGACGACGACGACGACGACGACGGTGAGCCCGTCGTCACAGGTTGGCCTCGGATTCGAGTCGTCCTCGGCGCCGAAGCCCGCGACCGCAACGCAAACATCAACTTTGAGCCATCTCTTGGCGAGCGCGGATACGTCGCCTCGTTCCACGGGGAAATCAACGTACGCGTCGAGAGCTTCCCGCTTGGGCGAGCCGAAAATGGATCCCGAGGACTCTACCTAGAAGGCGAATTCGCCCACAGCATCTCCCTCGCGACGGAAGACACCTCGACGGCGGACGAGAACACCGCCGTCGACTCCTCGGCCTGGCGCCTCATGCTTCAGATTGGCTACGTCTTCCCCGTCGCCGAGGACGCCGTGCGCTTTGGTGTCCTCGCCGGCTTCGGGGTGGACGCGTTCAATCTCGGCGAGAACGGTGTTCTCGCCAGCACCTCCTACAGCCAACTTCGTGTCGGGATGATGGCGTCTATTCGCCTCCTGGAAAACAAGCTCCGAGTACGAATCGACGGAGCGTACCGCCACGGCCTAAGCGTGGGCGACGTGGGAGATGCGTTTGGAGACGATGGTTCTGCGGCGGGCTTTGACCTTGGCACTACCCTCGAGGGGCGCTTCGGCACGTTCGTGTTCGGTGTCCGCGCCGGCGTGACCCGCTACGGTCTCAACTTCTCCGGAGATGCCGAGGATCCAAACGCAGCGAGCGCCAATGAAATCACAGGGAAGGACCGCGCGTTCAACCTCGGCCTTCAGCTTGGCGCTGCCTTCGACTGAAGTCTTGCGCGTCGCAAATCCGCCACGCGCACTCAGGCGGCGTGTGGCTCAAAACTGAGCTTACTCTTCGGAGTCGTCAGCTCGCAGCGAGCTCGTGTCGAGGTCGTCGAAGGTCTCATCGCCCCCGAGATCCAATTCGCTGGACCCGAGCTCCACTGAGGCACTGAGCTCGTCGAGGAGGTGTTCCCCGCTGAGGTCATGCTGCGTCGACGGAGTCTTCACGTCATCGCTCATCGTGCAGCGGCCATCAAAGATCGCGCCTCGGTCGATGAACACCTGAGGCGTCTCCAGGTCCGCATGAACCACCGCAGCGGCATGAACCTCGACCAGCTCGCGTGCCTGAACTTTGCCCCAAACCTCGCCGCCAAGGACGATGAGGACCCCAACATCGAGGGTGCCTCGAATCTCCGCTCCTTCACCGATGACGAGCGTGCCTGGGCTGAAGACCTCACCGTTGAACTCGCCGTCAATTCGGACGCGTCCCTCGAAAGTCAGCTTGCCGTGGTAGGACGTTCCTTGACCCAGGAGCGCCGTGATCTCCCTTGGGGCTCTGACGTCACTGGCCATCGGCCGGGATATAAGGTCCCACTGAGCCCCGGTCAAAGCTCAATCTCAGTGCTGGCGCATTCCGCCAGTACGCGTAGAGTGCGCCCATGGCTGAGCTAAGCCCCCAAGAGCGCTGGGACAAGTGGATGGTCCAAGCGCAAAATTTCGCCAAGCGCGACAACTTCCTCGACGCCCTCGCTCGTGCAGAGCTGGTCCTCAATGAGGTCAACTCGGCCCTTGAGAACGCTGCGCCCGAGGAGCGACGTGCCCTCGAGCGCTACCGTCATCGGGCGACTCGCCGTCACGAGACGTTCGCCGAGTCTTTCAAAGTTTGGAACAAGCACATCGCAGACCGCCGCGAGGCCGCGACGGCCGGTGCTGCTGAGGAGATGGCCGCAGTGCTTCCCCTCGGTCCTCACGAGAATATCTAAGCGGCATGACCGCGGCAGATCCGCTTTGTGCGGAGATTTCCCGCTCGCGCCGTGAACCCCTCGCTGGCACTGCCGCTCATGCAGAAGTGGTGCTCGCGGTCGAAGAACGCGGCGCGTGGGCCCCGAAGGCCATCCGCTCGCGCGGACTCGATGCGATTCGATCCGTTCTCGACTCTTGGATTAAGAATCTCGGGGCCCGACTACAACTCATTCGACGGCCAACACGGTGCGAGGGTCCTCGACGCGTCTACGTTTGCACGCCGGGCGTGAATGCCACGCTCCACGCATTCGAACTTGAGGATGATCGATTTGAATCCTTCGATCTCATGGCTGCGTTGAACGAAGCCCCTCCCTCGGACCCGGTGCACCTCGTGTGCGTCCACGGAAAGCGCGATCGCTGCTGCGCACTCGAAGGGGGCGCTTACTTTCGGGCACGTGACACAAGCCCTCAGATCTGGATGACCAGTCACCTCGGCGGACATCGCTTCGCCGCCACAACGCTGACGCTCCCGAGTGGCCTTTGCCACGGCCACCTAAACGCAGAACAGGCGGCGCTCCCTTTTACGGAGCTACCTGCCGCAAAGCTCCGAGGTCGCGTTTGCTACACGACTCCCGTCCAAGCGGCCGAAGCCTCGCTCCTACTTTCACGACCCAACCAGACCTTCGCCCTCAAGGACGTGCACGAAGTGAGCGCTACGGACATGCGAGTCCACTTCCAGAGCGGTGACGCATCCTTCGAGGTCACGCTCCACAAAGTCGTGCATGCCCCGCAAGTACTCAGCTGTGGTGATGTCGCGAAGACTTCAGCGTCCTGGCAAGTGGAGGCCCGCTCATGAGCCAAGAACCTGAACGACGAGAATCAGAGCGACGAGAATCAGAGCGACGAGCACCTCGACGAATTGGCGTCGGACTCGTCGGTTGCGGCGTGGTGGGCACCGGCATCCTCCAACTTCTTCACGACAACCGAGAGACCATTGAAGGTCGCCTCGGCGCTCCCATCGATGTGCACCGAATCGCCGTTGGCGACGTCAGCAAAACACGCGACGCCATCGTCCCAAACGACAAAGTCTGCGGTGACCCCTTTGAGGTCGTCGACGATCCACGCGTTGAGATCGTGGTGGAAGTCATGGGCGGTACGACCCTCGCCGATGAGGTCCTGACCGCCGCTCTTGAGCGTGGGAAACACGTCGTCACCGCGAACAAAGCGCTCGTTGCTGAGAAGGGCGACGTGCTGCTTCAGACCGCCGAAGCCAAGCAAGTTGACCTGTACTTCGAAGCCGCAGTCGCAGGTGGCATCCCGATCATTCGTGTGTTGCGCGAAGGCCTCGCGTCGGACCGAATCGTCGCGCTCCGCGGCATCGTCAACGGAACGAGCAACTACATCCTTTCCCGAATGTCTGCGGAAGGCATCGACTTCACCGAAGCTCTGAAGGGCGCTCAAGAGGCGGGGTACGCCGAAGCCGATCCCACCCTCGACGTGGGTGGCGGCGATGCGTGCCACAAGCTCGCCATCCTCACGACCCTCGCGTACGGCGCGAAGATTCATCCGGACCAGATCACAACAAGCGGCATCGACACGTTGACCGCGCAGGACATTCACTACGCCGCGCGCTTCGGCTACGTGATCAAGCCCCTCGCTCTGGCTATTCCGACGAAAGACGGGGCCCTCGACGTGCGAGTGCACCCTGCCCTCGTTCCTCAAGGCTCAGTCTTGGCCAACATCCACGGCGCTCTCAACGCCGTGTACGTCGAGGGCGCGATGGTGGGACCGTGCCTGCTCAGCGGCCCCGGCGCAGGTGCTCTTCCCACAGCCATGAGTGTTGTCAGCGATATCGTCGACGTCGGGCGCAACATGCTGGCCCGTGCTCACGGCCGCGTGCCGTCACGGGCGTTTCGCGGCGCAAGCTTGCGAGAGTGGCCCATCTGTCCGGCAAAAGAGCGGCGCTCACGCTTCTACCTTCGGCTGAGTGTCCTCGATCGCGTTGGAGCCTTGGCACGTATCGCCGGCGTCCTCAGCGGCTTTGGTGTCAGCATCGAACAGATGATTCAAGACGCAAAAGGCGGTGCGGCCACGCTCATCATTCTCACGCACGAAGCAAACGAAGGCGACCTACGCGAAGCGCTGTCGGAGCTTTCTCGACTTCGTCACGTCGACGGTACGCCTCAAGCGCTGGTGATCGAGGAGCCGTGAGCGCCCTCGGCTGGCTCATCGCTGCGGTGGTGCTCTTCGCAGCGCTGCTCTTCGCCCACGCACTCTTGCTGCGCGGAGTCTTCACAAGCGAACTCTCACGCGCGTGGAAATGGGGCAGCCTTTTTCCACTGATCACTCCCGTCGCCGCATGGAAAGCGAAGCGACACCGCCGCGTTATCCTTTGGAGCGCGCTGCTCTTTGGCTACATCGTCATTCGCCTTCTCGCTGGATAAAAACATGAGCACACCACGCTACCCCTATGTGCACGTTCACGTTGCCCCCGAATACGTGGAGACCATCTCCGACCGCCTCTGGATTCTTGGTGCGTCCGGCATCGAAGAACGCGACGCCACCACGCTCGAAAAGAGCGCGCGTGAAACGACGTTGCTCATCGCATCCTTCGACCATGAGGAGAACGCGGAAGCAGCCATCGGGGAGCTCTCCGCCCTTCCCGAAGTGGGCGACGCCGTGAGTCTTGAGTTCGTGGTCGGCGATGAGTGGCGCGACGGCTGGCGTGAGTACTTCAAGCCGACGTTGGTGAGCCCTCGTATTCTCGTGCGGCCATCCTGGGAAGAAGCGTCGCCGCCAGAAGGCGCCTGCGTTCTTGTCATCGATCCAGGGAACGCGTTCGGAAGCGGACTCCATGAGACGACACGTCTAGTCCTGCGTGAAGTCGATGCGCGTGTCCAAGGCGGCGAGCCCATCCTCGACGTCGGATGCGGAAGCGGCATCTTGTCGATCGCTGCTCTCTTGCTGGGCGCAAAGAGCGCCCACGGCACGGACATCGACCCCATCGCCCTCGACACCACTCTTGAGAACGCCGAACTCAACGGCGTCGCTTCGCAGATGAGCGTCGGCGGCGCGGACCTCGACGACGTGAAGGGCAGCTACCCCTTGGTCCTCGCCAACATTCAAGCGCATGTGCTCATCCCGATGGCGCCTAAGCTCATCTCTAAGGTCAGAGACGGCGGCACGCTGATTCTCTCCGGTGTGCTCGCTGATCAAGTCGAAGATGTCACTCCAGCCTTCGGGGCCATGCGCCTCGAGTGCGTGCGCGAAGATGGGGAGTGGCGCGCGATCGTCTTGAGCAAGACTTCATGAGACCGGAGCCCGGCCGGCGGCTGCACGTCGAGTCCCTCGCGCTCGCCGAGGCGGGCGCGGTAATCGTGCTCGACAAAGCAACGCGGCAGCACGCGCGGGTGCTTCGCATCAAAGACGGCGCGCATATCGAACTCTTTGACGGCCAAGGGCGCCTCGCCACGGCGACGATGACGACCAAGTCAGCCATGGTCCATGAGGTCATTCACCATCCGCTACCCCCGCGACGACTTGGACTCCTGCAGGGCCTTCCGAAGGGCTCGAAGAGTGACGACATCGTACGCATGGCCACAGAGCTTGGAGCGACGGACATACTCTTCGTTCACACCGAACGCTCGATGGCTCACTCCGGCAGCAGCGAGAAGAAGCGAGACCGTTGGCAGCGGATCGCGCTCGAGGCCACACGACAATGCGAACGCCTCTACACGCCGAAAGTTCGGCTCCTCGCGTCTCTTGAAGAAGCCCTTGGCGAGATCCCCAAGGGGTCTGTTCGCTACTACGCTTGGGCCCGACACGCTCAACCAGCAGCGCA
>JBLHKB010000426.1:0-6203 GCA_047619315.1 Polyangiales bacterium
GTGATCATTGGGAAGCTCAGTTCCAGACCTGCCGATCCCAGGGTCGCCTCGCCGCTCATCCACGCTACCAGGCGATCCACGCTACCAGGCGATGCGGCCGGCGCGTTTGACGAGGCTCTTGAGGTAGCTGGCGACCTTCGTGCTGCCGCCGTCGTAGCGCGCCGCAAACGAATCCGTGGCGGAGACGACGAGGGACTCTTGCTTTCCGGTGTCTGCATCGAAGCTGTATTCGAGATACTCACCGCGGTAGTGGTGATGGGCGTCGAACAGATATTCGCCGGACTCAAGGCAGAGCATGTCGCCCCACGACGTGTTGAACATGGTCTTGTGGTCGGGAATGTTGATGAGGCCCAAGACGAACTTCTCGCCATCTTCTCGCGCTGGACGACCGGCCTCCTCCCACGCTTGAACTAAGCCGTCGATCCGCAGCCACAGCTTCGAGCCGTCATCGAGCGACTCTTCCCAGGACAGTCGTTTCTTGAGCCGCGGTTTCGGGGTGTTGCGCGAGACCTGCTCTGAAAGCGGGTCGATCCAATAGCAGCACTGCAATCCGTCCATCTCTTCGAAGAAGGAACGCAGATGTGGATCCAGCGGACCGCCAAGCACCTTGCTCTCGATCTTGTCCAAGCTTGATTTGCTTGCGGGCTTCCCAAAGCGCAGATGCTCAAAGTGCGCGCCCTGCTGCGCGAGTTCAGCAAATCGTGCTTCAAAGGACGGTCGCAAGGCGGCGATGCTCACCAGCTTTCGCTTGGGGCTTTTGCTCTTGGGGCTTTTGCTCTTGGAGCTTTTGCTCTCGGGGCGTTTGCTCTCGGGGCTTTTGCTCTCGCCACTTCGGCGTCGACCTTTCTTTGCGACCTCGTTGAGAGCGCGCTTGGAGGCCGCGTCGAGGAGAATGCTGCCTCGTTGATCCAGTTTACCAAACGCCAAAAGGTAGGGTTCGTCGTTCCAAGCGATGCACACGCCCTTGGAGTTGAACGCGGCCAGTTCAATTTTAACTTCATGAAACGGGTCCATTCGAACCAGCTTCACGGTTCGTACGCTGAGAAGCCTGGCGCACAGCTCAGCGGCTCCAGTAGGAGTCTTTCCGAGCCATGTCCCCGACACTTGGACTCTCGCGGCGATGCCGCACTCTTCTGCGAGGGCCGCACAGGCCAGCGACATCCAACTCGAGTCTTTCTTTGCAGCACGCATTTGCGCATGCGTGAAATGCACTCGAAAAGGAAAGTCCGTGGGGGCGGCTATCTTGGATCCCATTCCTGCACGATAGCGGCGTCGCTTGTGCTCTTCCACAAGCAAAAACGCCCATAGATGGCCACAAATCAGACATTTCTGCCCAAGAGGAACCGGCGGGAGCGGTTTCTTCTCAGGGGACCCTACGACGCGTTGCGTCACCATTTTTTACTATATTTTCAGACACTTACGAGCCTGCGTTAGAACGACGGCGAATTGCTCAATTTCAGTGACGAAAGAAAGACATGACCGACTGAGCGGCTGGGGTATGCCGACGGCCCATATATGAATGAACTTCAACACTTCGGCGCTTGGACGCCTGGCCCGGAAGCCCCCGGATTCGATCGCGAAGCGATTCAGAACGCTGTCCACGACTTTCGACGGGCCACCCATGTCATTCGCGACCCGCAGAGCGGGCGAGTCGGCGTAGCCCGCGAAGGCTCCATCGGCGCTGCTGGGTTTCCGCTCCTCGGGACTCTTCCTGCGCTTTACCCAGAGTGGCTCGGCGACCGCGGCTTCTGTGAGGTTCACAACCTGCGCTTCCCCTACGTGGCCGGCGCCATGGCAAACGGCATCGCCACGGCGGAGATCGTCATCGAGATGGGCCGCGCTGGGATGCTCGGCTTCTTCGGCTCAGCGGGCCTTCAGCCCGACGTCGTCACGAAGAACCTCGACCGCATTGAAGCGGCGCTGAACCAAGGCGAGAGCTGGGGCGCCAACTTGATCCACTCGCCCAACGAGCCGGAGCTCGAAGCGTCGGTCGCGGACCTCTTTATCCGTCGACGTGTGCGACGTGTGAGCGCCTCGGCCTACATGGACCTGACGGCGGCGCTCGTTCGTTACGCCTTCACGGGCGTTCGCGAAGAAGGCGGACGCGTCATCCGCGAGAACTTCGTCTTCGCCAAGATCTCACGGCCTGAAACCGCAGCGCGCATGATGGCGCCGCCTCCGAAGGCGATGCTCGACGGCCTCGTAAAAAGCGGCCAGCTCACGGCCAGCGAAGCGGCTCTTGCGGCTCACTTGCCAGTCGCCGAAGACTTCACCGTTGAAAGCGACAGCGGCGGACACACGGACAACCAAGCGCTCGGCGCAGTCTTTCCCGTGGTGGCGATGCTTCGCGACCGCATGGTGCGTGAGCACGGCTACGAGCGACCCATTCGCGTCGGCGCCGCAGGCGGCCTTGGGACCCCGGCGTCCATCGCGGCGGCCTTTGGCTACGGCGCGGACTTCGTGCTGACCGGCAGCGTCAATCAGAGCGCCACGGAGTCGGGCCTCAGCTTGGTGGGCAAGGAACTCCTGGCTCAAGCCAGCATGGCGGATGTCGTGATGGCGCCGGCGGCGGACATGTTCGAGATGGGCGTCAAAGTGCAGGTGCTTCAGCGCGGCACCATGTTCGGCGCTCGCGCGCACCGCCTCTATGCGGCTTACCGCGACTACGACTCCCTCGAGTCGATGCCTACGGAATTTCGTCAGAAGCTTGAGAAGCAGGTGCTCGGCGCACCAGCGGACGAAATCTGGGAAAACACACGCGCGTTTTTCGCCAAGCGTGACCCCCGCGAAGTGGCGCGCGCCGAGGCCGACCCAAAGCATAAGATGGCGCTCGTCTTTCGCTGGTACCTCGGCCTGTCGAGCAAGTGGGCCATTTGGGGCGAAGCTCCACGACGTCTCGACTACCAGATCTGGTGCGGCCCAGCGATGGGCGCATTCAACGACTGGGCGCGTGGCTCCTTCCTTGAAGCGCCGGCCAATCGCACTGTGGTTCAGATCGCGCTCAACCTTTTGGAAGGGGCTGCGGCGATCACGCGCGCGCACCAACTCCGCACGTATGGCGTGCCGGTTCATTCGAGCGCGTTCAACTACAGGCCGCGCCCTCTCGCTTAAAGCGCTGCGTGTCCGGCGACGACTCCAAGTTTGAGCTGAGCCCGGCGGGCATCGCGGTCTTCATTGCGTTCGTCGTATTGAGCGCGGCGTATATTCTGATGCCGAGGGCTTGGCTCGACCCGCAGCTCGACCCCTCTTCTTTGGAGCCGGACGTGCCTGAGATCCTCGGCGTGTCCTCTCTTGAGGAGCAGCAAGATGAGCTGGGCGCGGACTATGCCTTCGAGCTTCCGTCCGCCGCCGGCGTGCGCGTCTTCATCTACGAAGTGTCCGACGACAATTATTCGGCGTACGCATTTCGACTCGAGGGATCGCGCTACACACAGCTTCCGCCGTCGGTTCATCCGACGGGTTTTGAGCCTCCGTTCCTCAGCGGTGAGCCCCCAGAGCTCTCGATGAGAGAGACGCACCTTGGCGTGCTCTTCGTGTTTAGTGTCGAGGACGGGGAACTCATATTTGCGCTGAGCGAAGTCAGGAACCGAGGCATATACATCGGTGAGGAGATCGAACTCTGAGGCGCGAATCGGGACGTCCTCATTCGCGTCTGTTACGCTCCCGGATGGACCGCATCCGCCAAGGTATCCCGCTGCTGTTTGTGCTTACATCACTGGGTGCAATGAGCTTCGTCGCGGGTCCGTACCTCAGCCTTTTCAGCTCCAACCATCGGAGTCGGTCTTACGCTCGGGACGAGATATCGGACGACTCCAGCGACAATGCCACGACCCGTGGGCTCATGGGCGGCGCCCTCGGACTCGCCCTAGGACTTGTGGTGGCGTTCAAGAAAAACGAAGACGACGCCTGAGCGGCGCTCCGTTTGCCCAGAGCTTTCGCCGAGTGTTCTAGAGCGTCTGGATGATGTGAATCTCGACGCGTCGGTTGCGTTGATGACACGCGTCGTTGTCGTCGGTGCAAAGAGGTCGGTCTTCTCCGATGCCAGCAGCGACGAGCGGCGTGGTCACACTTCGCGAACGCAGTGCTTCGACGACAGCCGCTGCTCGACGCTGGCTGAGCTCGTGGTTGTGTTCGGATGAGCCCGTATCGTCGGTGTGGCCTTCGATGGTGGCTGAGCGAATCTCGCTGTGTTCGACCATCGTCTCGGCGATCTTGTCGATGAGGGGGAAGCTCTCGGGAAGGATCTCATCGCTGTCCGTCGCGAAGAGGATGGGATCGTCGAAGACGATCTGGTCTCCCTCGACGACAACACGAATCACACCGTTGGGGCCAACGACGAGGCGGCCTCGCATGCAAAGGAGAGACAGAGGGCGAGAAGAATGAAGAGACGCATGTTAAGAACTTCCAGTTGAGGTCTAAGCGACGCGGCGTGCACCCGCGTCGATGGAACCTCATGCACGTCGTTCATTTCTTGGCACGCTCAACAAGCACGGGAATACGAAACCTCTGGGTGTCTGGAATGGGCCCTCGCTTCATGGGAACATCGCACAAGGAGTTCACGTGCCCACAATGACACCTTGTCAGCAAAAAAAGAGCCACTTACGGCGCATTTGCGCCATTTCACCGGCGCGACCTGCAACCTTGGCATCCAAGGTTGAGCGTTCCAAGGGAATTCACCAGATATAGGGGGCACAAAGCTCTGTCTTTCCCGCCGAAAGTGTCGGGTTTTGCGCCCAAGGATCCGCTCTCGCTGGAATCGGAGTCTTCGGCGCGAAAATGACGCAGCGCAGCACTTTTGAGGACCATCACGGTCACCAAAGCGGTGACGGAAAGATGACGCGCTCCGGCCTGAGAAAGCGATATGAGGAGCGCCACATGTCCGAAACTACGAAGCTCTCTCCTGTTCGTGAACCTATCGCCGTGGTCGGCGTGAGCTGCTTGATGCCTGGCTCCATCGACGCGACGGGTTTTTGGCGAAATATCCTCGAAGGCAATGACCTCATCACGGACGTGCCGCCGACGCACTGGCTGACGGAGGACTACTACGACGCCAACCCGAAGGCGCGCGACAAGACGTACGCGAACCGTGGTGCGTTCTTGCCCGAGGTAGACTTCGATCCCCTCGCTTGGGGTATTCCGCCGAACATCGTCCCGGCGACGGACACCTGTCAGCTTCTGGCCCTCATCGTGGCGCAGCGCGTCCTCGACGACGCCACGCGCGGTCAGTTCAAAGACCTCGACCGCGAACGCGTGAGCGTGATGCTCGGTGTGACCAGCGCCCAAGAGCTTCTCGGCAGCATGGTCGCGCGTCTTCAGAAACCCATCTGGCAGAAGAGCCTTCGCGACATGGGGCTCCCCGAGTCAGAGGTGCAGGACGCCTGTGATCGCATCGCGAGCCACTACGTCGAGTGGCAGGAGAGCACCTTCCCCGGCGTCCTCGGCAACGTCGTCGCCGGCCGAATCGCCAACCGCTTGGACCTGCACGGTACGAACTGCGTCACCGACGCTGCGTGCGCGAGCACGTTCAGCGCCTTGAGCATGGGCGTGAACGAGCTGCGCCTGAACGAAGCGGACATGGTCGTCATCGGCGGCGCCGACACCATGAACGACATCTTCATGTACATGTGCTTCAGCAAGACACCTGCGCTGAGCCCGTCCGGCGATTGCCGGCCCTTCAGCGACAAGGCCGACGGCACGATGCTCGGCGAGGGAATCGGCATGGTCGCGCTCAAGCGGTTGAGCGACGCCGAAGCCAACGGTGACAAGATCTACGCGGTGCTTCGCGGCGTCGGAACGTCAAGCGATGGACGCGCCAAGAGCGTCTACGCGCCACTGCCTGAAGGTCAGGCGCGGGCTGTGAAGCGCTGCTACCAGCAGGCGGGATACGGACCTGAGACCGTGGAGCTCATCGAAGCCCATGGAACGGGCACCAAGGCTGGAGACGCGGCTGAATATGACGGTCTCCGCTTGGTCTTTGAGACACCAGAAAACGACGACACTCAGTGGTGTGCGCTCGGCAGCGTGAAGTCACAGATCGGGCACACGAAGGCCGCCGCCGGCGCCGCGGGCTTGGTCAAAGCGGTTCTCGCGCTTCACCACCGAACGCTCCCTCCGAGCATCAAGATCGACAACCCAAATCCGCTGATGAAGATGGATACGTCGCCCTTCTATCTCGCGACGGAAGCGCGGCCCTGGGTTCGCGG
>JBLHKB010000427.1:0-6199 GCA_047619315.1 Polyangiales bacterium
CACCGGGCAGTGGAAGCGGAAGCATGTACTCCCAGCCGGCCTCGACGGCGGCGATGGCCGGCGTCTGTCCACCGGTGGGTGAACGTGAGAGCGCCGAGTTGATCATCGCGCGCGTTGTCGAGAGGGAAGCTACGCCGACCTGCGGCGTTGGCGCCACGCTGCATTCGCTGCCGCCGTTTGGGTCCGGAAAGAGCAGGAGGCCTACGCTGAGCTCGTCGGGCATCGTCGCGAGCACGGAGGTAATGGCGTCCGTGGCGAGGTCCCACTTGCTCGGGCCTCTCTCCGGTGGGCGGTTGCCGGCGGTGTCCCCTTGCATGGAGGCGGACTGGTCGAAGGCCAAAAGAACGGAGCCCGGAAGGACCTGCGTCTCGATGGCCGTGGCGCCGCAGCCGTTGGCGGGGTCAAAGGGATCAAGGGGTGGTCCCGTATCGGGAAAGGCCGAGTCCGTGGCAGGCGCGTCGACGCGGCTCATCACATCGCTGCCCGTATCTTCTGCAGCGCCGGTGTCGCCGGCGCCCACATCTGCGCGTCCAGGCCGGCTGTCGTCACCACAGGCTGCGAGGCAGCAGATCACAAGAACAAGTTGAAGCTTCATGCTGGGGAGTGTGCCCGAAACATGCCGCTCTTGCATCTGTCCTCGCTGACAGTCTGAGGTGACCTAGCGCTGTCGAAGTCGAGAGAGGGTGTCGCGGACGGCTTGAGCGCCTGCAGGATCGGCGCTCGCAGCGGCGTTGACGTAGGCTTCGTAGGTCTCGATGGCGAGAGCTGTCTGGCCGACGTTTTCGTAGCAGACCGCCAGGTCAAAGAGCAGTCCTCGGTCGGTGTTTCCGAGCTCACGAGCGCGTGTGTAGTGAGGGATGGCCTCGTCCCAGCGTTCCGTCGCGCGGAGTGCGATGGCCAGGTTGTGGTGCAACTCCACCTGGTCCGGCTGCGTCTGAATCGCTGCCTGAAGAAGAGGAATCGCCTCCTCGTTGCGCCGCTCCCGGCGAAAAGCGACGGCGAGATTGTTGAGGAGGCCCACGTCATCGGGGTGGCGCCGAAGACCCTGTTGCAGTGCGTCGATGGCGTCACTGTTGCGTCCAACTCGTCGGTAGGCGGAGCCAAGGTTCGACCAGTGATTGGGTTGCTCTGGATCGAGCTCGGCGGCGCGACGAAGCGGTTCGATGGCTTCTTCGTAGCGTCGAAGACGCATCAACACCGCGCCGACCATCCCGTGTGCGTCGGCATGTTCGGGCTCGAGGCGTGTCACATGGACAAAGCATCCGAGCGCGTTCTCGAGTTGGCCTAGCTGACGAAGGAGCGTACCCGCGGTGAAGTGGGCTGCGGCATGCCGTGGGCGTGCGCGAAAGGCAGCGCGTGCCTCGGCGAGCGCTTCTTCGAGGCGTCCGGCGCGCTTGTGAACAAGCGCCATCCGGTAGTGAACCTCCGCGTCATCCGCATGAACAGAGGTAGGCGCACCGAAGCTTGAGAAGAGAAGGGCCGCGAGAAGTGGAATGATGCGCATGATGATTCAGTCGGTGAAGGATTAGCGAAGCGTGATGTGCCCAAGGGAACCGGTGGGTTCTTCTCCACGGAAAAGGAAATAGCCACCCACGGCGGCACCTGCGACACCGATCACGATGAGCGCGATCCACCACTTGGAAGAGCCACCCTCGCTGTGGATCTCTTCGCCTTCCGGCCCGAGCGGGACAGGAACGGATTGCGTGTCGCCGGCTGCAGGGACTTCGATCATCATCGGCGAAGATTCGTCGCCCATGCCCGCGAGGGGTGTGCGCGAAGGAGCGTACGCGACGATGTAGTACTCGAGAGTCTGGGCCATGTTGCCGGCGCCCATCAGAGGAAGGCGTGCGCGGGCGATGCCGCTTTGATTGAGCTCCATGACGCTCGTGGCAAAACGAGGTGCTCCCGACGCGCGGTAGTGGACGTGGATTTCGCCCACCGCGGTGATGCCTTGAGTGACGGTCACCTCGACCATTGGAGACTGCCTGACCGAAGGGGCAGGCGGCGTGTGGCCGAGGGTGACGGTGACGGGCGCGGGGGCGTTTTCACGGGCGCGCTGGAATGCGCCCTGAACGAGAGGACTCGCATCCCCGTCGCGGAGGACATACCCAGGGTCGCGGCTGTAGAGGTGCTGAAGAATCGGCGCAGCGCTCTCCGTGTCTCGGTTGGCAAGATGGGACGTCGCGAGGACCTCGAGGGCCTCGTTTCGGGCGACGGCGGAGAGGCCCGTCCGGTTCAGGATCGCGCTGGCACCCGCGATGGCCTCGTCGTAACGAGCATAAAGGATCATCTCCCGAACGCTGGCGATCTCCGCCTCGGCGCCGTTTCGCTCGTCCCCCTGAGCTTTGGCATTCGAGGCCGGAAGGACGGAAAAGCCGACAAACGTGGTTAGGAGGGCAGAAAGGACAAGCCGAGTCATGTTCAGACCATACCCCTCAAGCAGCGCTCTATCCAGCCGAGTCTAGCGGTCAGACCTGCCCTTTGTTTCTTAGGGGTACGACCTTCTCGCGCCGAGGCCACAAGCCCACTATAGTGGAAGCGTGGTCGCCGATCGCAGCATTGTCCGAAGTCTTCCCGCGATTTGCCAATTTGGCCGGTACGAGCTTTTGGGCCGTATCGCCGTTGGCGGCATGGCGGAGATCTTCCTCGCCCGTGAGCGTGAAAATATTGCGGGTGCTGGCCATCGCCATCTCGTCATCAAACGTGTGCTCAGCCACGTGGTGGATGACCCGACCTTTCAGGACATGTTCTTCGACGAGGCCCGTCTCGCGATGCGGCTTCAGCATCCGGCCATCGTTCACATCTACGAGTTCGGCGAAGAGGCAGGCAGCACCTTCCTTGCGATGGAGTGGGTCGATGGGATCGCCTTCGGAAAGCTGATCCGTCGTGCACGCGACGTGGGCGGTATCCCGGCACCTATCTGCGTGAAGGTGGCCGCGACGGTGGCGGAAGCGCTGCACTACGCGCACCGAGTCCGCGGCGACGAAGGGCAGCCCCTGGGTATCGTCCATCGCGATGTGAGTCCACAGAACATCATGATCTCGAACGAGGGCAACGTGAAGCTCCTCGACTTCGGCATCGCGAAGGCCACCGACCAGCTCAGTCGAACGAGCGACGGTCAGGTGAAGGGCAAGTTTGCGTACATGGCGCCGGAGCAATGCGTCGGTGACCCCGTGGACGGTCGCGCCGACGTCTTTGCCCTTGGTGTTTGTTTGTTCGAAGCTCTAACTGGCAAGCCTCTTTACCACCGTAAGACCCAGTACGAGACTATGCGGGCGGTCCTGGAAGACCCCTTGCCCACGCTGGCGATACATCGTCCTGACTTGCCTCAGGACCTGGATGACATCGTGCAAAAGGCCCTGGCAAAAGAGGCGACGGACCGCTTCGCAGACGCTGGCGCGATGCAGCTGGCCTTGGAGCAGTGGCTTGCTCGCCACCAGGAAGTGGTCCTCGCGACGCGCATCGCAGACCATCTGGGCGAGGTTTTAGGGAGCGACATCGTTCGTGGCCCTCAAGTGGATTCCACGCCTTTCGGGCAGAGTTTTAGGGGCAATATTCCCGCGGCCCTGCTTCCGAAGCTGCCCGCGAGCTCTCCTCCACCTCCCTCTGTGGAGGAGCTGGGTTCCTCGGCGCTTATCGTTCTCGACTCCGAGGAAGTAAGTGAACCAAAGCGACGTTCTGTCTGGCTCTGGCTCGCGCCGCTCCTTCTGCTCTTGCTTACGGGTGGTGGGGTTGCCGCCTACTTGATGTACACGGCGTACCTGACCGTGGGCCCCGAAGTCGCGACATCCTCGGGCGGACGAACGGTGACGACGCCGGTGGTGCCGCCGGCCACCGCTGCGAGTACCAGCACAGAGAACACCGGAGCGCTGGACGGTCCCAACGCCGAGGCTGTGCCCAGGGAAGCCGCCGACCCCGCAGCCGTAGCAGCTGAGGCTGTACCCACCGCGGTCGCAGCGGAGGGCACTGGGTTGCTTCGGGTCGACTCCCGCCCGACGGGCGCTCGAGTGTCCATCGATGGCGAGTTCCGAGGTGAGACGCCGCTTTCCCTCGATGGCCTGCCGAGCGGACAGCTGCGCCTCGAGATATCGCTGCGGGGCTACCGTGACTGGGAGGGGCTCGCTGTGCTCCGCAATGGACAGACCGTTGCTCTGACTCCAACGCTCCGACGAGCACGGCCGGGGGCTCGCATGAGTCCAACGCCCATGGAGACCGTCGACACCGACGAATCGGTGATGGACGAGCCCGTCGCCATGGCTCAGCCACCCAGCGGAAGCGGTGAGCTGCGCGTCAATACACGACCGTGGTCCCGGGTTTATCTCGGCGAGCGGCTCCTTGGCACCACACCGCTCGGAGGCGTCAACCTTCCTGCTGGGAGAACGAATCTTCGTTTTGTGGACCGCGACGGCGAGACCCATCGACGAAGCGTCACGATTCGCGCCGGCGAGCGAGAGACAATGTTTCTCGACTTCTCTGAGTAGTGCGCGGCTCACGGGGGTGCCCGATGCCGAAATCTCAAAATATTTCTCCCCTTCACCTAACGTTGCCGACGACGTTGCATAGAGCCCCTATGACCCGCTGCTTTTCTGCCCTTCTTCTGTGTTTTGCCCTCGCTTGTGGCGACGAAGACGTCCCCCCGGCCGGTAGCGCCGACACCGGGCCCGCCCTCGACGCCACCGCCCCAGGCTCAGACGGTGGCCCATCCGACGATGTTGGGGCCGTCGATGCTGGAAACGTGATCGACGCAGGCGGCGACGATGTTGGGCCATCTGAGGACGTCGGACCAGAACTGGAAGACGCCGCGACCGCTGGGATGTGTCCACCGGCTGGACCGTTTGGGACGACGGTGGGAGAAATCGCTCCCGATGCCATGCTGGAAGACTGCGACGGAAATCCGGTCAGCCTGCACTCGATGTGTGGCGAGAGCGCCGTCTGGCTCTACCGCTTCAGCGAGTGGTGCCCTCCATGTCAGCGTTTCGTCCGCGGAGACGCGGAGAACTTCTATCAGCGCTTCGTCGATGACGGCGTCCAGGCGGTGGTGGTCATCGCGCAGAATGCCGGTGGTGAGATTGCGACACGCAGCGACTGCGCGCGTCTGAGCGAGCAATTCGGCTTGAGCTTTCCTGTGCTCATCGACCCGCGCAACGAAATGAACGGCCTGGGCATTCAAGTGAACGCGGAGGCGATGGCCTTCGATTCGGATATGCGGATTCTCTATTCCGCGCAGTACAACCACGGCGGCATTCCTGCTGCTGTGATGTCCGTGCTCGAGTAGCCGCCGCCGGCTGACGCTCGTGCAGTCAGCTTAGCTCAGGCGGGACCCCACCAGGCCTCTGCGCCTTCGGATTCGGAGGGCTCGCTCGCTGGCTCGTCTGCGCCTTCCGCGGGTGAAGCGTCGCTCTGCTCAGCGCCCTCGTCCTCCGCGGGACCTGACGTGGGAAGGGGCTCTGGCTCCGGCGCCAGTCGGTTCTCGTGGTCGAAGTAGACCAGCAAGCTCAAGCGGACGGCGTTGGAAGAGCCGGAGTACGTTCCGGTCGGGCTGGGATGATTGTAAGTGGCGAAGGAGGGATCCGTGAGCGGCCGGTGAAAGCTCTGTCGGATCGTTCGGCTCGGCAAAAAGAGGTGTGTGTATTGGGCGAGGAGTCCAATGCGTTCGGACACGCGCCATCGAGCGATGAGACCCACTTCGATTCGGTTGAAGTCCATCGTGTTTGGCGACGCCGTCAGCTCGGGAATGGTGTTGCTCTGAAAGCTGCCGAGAACGCTGATGTCGATGTCGGAGCGAACGGCGTAGCCCACGCGGAGCTGGGCAAAGTGACGGTCCGTGTAGCCCTGAGGCTTGATCGTGCCGGTGATGGCCTCGGAGGTGGCTTCGACGATTTCGACGCTCCAAAAAGGCTGGGACGAAATGTTCTCCCAGCGGGCTCGGGCTGTTTGTTTCCGAGGAGCGCCCAGATTTTTGTGATGCCCGCTTCTTCGCCACCGCCGTCCGCAAAGTCCGTGGGTGCGAAGTTCTGTAGTAGGTAGGCATGGGCAAAATCAGCGAGGAGTGGATCAGCCTGTCGCGACATCGCGAGCAGCCAAGGCAGCCCGACGCGGTGGGGTTCGACGAGCTTGCGCTTCGAGAGGATCTCGACGGCGAAGGCGCGCGTGCTTTGTCGCATCACGAGCCCCTTGAGCCACTCCACGTCGATGGCGC
>JBLHKB010000428.1:0-6171 GCA_047619315.1 Polyangiales bacterium
GACCACATGGTTTTTACCCGTTGACGTGGATGATCGTTCTTGAGGTCGCTTTCGATTTCGACGAAGGACGTGCTGGCACATTCGAGTCGAAACGGAAACGAGATCGGGAACGAGGGCCGCGAGCACAGGGTCAAAATCACGGGGTCGGGGGACTAGAGGAGCTTGTCGATGCGAGCGAGCTCGCGGGTCATGTTCTTATGATGAGCTTCCACAGTGCCGCCGCCGATCTCGAGGAGCTTCGCATCACGCCAGAGTCGTTCGACCCGATATTCGCCGCAGTAGCCGTAGCCGCCGAGCACCTGAATGGCACGGTCCGCGACGTTCTTGCCCATCGTTGAGCAGTATAGTTTGACGCCGTCGGAGTCGAGACGCTGGCCAGGCTTCTCGAGGCTCATGCGAGCCGCGAAGCCGTACGTGTAGAAACGACCGGCCATATATTCGGCGTAGCTCTCCGCGATGTGGCGCTGGATCTGCCCGAAACGGTTAAGAGGTTCGCCGAAGCTTTTTCGCTCTTTGGCGTAGTCGTTCATGATCTCCACGCTGCGGCGAGCAATGCCGAGACTCATCGCCGCGAGGCCAACACGCTCCACTTCCAGGTTTCGCATCATGTGCATGAGCGCGGAGCCCTCTTCGCCCACAAGGTTCTCAGCGGGGACGCGGCAATCCTCAAAGACAACCTCCGCTGTGCACGAAGCGCGCATGCCGAGCTTGTCCTCGATCTTTTGACCGAGGGAGATTCCTTCGAAACCCTTCTCTACGATGAACATCGAGAGCTCGTTGCGCCCAGCACCTTCCATTCGGGCGTAGACCAAGAAGAGGTCGCCGAGCTCGC
Organism: Polyangiales bacterium; assembly: GCA_047619315.1. Classification (GTDB taxonomy): domain Bacteria; phylum Myxococcota_A; class Polyangia; order Polyangiales; family Houyiibacteriaceae; genus JBCCRV01. Next base: position 833 of record JBLHKB010000428.1, read on the forward strand.
CTTTGGCGATGGCGCCGTTCGTGATCCACATCTTGGCGCCGTTGAGGATGTACGTGTCGCCGTCTTTGCGCGCTGTCGTGCGCATGCCGAGGACGTCGGTCCCGGCGTCGGGCTCACTCATGCACATGGCGCCGACGTGCCGACCGTCGCAAGCCGCGGGCAGGTACTTTTCACGTTGAGCGTCGCTGCCGTTGAAGGCGAGGTTGTTCACGAACAAAAGCGTGTGGGCGAGATACGCGAGGGTGAAGCCAGGATCCACCGCCGCCAGCTCTTCGTGCACGATGCACGCGGCGACGGGGTCCATCTCGGCCCCACCGAAGCGCTCCTGCGCCGTGATGCCCAGGAGCCCAAGCTCACCAACCTTGCGGAAAAGCGCGAGGTTGAAGGTCTCGGTCTTATCAGACTCGAGCGCCTGAGGCTCTACCTCGCGCTCCGCGAAGAGGCGCACCATTTCCCGAAGCTGTTGGTGCTCAGGAGTCGGATTAAAAATGTCGCTCGCCATGTGTTCGGGCTAGCAGCTTAGGAGCCCCGGCGTCCTGTTTTCGTGAGAGTTCTCGCACTCCATCTCCCCTCCATCCAGCAGGACAGATGGAGGAGGCCTATTCGCCGATGTGGGGGCAGCTCGAGTCTTCGAGACAAGTGTGTCCCTCAGGATTGGTGAAGTAGTGCAAATCCTGGCCGTTGGTGATGCCGTAGCGAGAGATCAGGTTGATGAGATACTGCGCTGGGTCCCAAGGCAGGTTCTGATCGTAGACCAGCTCGTCGAAGCCATGAACACCGGCTGGGACAACATAGTGATTCAGTAGGCCGGAAACGTCTTGGCCGGGCACAGGAGACCAAACGTCGTCCGTGTTCGAGCGCGCCGCCCGCGACTGACGAACCCAACGAAGCGGACGCTCTAGACGCGGATGCGTGACCGCGTCGGGTTCGTTGGACTGGTGTCGACCGTCCGGCTGAAAGCGATAGGCGCCTTCCGCGAGGTCATCAACATCCATGAGGAAATCGTTCGGTCCATCCGTCATAGGGTGGCGTTCAAGGCGGTCCACGCCCTCAAGTACACCCAGCCCGATGAGCAGGTCGTTCGGGCTGGCGTAGCCCGGGTAGTTCACCTCAAAGGATGCGGGAGCCCGCCAGTCTCGGAGGTGATCCGGAGCGTCCGGCGGGAGGAAGGGCAGAACGCCGGCGGCTCTCGCGTAGGCGTTGCCCCCAGAGAGCGGAACGTTTTGGTCTCCGACGGAGTTTACAACGAGGAGATTTACAGGCTGACCTAGAGGCTCCAGGAAAACGCGACGGGCGTAGTTGATGGGGTCTGCTGGCTCAAGACCCACCTGGGCCAAGAAGAGCAAGCGGCGCAGATCCGCGGACTGACGTCGATGACCAAAGCCCATGGCAGGGCTCACCAATCGTTCTCCGCGCGCCCATTCTCGCTGCTGGTAACGCGCGCAGCTATCACAGTCTTCTGCTCCAACCTGGAACGTGTCGATGACGATGACGTCGTCACCGCGCTCGCCGGTGTAGGTACAGGTTCCGTAGTCGAAATCTGCAGCGCGGCCGGGGTGAATCTCAACGTAGATGGGGTCATCCGGGTCGGCGGGGAACGGGACCTGAAAGCGTCCTTCTTCCCCACGGGTGGCGCTGGCGCAGCGCTTCTCATTGTTGACGAAGTTGCCCACGACGATGACATCGTCAGCGCCCGCGACATCCCGCGAGATACAGGCAAACTCGGACTCTTGGCGTTTGTTCCGCTCCGACGAGTAGAAGTACATGGACACTTCATCCTCAGCACAGGCGGTGTTGTCGCCGCGTTCGCTCGCCGGATTCGTAATCACGAGGGGCCCCATGAGGCGAAGGTGCATGGCTCGAAGAACGCCACCATTGTTGCTTCGCGCGGAGACGTCCGTGAGACCACCCGCGCCGACGATAGGAACGCTGGACCGAATACTTGGTTCAACACCCGCCATAATCCCGCTGACGATGCCGCCGAGAGATCCGCCGGTGAAGAAGATTTGGTTGTCGGGGCCGCCAACGTCTGGGACGCCATCGCCATCAAAGTCGCCGGCAATGTCGAGACCCTCGTACGGGAAAATGTCCGCGTCGTAGACCACACCGGGGTTTGGCGCGTCACCAGCGGCGAGCGCGGTGATGGGCGAGTTCGGGAAGTTGCCGGGGAGCGCCGGGCGCCCGTCGAAAGTGCTGAGAATGCGAATGCTGCGCATGTAGTCCACCACCGACTGGCGCACGACATCTCGGGTGTGGAACACATAAGCGGTCCAGAAGTCGACACCACTGTCTGGCGTTCCATCTCCATCGATGTCCTCGGCACGGCTCGCGAGAATTGAGCCCAAGGTCGGCGTGAGACACTGAGTGGAGAAGAGCGATCCGAACGTGTTTATGAGCTCGTCGTCAATTTCAACGCCGTGACCTTCTGCATTGAGAATGACCAGAGCCACGCCGTTTTGCACCATGTACCCCGCGTAAGGCAGCGGCTCAGCGTTCGCGCTTCCGTAACCGTGGACATAGAACGCCGTGTCGAAAGGCTGTTGGTGCGTTTCCGTCTCGATGGGCACAAAGATCGTCATCGTCAGCGTCTCGGTTGCAATCTCCGCCTCACCCGTCTGCGCATCCATCTGGAACGTGTCTTGAAGACCGACAGTGTCTGGATCGCGCAAGAAGTAGGGGCTGTCGAAGTTGACCGTGACGACGTGACTCAAGTAACTGAACGGTTCGAGGAGGGCATCCGTGACGTCCCCTGAAATCTCAAACGCGAGCAAAAAGAGTGTGCGAAGAATGTCGCGGAACTGCTCGCCGGGCGCCACGATAATATCGGGCCCGGTGGTGCAGCCAGCGCCCCCGCCCTGCATCGTGGATGGCGCATAAGTTGGGGGAAAGTCTTCGTCCAAGTAGGCCATCGTGCCTTCGCCGTAGAGACCGTCGCGAATCGCATCGAGGTCGTCCGTCACGCTTTGTGTCGTGAACGTGTAGGCGAAGGCCACGCCATCCCAGCCTCGGCTAGCGAGGTCGCCGTAGAGTTCGGGGTGCGCCAAAAGGTGCCCGGGCAGCGGCTCTAGGGCATCCCGCTGAGCCACGTGGTGCACCGTGTCAAAGGGAGAGCGCACGGACTGGCCGTTCTCACCGACGAGGCGGTCGGTCACAACGATGGCATAGGTCGTCTTGGGGCGAAGTGGAAGGATCGGCTTGAGCAAGAGTGTCTTGGTCTCACGCTCGTAGAACCAAACCATGTCGTCGACGTCGCCGGGCTCGCCGGTCAGCGTGTTCGGCTGATCGAGCACGCCGTCGAAATCGGTGTCTTCGCCCGGGTCCATGACCCCGTTACCGTTCACGTCTTCGTCGACGGTTTCGAAGAGGAGATTGGATTCACCAGCGCGCGGATCGTTGGGCCAATACTGCGAAGGGTTATCGAGGACGTATTGGAAGCTCCCTGAGTTGACGTCGAGAGGGGTGGGTAGCCCCGTGGTCAAGTTGATGAGGTAGACCGCGTGGTCGGGCCATCGCTCTTCGCTGAACACGTCGGAGGTGCCGCCCTGCCGGTCCATGAGGTCTTGAATATCGATGTGCTCTTCAAAGGGAATACTCGCCGCGGCGTAAGTCCCCCAGCCGTCGAGGCTATCGAAGAGCTCACGAGTGAATCGTTCAAACCCCGTTGGCGCGAGCATTGAAACATTGATCCGACGACCCGTTGGAGACGTTCGGTCAGGCCACGTAGCGATGTCGTTTGGAAGTGGAATCTCAGGAAGCGCGTCGTTGTTCAAGTCCCACTTGATACGCGGTCCATCACCTTCCGGTGTTAGCCCGAATGCATCGGGCCGGCCGCCGGTTTGGCAGGCGCTCAGACCACCCAAGAGCAAGGCCAGGGAGAATGGGAGTCCCGTGGAGATCGATCGCCGTATCATCGGCCGCACTATCGCACATTGTCTGGGTACGTCGCACCCTTCTGATGCGATTTCGGAGCCCCTTTTGAGGAACTTCTGACCTTTTCTGCCGAACGAGCTGGAACCAGGTCCAACCCGCCGTCGCTCTACGGTTGGACCGCAAACACGAGGTCAGCCAAATCCACGCCGAACGTTGTCGGAGAGAGCGCTTAGCGAGTCTGCGAGGCGGGGTCCGCGTCTCGACACTCGTCCACGAATCCGTACGCAAATGACACCATTCGTTCAGACAGCGCAAAACGACGCCCGTACGAGCCACCTGGGTCTTCGCTCGGAGCGGTCTGAACGCGCGCACCCGCACATTCAAAAAGATAGCGCGCACGCCGCAGATGATAGGGCGAGCTGACGACGATGATGCTCGGATAGCAAGGGAAAGGCCCGTCACACAGGAGCTCGAGGGTGTTGCGCGCATTTTCGATGGTGTCCCGCGAGCGACGCTCCATTCGGATCACCCTTGGGGGAACGCCAAGTTCCACGGCGAGGTCACGCATGACCTCCGACTCCACGCGGCCATGGGGTGCAGGACCACCTGCCATCACCATGCCCTCTGCAAGTCCCGCCCGAAAGAGCGCCACTCCCGCTTCAACACGTCGACGCGTCTCGGGCATCACGCGGCCGTCCGCATCCGTCGGCGGTCGGTTGCCGAGGACGACGATCACGTCAGCTCTGCGCAGCCTCTGGGGCGTAGGCACGACACCTCTCGTGCAGCTGAGTCCCGCAACGCACAGCGCGAGCAGCGCTACGATGACGGGTCGCATCATCAAACGCTCGCGCTGGCTTCAAGGAGAAGTCGCCAGACGAGCATCCCGACCAAGAAGACGATGGGCCCAACGAAAACGCCCAACACGATGGTGCCCTTGGCGTACTTCCACGGATTCCTTTTTCTTCTGAACGCTCGGTAGGCCGCGGGAACCCAACCGTAGACCATGGGCAGGTGCCAGATGAACACGGCTGTTCGATAGCCCTCCGGCTCGAAGAGGCTTTGGCCCGCCGTCACCGTCGCGAAGGGATTCAACACGAACGCAAAGAGCGCGAAGCAGCCAAAGATCAACATCCCGGTCAGGAACCAGACAAACGAGAGCGCGCTTATGGTGCGGCCACTATCCCAGCGACTCGTGTCACCACGGTTTTGGTGGCCTGGGTCCATCCTAAAGCAGTATCACAATGCGGAAAAGCTCAATAAATTCAGGCACCCGACGTGTGGCAGGCTTGCCAGATAGCCCCCCCCATCCTAGGAAAAGCTCGTGCTTCGATACCGTGCTGACATTCGAACCATCGGGTTCGTGACGCTTTACTTCGCGTGGTTCGCCGCGATGTGGGTTCTGCTTCCAGCAGGGCTCGAGCTCGCGGCCATTCCATGGGCTTGGGCGGTTCCAGCTTTCGCCGCCCTTT
>JBLHKB010000429.1:0-6137 GCA_047619315.1 Polyangiales bacterium
TCGCCCTTATTCTCGTCACCTTTGCGTCTTCCGCGGCCGCTCAAGAGATTGCCGTCGCTGACTCGCCAGTCGCCGCGTCCCCCGACGCCACGCCGGCTCATGTGGTCGAGGCGCGGCAACGCATCGCGCGGGGCGAGGCGCTCTTCGAGCGCGGGGATTTCGATTCCGCCCTCGCGGAGTTCGACGCGGCGTATGAGGTGATCGGCGAGCATCCAAGTCGTTTCCTCGTCCTCTACAACATCGGGCAATGCCACGAGCTTCGGTTTCGTTACGACGTCGCGCGCACATTCTACCAGCGCTACCTCGACGAAGGCGGCCGGGAGCACGAGGGTTACGCCGAGGTCGAGACCACGTTGCGAGAGCTTGGAGAGCTGCTCTCGCGGGTGACGGTTCGAACCTCTGCGGAGAACGCAGCGCTCTTCGTCGATGGCCGACGCCTCGCTGAGGTGCCCGGCGCCGTGATGGTTCCTGCGGGAGTGCATGTGCTCTCGGTGCGAGCACCTGGATATGTTGCGGCGGAGCAGAGCCTCGCGGTGCCTGCGGCGGGGGAGCTTGAGCTCACCCTTGATCCGACGCGCCTCTCGGAGGAGTTCCGCGGGATCTCACCGGCCTACTCGCTCACCTTTGTGGGGATCGCGCTGGTGACGACGGGCGTAGGAATCGGTTTTGGTGTGAACGCGCGCAATCGTCGGGACACCATCGACACGCAGCTCGCCGATCCTCTTGCACGCTGGGACGTGACGGATGCCTCATTCAACGAGGTTCGGGACCTGACGCTCACCGCAGACGTTCTCTTCGCGAGCGCTGGCGTCGCGGCGCTCACGGCGCTGATCCTCGGGATCCTCGGTGACTGGTCCTTCGGACGAGACGACACCGCGTCTGTTCGGCTTACGCCAACCGGCGTAGAAGGCGCATTCTGAGTGGCCGCGGACGTGGATGCCGAGCATGTGTTTACCGCCGATGCAGCGGGACCCGACCCACTCATCGGCGTCATCGTGGACGGAAAGTACGAGCTGAAGCGTCTCCTCGGGAGAGGCGGAATGGGCGCCGTCTACGAGGCGGAACATCGGATGATCGGCAAACGCGTCGCCGTGAAGGTGTTGCACAAGGAGTTCTGCTCGAACGCTGAGATCGTGAAGCGCTTCGTGCGAGAGGCGCGCTCGGCGACGGCCATTGGGCACCCGAACATCGTCGAGGTGTTCGACATGGGCACCATGGAGGGAGGCGGGTTCTTTCAGGTCATTGAGTTGCTCGAGGGGAGCAGCTTGCAAGACGTCGTCGACGAGGGGCCCATGTCCTACGCGCGCGCCGTCGCGATTCTGTCGCAGGTCGCCGATGCCCTCGTCGCAGTCCACGACAAAGGGATCGTTCACCGCGACCTCAAGCCCGACAACGTGTTCCTGGTGAATCGGCCAGGCAACTCGGACTTCGTGAAGCTCCTCGACTTCGGTGTAGCGAAGGTCATCGATGCGAACTCCGGCATGCAGACGCGGACCGGAATGATCATTGGAACACCTGCGTACATGTCGCCGGAGCAGGCTCGCGGGGCAAGCGACGTCGATCTGCAGACGGACGTGTTCGCGCTTGGTGTGATGGCCTTTGAGCTTCTCACGGGTCAGCGCCCATTCGACGCCGACACGTTCCCGCAGATCCTTTTAAAGATATGCGTCGCGGAGACCCCCTCCCTCAGCGCCTACCGGACCGATGTGCCGGACGGCTTTCAGGTCGTGCTGGAGCGCTTGCTGGCGAAGGAGAGAAGCAGCCGCTTCCCGGACTGTCGTTCCGTGAGGCAATCCCTCGCGCCCTTCGCCTCGCTCGGTGAGCCACCACGTCTCACGGAAGTGCAGCCTGGCAGGCAGCCCCTGTCCAACGCCGAGATGCGCAAAGCGGGGGATCTGACGGACCCTTTCGCGGCCACCGGCGTGTCCGCCGTCGACGCCGAAGTGTCGACGGATGAGCCGCGGGTCCGGCCCGTGGTGGAGGCCCAACGAAGTACGCCCGGAACCGCCGACCTCGCTCCTGGGCGGTCGTCCACGGGCAGATTCGTGGCCGCCGCGGCGGCTCTACTTCTGAGCGCGCTCGGGACTTTCGCGTACTTCCGCGGAGACTCCAATGAGGTTGTCGCCCCGCCGATCATGGTGACCGGTGCCACCAGCCAGGTCCGTATTCAGCTGCACGCGGATCCCCCAGCCGCCGCGCTCTTCCTCGACGACGCCCCCGTTGAAAACCCCTATGACGCAGAGCTGCCCGCGTCGACGGCGCCCCACATCGTGGAGGCGCGTCTCGCCGGCTACCGCACCGCACGGCGGGCCGTCGCGTTCGAGGCGCCGGTGAACTTGACGCTCGCTCTTGTCCGCGACCCGACGTCCGAGACGGCCGTCGCCGCGGAGGCGGTCACGGAGGATGCACCGGAGTTGCCCGAGGCTCGGCCCGCGGGTCGCCGGTCCCGCCGACGCGCCGAGGAAGAAGCCACGCCACCTACGCCGATGGAGCCGGTGACGACGCCGGTCGCGCCGACGCCGGTCGCGCCGACGCCGGCGGAGGAGCCTCCTCGTCGACCCGCGAAGAATGTTCAGTTCTGATGATACGCCGTCCAGAAAATCTCATCCCCGAGGCCCGTGTGAAATTCCTCTTGCCTACGTTCCCCTTAGCGCTCGCCCTCGTCTTGGCCGGATGCAGCCTCGCGGGCCTCGATCGCGCGGAGCTCCCATTTTGCGTTTTGGACCAGGAATGTGCCGCCTTCGCCGCGACCGTCGACGACCCTGCGTGCGAGACGTACGTGTGTGTGGTGGAGACCGGTCGATGTGCGCCCGCGGGCATCGACGGAGACGGCGATGGCGATCCGCCCGTCGCGTGTGGCGGCACGGACTGCGACGACGCTGACCCTGCGCGCTCGGGGCTGGCGACGGAGATCTGCAACGGCATCGACGACGACTGCAATGGCGTCCTCGACGGTCCGGATGAAGATGACGACGGCGACCTCGCCCCTGACCTCTGCAGCGGGCCAACGACGGCCAATGATTGCGACGACGCCGACCCTTTCACGTATTTCGATGCCCCGGAGCTCTGCGATGGGCTCGACAACGACTGCCTCACGGGCGGCGTGCGACGTCAGGCAGGCGGCGCTCAACCCGATCCGTCCGAGGACCTCGACGGCGACGGACACGCGGCCATCGATGCGTCGTGTACGGCGGGACCCGTCGGCGACATGCGCTTCCTGCCCAAGGATGATTGCGACGATGAGCGCGACGACGTGTTCCCCGGAGCACGCGAGCTATGCGACGGCATCGACAACGACTGCGACGGCATCCCCGACAACGCTCCGAGTCTCTTGGAGCCGGGCACGGCCTGTCGGCCTCACGGCCTCCTGGCTGGCGGTCGGAACACGTGCGTGTGGACCGGTGAGACGGAACCCAGCAAGCGGACTCTTGTCTGCTGGGGTGACAGCGCCGTGGGTCGTTTGGGCGTCGTCCTGACACAGCCCTCGTTTCCGCGACCGCCGCCGGAGGCGATCCTTGGTGGTGAGGCGCTGGAAGTACCCGCCGCCAACGGGCTCACGGGCTTGTCCGTGGGCGGTCCAGGTATGTGCGGGGTCCGCGATGGCGACGTCGTGTGCTGGGGCCGCGCGGTCCTCTTTGAACGTCGTCTCTTGATGGGCAATGTGGCCCGCGCACCAGGAGTCGTCCCTGGGGTGAGCGACGCAGTACAGGTCTCCGTGGGGCTGAGTCATGCGTGCGTTGTTACCGGCACGGGCAACGTTATGTGTTGGGGCGAGGGATCGTACCCCTACGTCGACGGCATCACGCTGGACCGAGACTTTAGCTATGCGCCCATCATGGTTGCCGGTGTGAGCGGTGCCGAAGAGGTCGCCACAGGATCCAACATGACCTGCGCGCGCCTCTCGAGCGGCGAGGTCTGGTGCTGGGGCTACAACATGGGCGGCCGGCTCGGTACGGGTCCGGAAGAACTGCCGTCGATGCCGAGGCCGGTGCTGGGCATCGACGACGCGACGGGGGTATACGTGGGGAACTCCTACGCCTGCGCCACCCGCGCCAGCGGCGAACTCTGGTGCTGGGGCGATAACCCAGGCTGCGTCGACGCCGGCTGCGCGCCGACGATTCCCGTGGCCGAACGCATGCCCCTCACGGGTACCGTGGTTGATGTGGCGCTCGGCGGACAGCACGGCTGTGTGCTCTACGACGACGGCACCATGGGGTGTTGGGGGAGCAACCGATTCGGACAGCTCGCGTTGAATAACCCGGATATCGCAGCGCAACTCGCTCCCACGGGCAGCACCGTCACCGAGGTGTTGGAACTCGCGGCTGGAGACTCTCACACCTGCGTGCGCCGGGCGGAAGGCGTCGAGTGTTGGGGTTCCCACGACAGCTTCGTTCTTGGGGACGGTCGGAACGAAGAGCCGGACCCTCGTTATGCGGGCTTCGAGGGCGTCCCCACTTCCGTCATCGCGAACGCGATGCAAATCGAGGGTGGGCCGTCTGGCACCTGTTTCCGATTGCCAAACCTCCAAGTGGTTTGCACGGGAACGGAGCCCAGTCTTCACGGCGAACTGGGTGGGGGCGAGGGCTCCGTGCCGACGGAGGCCTTCGACGTCAACCCTGACCGTGAAGCCGAGCCCGATCGCGTACGTGATGTCGCCCTCGGATACCAACGATCCATGATCGTCCGACAGGACGGTCGGGTAAACACCGCTGGCGATCCGCTTCGCGCGGGCCAGGGCGACACCGACGAAGTGACGGACGCCGTCGACGCTAGCTGCGGCGACGACCACTGTTGCTTTGTCCGAGCCAACGGTCAGGCCGCCTGCCTGGGAATGGCAGCGGACGAGGCGTTGGGCGACGGAGGTATCGCCGCGGAGGAGTGCGCCCTCACTGGGACACCTGACCGCCGGTGTTCTCGAAGCCCGCTCCCAGTCGTCGGCGTCGAGCGCGCGCGCGCTATCGCCGCGGGAGGCAAGCACACGTGTGTGCTCCAGCGCGGCGGCGCGGTGTTCTGCTGGGGTCGCAACACCCAAGGCCAGACGGGCACGCTGCCCCTGGGCCCGACATCGCGTGCGACCCAGGTGCGCGGTCTCCCCGCCGGCGATCCAGCAACGCAGCTAGCGCTCTCATCCGAGGGGAGCTGCGCGCTCTTGGCCAGCGGCGCCGTGTGGTGTTGGGGTCAGGGCTTTGGTTCGAGGCAGGATAGCTTTAGCGTCGATCCCTTGCCCTTGCTCGGCGCTCTCAACGTCGCACAGATCGCGGCGATGGGTTCCGGCTTGTGCGTACGCTACCGCTCCGGCAGCGTCCGGTGCCTTGGCGACAACGACGTGGGTCAGCTTGGCATCGGCCTCGAATCCAGTCCGGGCTCCCCTCCGACGTTTTCCCTGAGGCCCAGCAGTGACGTGTTGGTCTCCGTCGTCGGCCTGACGGATGCCCGCGACATCGGCTGCGGGCTACGCCACTGTTGCGCCACCCGCCGCAGCGGCCAGACGGTGTGCTGGGGCGCGAACAGCGGCAGCGCGGCCGGCGCCCTCGGCACTGGCGACGTGGAGAACCGACCCGTCCCCACGCCCGTCGTCTCCATGCTGTACTCCCTCTGAGCGACGAGACCCCGACGCTCGCCATGGCCGCGGCGCTCTGCGCTCTGCGCTCTGCACTCTGCAGTCTGCACCCACGACTCGAAGGTCACACGGAGCGGGCGCTCAAGAGCACCGAGGTGGAGAATCACCGTCCGCGCCGCCCTCTTTTCTAGTTGCGAAGGGAGCCACGGGTCCTCGTTCGTAGAAGCCACAATTGGTTGTACACTCGCCTTCGTGTCCGTACCGATCAGTCGAGCGTTCGGTGCTGGAGCGCTTCTTGTCCTGGCGGCCTGTGATCCCTTTGGGACCAACCTAGCAGGCACGGACCCGCAGCTCTACGAGGCCGCGTCGATGGTGGAGGCGCCTGCTCCCGAGTCGTCGATCGTCGTCCTCGACTGGAACGTGAAGTTTGGTGGTGGACGCATCGACTTCTTCTTCGACTGCTTCGGCGACGAGGTCTTGATGACCCGGCAGGAAGTCCTCAGGAATCTGGAGCGCATCGCGGCGAAGATTCGAGAAGTCGATCCGGACATCGTCATGCTCCAAGAGGTGGACGTAA
>JBLHKB010000430.1:0-6134 GCA_047619315.1 Polyangiales bacterium
AGCACCGCGAAGGGCGTGACCAAGAGAAGAAACGTGGGCGGATTGAGAAAGAACGACCCCGCGTTCGTCGCTGCAGGCGGCGAACCGATGAGCCGCTCATGCGCCTCGGCGAGGACGGCGGGGTCGTAGACGTTCGCGGCGCCCTCGGAGGCAAGCTGAGCCGCAGTGTAAAACGTCGAGAAGTCGCTGCTCAGCGGTTCACCTTGGTAGTCGAAGTTGCCTTCCCAAGGTCGAACCAAGCGCTCGCCGATCCCGATCAGACCAACGCAGGCGATGGCGAGGTAGTACACACGCCAGCGGCCGAGGGTGAGGAAGTCGGCAAGTCGCTGCACGTGACGACCTTATCGCATCTCGTGCTCCGAGAGCGCCCTACTCCGAGGCGAGAGCGAGCTTCTCCCGCATTCCCACGCGGTAGAAGCGACGCAGCTCAGCGACGAGCTCGCCGATGGCCCCGCGATCAATGTGCTGTCGCTCCAGCCGCTCAGTGTAACGAGATGCGAGGGCGATGGCCTGTCGGTAGCGACTTCCAGCGGTGCTCTGCGCGGAATCCGCGAGTTCAACACCTTGGTAAAGGCGCTGTCGGATCACTTTGGAGCGCGCGCGAATGGCTCCAACACCGTTTCCTTCGAGAAGCGCCGTGGCGTATTTGTCGACCTCGGCTTGGAGTTCGAGTTCGAGCTCGGAGACGCTGCGGGTTTGTTCGTGGCGATAGACGAGATACACAAAGTGCGACACCCCCTCCGCGGCGAGACAGTACGCGCTGAACTGGCCTTCACGGAGGACGTCGTCATCACTCTGGAGAAGTTCTAAAGCCGCCGGCTCCACGTAGAGGCCAAGGCTGACGCCGTCCTCTTCTTCGGCGATGAGCAGAACTTCACCACGGCGTGGGTCTCCGCCAACGGCCTCAGCGGCTTCGGCGTTACACAGAAACGGCGTGACGTTGGGCGAGGAGCCGAGGTCGTAGAGCCGAACCAAACGCTGTTGGATTCGTGCCAAAACGCACTCGGGTACATCGTCGTTAGTGGAGGGTTCCATCATCGCTCCCGAAGAGAGCGCCCGTCCCCGGGAACACCCCTTCTTCCTGAAGGCGCTCCGCAAGCCGCGGGCTCTTGGTGCGGCGCCAACGGTCGTAAAGGCGAACGATATCTTGAGGTGTCCGAAGCATGGTGGTCTCCCGCACTTCATCGAGGACCTGAGCGAAGCCGCTAAACTGGCCCGCGAGTTCGCCGAAGACGTTTCGGTGAGGCCCGGGTATAACCGCGGCGGATTGGTATGCCCGTCCGCCCATCGCGGCATAGTAGTCGACGCTCAAACCACGGCCTTGGATGTGCTCCTGGAAGAAACCGCAGGTGTAGAGCGCTGCATCACCGGTTTCCTGGAGTTTCTGCCTCCGTTCGCGCGGCTCGCTTTCATCAAAGGCGCTGGCGAGCTGAGTCACAATAGGTTGGTCTGGAGTCGCGATGACGGAATGGGTGCCTCGACTGAGCAGCTCACGTAGGTAGAGAGAAGTTTGTTCAGACGCCTTGATGTCCAAGCGCGTTAGCGCTGCGTCGATGCGTTCCTGGAAAAAACCGCGTGTATCTTCGACAACTTCCATTTTATGTTCCCTGCTGAGGTTCCTCACACTTATACGGACGAGATGAACACAGCATAAATGCATGTGCGTCATCTCACCAAGAAAGGGTTGGAACTCTTTGGCGGGTTTGAGCGGGTGTTTACCGCGGATCTTGCCTTCATCGCCTGGACAACGCACCCCTTTCGCAGCACGTAAGACGCTGTTTACATTGATAAAATCAGCGACGCCCGTTTTCCATATCATGACCCGAGAGCGAGTAAGCACTCACCCGCCAAGAGTGCCAACAAAGTGATTCTCGGCATTCCCGAGCGGTCCGAGAACCTCAAATTCGAACGCCGATGTTAGGGTCTCGGGTGTCCAGCACAGCCCCAAGCGCTTCAGTTATCGAAGCGCCAGAGCTTTCGCGCACCACGTTTCTTTGTCGATTCGCTCTGGGCGCAGGGCTTCTAGGAGCCATCGATGCCCTGGTGCAGAGTGGTTCACCAGCGTCTGCCCCGGCGGGCTTCCTCCTGCTTGGATTGGCCGGTTGTGGGGTCGGCTTTGTGCTCCAAGTGCTCGTCCGTGCATCACGTCGCACGATTATCTTCGTCGGTGTCTGCTTGGGCGCCCTTCTTGCTTACCAAGTTGGCGCTCATGCAAAGTTAGGCACTCAGCCGTTCGCCGCCATTATGTCGATGTTGTCGTTCCCGATTCTTGCCACAGCAGCCCTGGCAGGACCCATCGGTGCACTTCGGCGGCGGTGGCGCAGTGACCCGCCTATCGCCTTCGCCATCGCACTAGCTTGCATGTGGGCACACCGAAACACCTTCATGCCCTTCCTCTACCCCCCATTTGGCGCGGCCCTTTCCCTTGCTGCGATAGCCTTTGCAGGAACGGCGAGTACGATATTCGCGAAGACACGCTCGGTGAGCCCAAAGTGGCTGTTTGTGCTTGGGGGCGCATCACTGGTGATCACTGCGCTGCTCCCTCGCGAGGCTTTTCGCTCCCTCGCCTTTCGAGGGATCGCGACACCTGTCCTGAGTAGCGCGCGTATCATGAGTGATATCGATTTCGACGGCGCCTCGAGTCTGTTTGGCGGTGGTGATTGTGCGGCCTTCGACAGCGCCCAGGGTCCCTTCGCGACGGAAATCCCTGGAGACGGGATAGATCAAAACTGCCTCGGTGGTGATGGCCCAGCACCCACAGAACCGGAAAGCCATGACCTGGGTGAGACAACAGGCTTGTCGGTGCTGCTTCTGACCGTCGATACCGTGGCGTTTTCGCGAACGAGCCTGGGTCAGAATGTCCATGACACCACCCCGCACCTCACGGACTTCGCCCATCGCTCGATGAACTTCACGCACGCCTACGCGGGTGGAGCTTGGACGTCGATCGCCCTCGCCACGGTGCTCTGGGGGCGCCCCGCACGACAGCTTCGCTGGCGGCGCGTCTTTGAGACAAACACGCTGCGGCTCCTTCGCGACGACACTGCGCCCAGCGGAGAGATGATCCGACTCGCGTTCTTCATCGTGGATGAGCAGACTCCCTCCCTCGCCGCCCGCGCGCGTGCTGGTGGGGTGCACACCGTGGCGGTGGTCGATGGGGGGCACACGGGTTTTCTCAAAACCGGGGCCGGGCTCACCGAGGGGTTCACGGACTACGATGCGCTGGAGAATGTGGGCGACCAAGCGACGGCGGAGCGCCTGATGCAACGACTTGATGAGTCCGCTGAGCAACCCACGTTCATCTGGGGACATTTCTTTGGCCCCCACGCGCCCGATGAACATCACGAGGGAATACCCGAGTTCGGCTCTGGGCTTCGCGCCCGCTACGACCACGAACTCGCCGCCGCGGACGCCGCGCTTGGGCAGATCTTCGCTCACGTCGCTGAACGTGAAGATCTTGTCGTCATCGTCACCGCCGACCACGGAGAGGACTTTGGCCGCTTTGTGAGGGCCCATGGACATGGCCTGACGGAAGAGCTGCTGCGCGTGCCGCTCATCGTATCCGGACCCGGTTTTGAAGCGGGTGAAGTGGACCAAGTGGCCTGTCACACCGATATCGCAGACACCGTCTTGGGGATCCTCTTTAGCGATGCTTCCCCTGCTCTGAGCCGCTTGAGTGAGGACCATTTATGTGTGGCCGACACGTGGCGACTCAACGCGAACGGCCATGCGGTTTTTGACTTTGCCGGCGTGATCGGGCCGGAAGGCATGTACGTTCGGGAGCTTCAGAGCGGAGAACATCCCACCGAAGACGGGGATTACGGCATGGAACTTGATGCTTATCTCGCGTCCCCAAGCGTGATCAGCGGCCATCTTCGAACCCCGTAGGCGAGCTTGTTCTGCGTCACCTTGTGTGTTCCCTCTCATCAGATCCTTCCCTGGTGTTGACTCTGAAGTTTCCGCGCTTAGCTTTCGCCTCGAATCAGCACTCGGTCGGGGCGAGTGCTAACAAAACGATTTCGGGCTGTCGCCGCTCCATTCGAACCTGTCGACGGCTCTGTTTAGACCAACCAACATTTCTGGAGATCATCACTATGGGTATTCGTCCACTTGGAGACCGCGTTCTCGTAACACGCGTCGAAGAAGCAACCACAACCAAGGGCGGGATCATCATTCCCGACAGCGCCAAAGAGAAGCCAATCGAAGGCAAAGTCGTCGCAGTCGGCAATGGCCGTCGCAACGATAAGGGCGAAGTCCAGAAGCTCGAAGTCAAAAAGGGCGACCGCGTCCTCTTCGGCAAGTACGCCGGCACCGAGGTCAAGATCGATGGTGACGAGCACGTTGTGCTCCGCGAGGACGACATCCTCGGCGTCGTCACCAAGTAATCACTCCACCGTTCACTCCCGAACACAGAATTTAGAACACAAAGAAAACGAGATTTTATAATGGCTGCAAAAGACATTCTTTACGATACCCACGCACGCGCACGCATCCTTGCTGGTGTCGACGCCCTCGCCAACGCCGTAAAGGTGACCCTCGGACCCAAGGGCCGAAACGTCGTCATCGAGAAGAGCTTCGGCGCTCCAACGATCACCAAGGACGGCGTCACCGTCGCCAAGGAAATCGAGCTCCCGAACAAGTTCGAGAACATGGGCGCTCAGATGGTTCGCGAAGTGGCCAGCAAGACGTCCGACGTCGCTGGTGACGGAACGACGACGGCCACTGTGCTTGCACAGGCCATCTTCCGCGAAGGCAGCAAGATGGTTGCCGCGGGTCACAACCCAATGGAACTCAAGCGCGGCATCGAAAAGGGCGTGAAGCACATCACCGCCAAGCTCGCCAAGCTCTCGAAGGCCACCAAGGACCCAACTGAGATCGCTCAGGTCGGTACCATCAGCGCCAACGGCGACGAGACCATCGGCAGCATCATCGCAGAAGCGATGGAGCGCGTTGGCAAGGAAGGCGTCATCACCGTTGAAGAGGCCAAGGGCCTCGAGACGGAGCTTGAGGTCGTTGAGGGCATGCAGTTCGACCGAGGCTACCTCTCGCCGTACTTCGCCACCGAGAACGACACGATGAAGGCGGAACTCGAGAACCCCTACATCCTCATCTACGAGAAGAAGATCTCGTCCATGAAGGACCTCATCCCCGTTCTTGAGCAGGTCGCTCAGACGCAGCGCCCCCTCCTCATCGTCGCCGAAGACATCGAGGGCGAGGCTCTTGCCACGCTCGTCGTCAACCGCCTCCGCGGCACGCTCAAGGCATGTGCCGTCAAGGCACCCGGCTTCGGCGACCGACGCAAGGAGATGCTCAAGGACATCGCTGTCCTCACGGGCGGCACCTTCGTCTCCGAGGACCTCGGCATCAAGCTTGACGGCTTGACCCTCAAGGACCTTGGCGAAGCCAAGCGCGTCATCATCGACAAGGACACCTCGGTGATCGTTGACGGTGGCGGCAAGAAGAAGGAAATCGTCGGCCGTATGGAGACCATTCGTCGCCAGATCGAGAACACGACGAGCGACTACGACCGTGAGAAGCTCCAAGAGCGACTTGCTAAGCTCTCGGGCGGCGTCGCAGTGATCAAGGTTGGCGCAGCCACCGAGGTCGAGATGAAGGAAAAGAAGGCCCGCGTCGAAGACGCTCTTCACGCCACGCGTGCAGCTGTCGAAGAGGGCATCGTCCCCGGCGGCGGAGTTGCACTCATCCGCGCCAAGGCTGGCATCGAGAAGCTCGAAGCCTCCAGCGAAGAGCTCGTGGGAATCAAGATTCTCGCCCGCGCCGTCGAAGAGCCCCTTCGTCAGATTGTCGCCAACGCCGGTCTCGAAGGCTCCATCGTCGTCGACAAGATCCTCAACAGCAAGGGAGCCCACGGCTTCAACGCTCGCACGGAGAAGTACGAAGACCTCGTGAAGGCCGGCGTCATCGACCCCACGAAGGTTGTCCGTACGGCTCTTCAGAACGCGGCATCGGTTGCTGGGCTCATGCTCACCACCGAGGCCCTCGTCGCTGAGATTCCTAAGGATGACGCTCCTGCAGCCGGCGGCCACGGCCACGGCGGCGGCATGGACTTCTAAGAAGCCCTCCCGTTCTCGCTAAGAGAAAGAATGACGCCGCTCCCGAAAGGGGGCGGCGTT
>JBLHKB010000431.1:0-6111 GCA_047619315.1 Polyangiales bacterium
TGCCGGCACGTCTGATTGCAGAGTTTGCCGACGTTGATTTGGAGGGTGTCGATCTTTGTTGGCCGCAGCGGCCACAAGCCAGCTTCGGCGAGGACATCCTCAAACTCCGTCGCCAATGGCAACCGACGCAGGATGGCGCGCTGATGTTCCGCCGATGCCAAGGGGTCGCGCCGAGCGCTCAGAGTGATGAGCTTTTTCGGAGTTGAAGTCGCCTCCATCACATCGAAATCTTTTTGACGTGCTCGCGCATTTGAACGCCGTGGACCAGGGACGCTCCGCCACGAATCGCCGCAGCCACATGCACAGCTTCGGTCATTTGTTCAAGGTCAGAGCCCTTCTTGAGACAATCCTTGGAGTACGCATCAATGCAGTAAGGACACTGGATCGCGTGGGACACGGCGAGGGCGATCAGGGCTTTTTCTCGTCCACTAAGGGCGCCCTCCTCGAACACGGCTCCGTACCACGCGAAGAACTTCTCCGAGAGCTCGCTTCGGACTTCGCCGATCTCTCCGAACTTCCCAAGATCCTTTGAGTGATAGTAGTGGTCGTGGCTCATGGGGTCTGTTTCCTGGTCCTCATACTCGCAGAGCATGGGTCCGTTAGTGCAGCGGGAGCACTTTTACGACAAGCGCAGTAGCACTTCCCGAGGCCCGAGGCTCTCCAGCTGGTCCAGGCGCTGCACAAAGCGCTGATAATCTTTGATGAGTGAGCCAGTGCGGCGAAGTTCCTCGGTTCGCAGATGAAAATCCGTGATCCGGGTCAATGCGAAGCGGGCAGACATCGATATCGCGAAATCGAAGAAGGCCCTCTTCTCGCAGTCACTCAACGGCCGAACCTCCTCGTAGCCGCCGACGAGTGCGCGCCCAAGGCTCCAGTCGAGCTCATCCCCCATGCACCAACTCAAGAAAACAACCGCCAGGTCTGCAACGAAAGCACCTTCCGCGGCGCTTTCCCAATCGAGGAGCGCGCTGAGCGTTTCGTCCTCGTTCCAAAGCACATTGTCGCGAAAGAGATCTCCGTGGATGGGACCTCGCGGCACGCCGGTCGGCAGGGGCTGAGCAAGAAGCGCCCGGATTCGTTTCAGCAATGCTGGAGAGACGCCTGCTTTCTGAGGGTCGAGTTCATCCAAACGCGTCATCAAGGATGTCGGTCGAAAACGACTCTCGCGGCGCCAGCCAAATTCAGCTGTGGCGAGATGAGCGCGAGCGAGCGCCGCGCCAAGTTGCTCCAGGTGAGGCGCGCGAATGCTACTTTGACAGCGCATCTCGCCTGGAACGCGCTCGAAGACCGCTACGCTTCGACCTTCAACACGAAGCACGCCCGGCCCAGGACCCTCAATACGGCTAGGCATCGGGACACCCGCCCGAAAGAGCTGTTCCAGAAGCGCCCACTCATACGCGACGCCTGCCGCGTCTTGCTCTTCGTAGAGCCGAACGAAGTAGGTGGAGTTGCCCTCCACAAAGTAGTTGGAGTTCACAGAGCCGGCAGCAATCGGGACGACCTTCGTCGGAACGCCAAGGCGGTGCGCCGCGAAAATGGCCTCTGCGTTCTCCAACGAAAGCGGCGTGTAAGCCGCCATCAGTCGAAGAAGCCTACAAAGCGGCTGGCGGCTTTGGGTAAGTCCCCACGATGAGCCCACATCCGGCGGGCGGCCTCGTGGCGAAGGTCGGTTTCGGATCGCTCAAGTCGCAGATTGGAAGGCGGCTGAGCATGGTACGCCACGCCCGACTCCTTCACGCTGAGCGCGTCCCCTTTGCCGTGAACGAGCCAGAGCGTCTCCCCTTGCACGTAGGCCCGAGGGGCCTTGAGCAGTGCTGATTTTAGAAGTGAAGCGACCTCGATGTCTTCTTCCGATGCCAGCCATGAAAGCGCTGCTTCATGAGCGCCGGGCATCGACGGGATGTCTCGGCCAAAAACTGCAGCAAACTGGCGTCGTTCCGCGACGGAGAGGCCTAGAACACCTTCAGTGAACGCGGCGTCGTCTTCAACAAGCCGACAAAAGCCCTCGCTCCGCGCTCCACGATCGCCACGGGCTGGTCCGGGTCGGTTGAACATGTCGTGCCGCGGGGCCATTCTCGACCAAGTGCCACGGCCGGGGCTGCGAATCCACGTTTCCACACCATTTTGGGCCTGCGCTTGACGTTGCTAGGCGCGCCTTAGTATCTCTGGTGTCCCTGGGGGAAACCACCGCAAATGCCTGCAAATACGGATGAAGAGTTCGTCGTCGAGTATCGACCTTTGGTGATCAGTATCGCCAACAAGGTTCGTGCCCAGTTCGACCTCAAAGGCGATCTCGACGATCTCCTCGCGTCGGGTTTTGAGGGCCTCCTCCAGGCGAAGGGGCGCTACGACCCTTCTCGTGGCGTGCAATTTAACACCTTCGCGTACTACCGAATTCGTGGTGCGATGATCGACCACATCCGCAAAAGCACCTTCTTCTCGCGACGTGCGTATCAGAAGATGAAAGCGGCAGAGGCAGCCCTGCAGGTCGGAGAAGAGGTCGGGGAGGAGCGAGCGGCCAACCCGACAGCTCGCCAAGACCTCGAGCAGACCACAGAACAGCTGCACCACACTCTGGCCAAGATGACGGCCTCTTTCGTAATGGCCTCAATTGGCCAGAAGGAAGAAGGCGAAGGCGACACTCCGGAAGATGAGCTTCTCCGTGAAGAGTCCAAGGAACGTCTGCGCGCGGCCCTATCAGTCCTTCCAGAGCGAGAGCTTCTGCTCATTCAGGGTTTCTACTTTCAAGGGCGCCAGTTCGACGAAGTGGCCGAGGAACTGGGAATATCCAAGAGTTGGGGTTCTCGACTCCACCACAAAGCCCTCTCGCGTCTTCGAGGAGCGCTTCAAAAGAGCTGACGCAACCCGTTCTTGGCCCGGCCGAGTCGGCGCGTATGACCAATCCCATCTCTCCGCCCCTTCAAGGTGCAAGCCTCCAGGTTCAGCAGCCTTCGTCCGCACCCACACGCTCCAGCGCCAGTCACCGAGGCGATACCGCTCCGACGAGCTCGTTCGCAGATGCCCTGCGTGATGCCGCGAACTCCTTGGCTGAAGGGCAATCGCGGATAGACCGTGCGATCCGACGAGGCTCGCGTGGTGAGACAGATCCTGGTCAGCTCTTAGCGCTCCAAGCGGGCGTATACCGTTACACACAGGAACTTGAACTCGCCTCCAAGCTCGTCGACAAAGCAACCGGCGCACTGAAGCAGACTCTCCAGTCTCAGCAGTAAAGCTCTAGCGACAGAGGTTCTGCAAGATCGCGGATTCCGCGTTTAGCTCGTCGACGATGCAGGCCCCGTCCAGGGGCTGCGCCAAAATACTCAAGGCCCGAACCCGCAAGGCAAGCTCCTCTCGCGCTCTCGCGCCCGGAACAGAAACGTCCAGGAGACGCCGAGCCGAGCGAAGCGCTTCAGTCCAAGCGCCAAGCTCTTGGGCGAGAGCCAGGTGAAGGCGTAGTGCGCCAACATGGTTTGGAGCATGACTCACCACCCCCCGCAGGGTCGTCAAAGCGGCGCTGAGTTCACCCACTTCCTTCTGGTGAATCGCGAGCTCCAGCCGGAGTGGAACCGAACGTGAGCGACGATGAAGCCCCACCAGAATCGCCTCATGGGCGTCTCCATAGCGACCCGCCTCGCGATAGAGGCGTGCAAGTCCAATATAGGCGTCCACCGTCCGTGGATCGATCTGCACGGCCTCTCGGAAGCTCCCAAGGGCGCTCGCCCGGTTGCCTCCTCGAGCCAACGCTTGACCGCGCCGGACAAGACGCTCCGCCCGCTCCGCTCTGACGCCCGCCGCGCCGGGGACATCTTGCGCGCTGGCCAGAGACGAACTCGCTCCACAGATGACACCCAAACTCGCCAAAGCGACGAACAATACGTGCTTTCGTAGACCGTGACGGTGCTCTTGAGGGCCAGGGGTTGCGCTCGCCATGCCCGGAGTGTAGTCCGCCGCACGGGTGCGGGCGATGTTCGTTCAGCACATACCGCGGAGTCTCTGTGCGATTCGCAGCCTTTTTGGCCTTTTTCTTATCGGGTGCTTCCAGCCTCATCTTCCAGAGCATCTGGGGGCGGATGCTCGCCAAGGTGTTCGGGGCGAGCAGCATCGCCATCAGCACCGTCGTCACCATCTTCATGGCGGGCCTTGGCATCGGCGCGTTCGTCGCTGGCCGATACGCCGACAAGATCAAGAACCCGCTTCTCACCTACGGCATCATCGAAGCTCTCGTAGGTGTGTGGGCGCTTCTCGTGCCCTTCCTCGTCAATCCCGAAGGATGGCTCGCCGGTGTGAACGCATACCTACGCGTCGAACTCGGCGCCGGGTCGACGGGGTTCATGGTCGCGCGCTTCTTCTGTGTGCTCCCGATTTTGCTCGTGCCCACGACGATGATGGGCGCCAGCCTGCCGCTCCTCTCGCGGTACTTTGTCAGCCGAAGCGAAGGCCGTGAAGACGTCGGCTCTTGGGTCGGCGCGCTCTACTCAATCAACACCTTCGGTGCCGTTGCGGGTGTCCTCTTGGGCTCGTTCCTGCTCATGCCGAACATCGGTGTCAGCCTCACCAACACCGTCGCCGCCTGCATGAACTTCGCCTTGGCTGGGATGATCTTTCTACTTCGCAAGCAAATCGCGGCGCAGTTCGAATCCCCAAGTTCGGAGTCCAGCGAGGAGACTGAAGGACAAGCCCAAAACGGAGATTCAAAAGAATCGTCGACCCTCGACATCAAGAAGCCAAAGAGCAAGAAAGCCAAAGCTAAGAAAGCGGCTGCTAAGACCGCGGAAAAGGTGGACCCGCTTGGTCCGTCTCTCCCTGCCGTGGCGATGCCCATCACACGGTCTGCCCGGTACTTCGCCTTCGTCGCGTTCGCCGTCAGCGGCCTCGCATCACTTTGCTACGAGGTCGTCTGGTCACGTTCCTTGGCGATGACAATTGGCTCTTCGTTCCAAGCCTTTGCCGTCATTCTGACCACATTTCTCATCGGTATCGCTGCTGGAAGTGCCGTCGCAAGCGCGATTCTCGCGGGCCGGAAGCTCCTCGCCTCCGCCAGCATCGCGTCGATTCTTCTACTCGCCTTCACGCTGAGCCCGTGGGCCGTCAGCGACGACCTTGGCACCTACTTTCTGATGCTCGCGGCGTTCTCTGCGCCCGTCGTCATCATTCTCCTCGCGGCGATGTCGCAGACGAAGCGACCAGGCTCACCCCCGCCAACGGGCGCCGCGCTCTTGATGCTCCTCGCACCCGTCGCTGCCGCACTCATCGACGCCGTCGTCTACGAGTCCGACCGTCTCTCGTCGATCACGGGAGCTGTGGGTATCGCTCTCGCCATCTTCTTCGCATTGCTTATCGCTCTGCGCCGATACCCCGTCCTTCAGCTGGCGATCATGCCGCTCTTCATCGCGGGCGCGGCCTTCGTCAACTACCTCTTCCAAGACGAGATCCCCTGCGCCTTTGCGCAGCTCGTCTCGAGCCTTGACGACCTGCCGGAACACGTCGGTACCGTGCAGTTCTTCATGTTCCTCACGACCATGATGTGCACCCTCCCCGCCACCGTCGGGATGGGCGCCATGTTCCCGCTTGTCTTGCGCATCTGGACCAACGGTGGCGACAACGTGGGTCGCGACGTCGGCAATGTGTACGCCGGCAACACGCTTGGCTCCATTTTCGGCGCTTGGCTGCCCGGCTTCGTCCTGATGCAGGTCTACGGGATGCAGAAGACGATCATCATCGGCATGATCGTCTACTTGCTGCTGAGCTTGGCCCTCCTTGTGGCAAGCGCCGCAGAGACCGGCGGGGAAGACAAGAAGGTCGCCAAAAAGAAGGCGGACGAAGACGAGGAAGAAGACGATGATGACGAGGCGCCGGCTTGGTACGCCGTCACCATCTACATCCTCGCGCCACTGATCCCTGCTCTGATCGCGGGACTGTATTGGGGCGGCTGGCGCGACGAAGGTGCGTTCCGCTGGAATCTCTCTCAGATGACATTGGGCGTATTCCGCGTATCGCTCGCAGCGGACGCTTGCGGCCCGTCTTGGGGCGAACCTGACCTCGTATACTACCACGATGGACTCAGCACGACGGTGTCCGTTGAGCGCTGGGGACGGCACTACGCACTCAAGA
>JBLHKB010000432.1:0-6109 GCA_047619315.1 Polyangiales bacterium
CGATCGCTGCAATCTCACGATTATGGAAACCGCCGCCCACCGGGATTTGCCGGAGTTTTTCGCGGCGAATCAAGTCGAGGTGGTTTGCTCGTTGCCTCAATATCGCGCTTTTCAGACCGACCTTCAGCGTGGGGATGGTGTCTTCGCCAAGAGCATCCGCGGGCTTCAGCGCCTCAACGCGCTTGGCTATGGAGATGGTGTCAGCGGCTTGAAGCTTGTCCTCGTGACGAACCCCGTCGGTGCTTTCTTGCCAGGCGATCAAGCGGCCCTGGAGCTTGAGTGGACGCGAGAGTTGAAGGCCCGTTACAACATCGTCTTCGACTCGCTTTTCACGATCACGAATATGCCTATCTCGCGCTACCTTGAGTGGCTCGTCGAGAAAGACGCCCTCGAGTCGTACCTTGAGACGCTGGTGCAGGCCTACAATCCAGTAGCGGCTGCGGGCGTGATGTGCCGAAACCTCCTCAGCGTCAGCTGGGAAGGGCATCTGTACGACTGCGATTTCAACCAGATGCTTGAGATGCCCATCAAGGGCTCCGTCTCCCACGTTCGCGATTTCGATGCTGACGCCCTTCATCAGCGAGAAATCTCCGTCGGACGTCACTGTTTTGGTTGTACGGCTGGCGCAGGATCAAGCTGCGGCGGCTCCACGACCTAGGGTCGTGCTGATGCGGCTTTTGGGGCATGCTCCGCTCATGAAGCGCGGGACGTTGTGGGTAGCCCTTTGGTTGTGTGGGTGCGGTGGTGGCACGCCCATCATCGAGATTCCTCCCGTCGATGAAGAGGAGAGCTTCGCCGATCGCGACGCGGCCACCGATGAAGCAAGCGGCCCCTGGGTGCCGGAGGAAGGCGGCCCTCTCGTCCGGCTCGGCGCGCGTGACCTGGCTCAAGGCGAAGCGCTTCAACTAGAAGGCGCTCCGTGTGAGCAAGTTGTCGCCTACGTCGTCTCGGGACGGCTCCGTGATGGAGGGGCGACTCGGGAAGCGGGCACGTTGCTCCGGACCCAGGACCTCATCTCTCTTGTCGCCGAGGAACCAAGCCGCGTGGTCGTCGCGGTGAGTTCTCCTGAAGACCGCACTCATTGTGTGCCCACGGATGATGCGGTGACTCGTTTGGGGGAGCCGCTTCTGAACTCAGGGGGTAAACTCCGTGTGCATATTCTCCTGGATGCCGAAAGCGGCGCGACATTTGGGAGCTTCGCCATTCTCGACGGGGATGCGGACCTCGCCGTGCCCGAACACGTTCACGAGAGCTCCGCCGAAGTGCTGCTCATCGAAGAAGGCGATGGAACGTTTCTCATCGGCGAAGAGCGGACGACGGTGGTGGCTGGGCAGGTGTTCTACATTCCCGCGAATACGCCTCACGGATATGAGCCTGGAACGCAGCCTCTTCGAGCGTACCAGGTGTATGCACCGCCAGGACCCGAACAGCGCTTCCGAGAAACGCCCTTTGCGCGGCACCGTGCGTCCACCGGCGAACTAAAGTAGGACCCCTCCATGGATCTTCGACTCCCCGAGCTTCATCTAAGCCTCCGCGATGAGGCCGTGCGTTTCGCTCAGCAAGAGGTGCTCCCCCACGCCGAGCATATCGATGCCCATGAGGAGCTCCCCGAGACTCTCGTTCGCGCCGCCGGTGAGCTGGGGCTCTTTGGATTAATGGCTCCGGAGGAGAAGGGCGGTGCCGACCTTGACGCGCTCGCGCTGGTCCTCGTGGTGGAGGCGCTCTCTGCCGCCTCGCCAAGCCTCGGCCGGCTCTTGGCCAACCACGCCGGGCCCGCCACATTGGCGCTTCGGGACACCTCCTACTTCACGGAAGCGCATGCTGAGGGACAGGAGACCATCGCCTACAGCCATGGTGGACTCGCTCCGATTCCAGATAGCTACATTGTCTTTGGAGACGAAGTGCAAGCCCTTGGCTTCGAGGCCACGCGAGTGCCAACGATGGGCCATCGCGGTGTTCGACTGGGTCACTTTGTCTTCCCAGCCGCGACGCTTGGCAAGGTAGCCAATCCGGATCAGGTCCGCGCGATGGACGATCTCTGCATGGCTGCGGTGGCGCTTGGTTCTGGTCGCTCTGCGCAGACCACGGCACTCGCGTACGCCAAGGAGCGTCGACAGTTCAAGCGGCCGATCGCTGACTTTCAGGCTATTCAGTGGAAACTCGCGGATGCCGAAATGGCGTTGTGCGCCGCTGAAACGATGATGCACCGCGCGGCGCTTTCTCCGGACGCTTCATCTTGTGCTGCTGCTCGCCTGATGGCCTGTCGAGGCGCTCTGCTCGCGTGTGATCATGCCATTCAGATCCACGGGGGCTACGGCTACACGCGCGAGTACCCCGTCGAGCGTCACTACCGCAGCGCTCGAATGTGTGCGTCCAGCGTCGACGAACAGCGACAAGCCGTCTACGCGGCGCTCTAGCGTCGACTAGCGACCCCGGCGCAGGATCTCAGCGCGCACCGGAACAACGCCAGCTTGCACCATATCCAACGCTTCTGCGGCTGCGCGGCTCAGGTCGAGGATTCGACGGTGATCGCCAAAGGGTCCACGGTCATTGACGCGAACCACCACGCTGCCGAGCTCTTCGTTGCCCGCTCGTGAAAGGCGCACCACGCGAACGAGCGTGCCAAAGGGAAGGTCACGGCTCGCCGCGGTAAACTCTTCCAGCCGGTAAGGCTCTCCGCTTGCTGTGGAGCGACCTTCGAGGCGGTCGGAATAGTAAGAGACCCGACCTTCCAACGTCTCGAGAATCGGTGCTTCGCGCGGGATCTCTGGTTCTCGGTGACGACGAGCTTGGGCTCTTGGGGAACGCGGTTCGGTCCTGGAGTGATCCCGGTCCTCCGGTTCATCATGACCTGGGTCGCGGTCCACGTCGTCGGTTTCTCGAGCCTCTGGCGCTAGCGCCGACATCACGACATGAGACTGGGAAGCCTGCGGGGCCCCACACGCAACGAGCACGCTGATGATCGCTGCCCGCTTCAAAGCGATGGCCTGCCGTGGCCCGGCACCAGCAGAGTCTGCCGATACACCTCGTAGTTGAAGAGGTCGGAGTGCTCCTCGTTGTGGCACCCGGTACACGTGGACTCTTGCGTCTCGGCGGGGAGCGAGTGGTCTCCAGGAACCACGATATGCTGGCTGCCCGGTCCATGGCAGTTCTCACAGCCAACGTTCGTGAGGGCGCCATCCAGGTTGTGCGTCACGGTGCTGCCGCCGGGGCGCTCATACCCGGTCACGTGACAGCCCACGCAGTCCAAATGGAACTGCTTGTTGACGGCTTCGAGGGTGGCGTACGCGTGGCCGTGAGGGTGACCCTGCCACCAGGAGAAAGCCTCTTCGTGGCAGGACGCGCATGCTGCGGAGCCCACGTAGTGGGGCGCTCCTTCCGCCGGCTCAGGCGGTCTTCTGTCCGCGTACGCCTCGCGGTTGTGGTCGTTGACGCGCAGGTCCAGCGTCGCGAGCTCAACCTGCACACTGGAGCTTCGCTCCATGTCTGGATCGAGCTCTGTCAACGACGCGTAGAAGGCGGGACTGTCCGATGGAAGCGTGGGTACCCGGAGAGTGTCTCGTTCGGTCTCAAGGGCTGTGAGCCGATCGCGCTGGGGTCTAAGTTCCTCGGCAGATCGGCCATCTTCGGTCCATTCATCGAGGCGTTGACCCAAGTCTTCGATCTCCGCGTTCAGGCGCCCGCGATCGACATCGACGTTCCAGTCGCTGATGTTGGTAAAGGGGCCCTCTCCGCGAAGGTAGAGGTCGAGCGTGAGCACGCGTTGCCCTTGCCGGCCTGCGTGAAGCAACCACCCGTCTGCACGCGATGAGTTGCTTGGAGGCAGAGCCTCTTCGGAGTCGAGCCCGCCTTGGAGCACAAAGTCGACGCCTTCTACGGACGCTGCGTCTCTGAGCGTTCGCCGGTTTCCGTAACCAAGCACCAACACCACATCGACACCCTCGGCTCGTAGAGCGCGGGCTCTATCCGCGAGCGTTGTCACGTCTTCGGCGGTCCGGAGGGCGATGAGGCCGACCTTGGAGTTCGCCACGTCGACGACCGCAGTGTCTTCCTCCGCATCGAAAAGGAGCGCACCGGGGAGGGCGACGCCACATTCCGCGTCCGCTGGTCCATTCATGGCCCGCACATCCTCGGCGCTAAGGATCGCCGCTACGGCCTCACTCTTCCAGCGATCGGTCTCGTGTGACTCAGGCCCGCCATGGTGAGGTCCGCCCGCGAGGACGTTTCCTGCGGAGACAAAAAGAACGTTGTCACCTGCTCCTTCGACGAAGTGCACCAAGCGGTCGATTCCTCCCAAAGGCCGGGAAGTACAGCCGCAGGGGGCCAGAGTCCCCTGGAGATCGGTTATGGCCACGATTCTTACGTCGGGTTCCGGGCGCTGCGCGGACACGTCGACGCTTTCCTCTGGGCCGTCACAGCCATCACAACCTCCAAAGAGGGTGAGAACCACGACAAAGGGCCATCTTCTTAGCGGCATACTAACAACCATGACTATGAAACCATCCACAGGCCATGGTGATTTCATCGAATACATAGCTATTGGTGTCATGTGCCTGCTTGACGACCCCACATCCCGAGGTTAGTTTCCGCGCCTCCATTCAAGAGCCTGAATTTGGGCTTTGACGAACGAACTCCAAGATTTCCTGTCCCACGATGTGGGGCGCAAAACAAACGAAGAGAAACCTGATGGTCAAGGTCCGACTTTCCCGCGCTGGTTCCAAGAAGCGCCCTTTCTACCACATTGTTGTCACTCCGAAGGAGAACGCCCGCGACGGGAAGTTCATCGAAGAGATTGGCATCTACGATCCGAGCCGTCCGATGGAAGAGACTCGTGTTGACCACGACCGTCTTGCCTACTGGATGAGCGTCGGCGCTAAGGTCAGCGATCGCGTAAAAAAGATCGTCAAAGACCACAAGAAGATCGCTCCGAGCGCCTAAGCAATGGACGCTATGAAAGAGCTGGTGCTCTTCTTAGCGCGTGCACTCGTCGACGAGCCAGACTCCGTCGAAGTGCAGGTCGTTGAAGAAGACCGCGCTTGGGTATTCGAATTGACGGTGGCCCCCGATGACCTTGGTAAGGTCATTGGCAAAGAGGGTCGCACGGCGAGAGCTATGCGTACGCTTCTCTCGAGCATGGCAACACGCTCTCGCAAGCGCGCTATTCTCGAAATCCTCGAGTGAGCTCGGCCAACGAGGCTGAGCGCGATCCCGTGGCAGAAGACGAGTACGTCGCGATCGGTGGCATTACGAAGCCTCATGGGCTTCGTGGGGAGATGCGCGTTCACGCGTTTAACCTCGATTCGCCGCTTTGGAATAAGCTGACTACCGTTCTCCTCGTGCACAGCGATGGTCGGCGGGAGACTCGCTCCGTCACTCGGTCCAAACGAGCACATAAATTCGTCGTGATGGCCCTTGAAGGCGTCGACACGATCGAAGCCGTGGACGCTCTGCGAAAGGTGGAGCTTCATGTGCTCCGCTCGGATTTCCCAGAGGCGACGACGGAAGAGTATTACTACGCCGACATGGCTGGGATGAGCGTCGTGGACGAGGACGGTGTCGTCCTCGGTGAGGTGCTCTCAGTGCTTGAATACCCAGCGGTAGACTGCCTCGAAGTTCGTGGCGTGGCGGGCGGCGTGCGTGAGGTTCCGCTGACTCGTCCTTGGCTTCGAGACGTCGATAAAGAGAGCAAGCAAGTGGTGGTCCGCGAGTGGGACGACCTTCCTGTTCGGTCAGGCTGATGCGCTTCGAGATCATCACGCTCTTCCCCGAGATCGTAGACCACTTGCGCGTGGGTCTCCTAGCGAAGGCACTCGACAAGGAAGCGATCGAAGTCGAAGCATTAAATCCACGCGAGTTCACCCACGATAAGCATCGCAGCGTGGACGACGCACCTTACGGTGGCGGAAGCGGGATGGTGCTCTCACCTGTGCCCATGGGGGCAGCGCTCCAGCACTTGGATACGAAGCGGAATGGGCCAAGCCACAAGGTTTTGCTGACGCCCCAAGGCGCGCGTTTCGACCAGTCGATGGCCGAGCGCTTCGCCAAGTTGGGCGCGCTTACGCTTATCTGTGGCCGCTATGAAGGCTTCGACGAGCGCATTCGCGGCATG
>JBLHKB010000433.1:0-6094 GCA_047619315.1 Polyangiales bacterium
CTTCGTTCAGGGAGGGGAGGGCAACGTCATTGTGAACAACCTTCGTTTGCGCGACTCGCCCAACGACCTGCTTCGCTTCTACGACGGCGGCGCCAATATGTGGGTGCATCACTGCGACCTCTCCAACGGCGGCGACGGTGCCTTTGACGCCACGGACGGAACGACCGGCGTGACGGTCTCCTACACGCACATCTTTGACCACGACAAAGCCATGCTGGTGGGCGCCGGTGGCCCCGACGGCGACGGTGAAAGCATGCGATGGACCGGCCACCACAACTGGTACGAGGACGTCGTGCAGCGCATGCCCTTTATTCGTTTCGGACGCGCCCACTCCTTCAACAACCTCATCGAGTGGGTCAGCGGAACGGCGATGTCCGTGCGCATCGCTCCGGCTCAGATGCTTGTTGAGAACAATATCTTCATGCCTCAAACGAACGTCGGACATAAGGTCGCTGCCTCCAACGATGGTGCTGCACTTCGCATCGTCGGCAACCTCGAGCGTCCCCTCGAAGGGGATGTGATCGAGTTCGAAGAGTCCAACCCGGACTCCGTCTTCGATCCCGCTGAGAGCTACGAGTACCGCGCAGAGATAGCCGACGAAGGGCTCATCGAACGCATTCGCGCCAGCGCTGGCTGGCAAGATGTGCCCTGGCCGGGATAGTTCGTTTTATGCGGGGGCGGGTTTTTGCTGAAACCCACCCATAAACCCCGAAGGAGAGACCACTTCATGATTCGTACACATGTACGCATGTAAGTATCTGTTTTTGAACAACAAATATCCGCCTACTAGGGTCTCCCGTGACCCGCTGGTGGACATATTTCTTCGTTCTTGGCCTGTCGTGCGCCGCGCGAACGGCGGGCGCGCAAGAGCCCGCTCCGCCAGAGAACGAAGAGAGCGCTTCGGAGTCCGAAGACTCGAGCTCGTCCGCCGAAGCCCTCGCGATCACGCCGCCACAGGTCGTGGAGTCCGCGCCTCCGGAATATCCGATGCATCGCCTCGCCGAAGGGTTGCACCCCGAGGTCGTCATGCTCGTGCACATCGACGCCGAAGGTCGCGTGGCGAGCCTTCACGTCGAACACCATGGCGACGAAGAGTTCGACCGCATCGCGCGAGAGACCGTTCAACGCTGGCGCTTTTTGCCGGCGAGACGAGGAGACGAAGCCGTCGCCGTTCGCGTGCGCGTCGCGCTTCACTTTGAGCCGCCCATCATCGGCGAAGAGCCCATCACTCCCTTGCCCATCGTCGAAGGCATCGACACCCCACCGTCTTCGGACCTCGAACATCCTGCGAATCCATCCGGCGCGGCGCATGACCACGCACACGGACCTGAAGCGCCTCCCGAGCCTGCGCCGGAAGCGCCCGATGCCGATGCCGAAGCCGAAGCCGAAGCCGAAGCCGATGCCGATGCCGATGCCGATGCCGATGCCGATGCCGCGTTCGGTGCCGTGGCAGAGATCGAACTCACGCGCCTACGTGAAGAGGAGCGAGGTGCTGGGGACACCCGCATCGATCGCGATGTCTTAGAGATCGCGCCTCACTCCGAAGGCGCAGACCTCCTACGCACCCTGCCCGGCGTCTATATCTCTCGAAGCGAAGGAGAGGGCGTCGCCCACTCGATTCAGCTGCGCGGATTCAACGCGGAGCACGGCCAAGACATCGAGATCCAAGTGGGCGGCATCCCCATCAACCAGCCATCTCATTTGCATGGTCAGGGCTACGCCGACCTAGGCTTCCTCATCCCCGAGGTGGTCCAGAGCCTCCGCGTCATCGAAGGCGTGAGCGATCCGCGCCAAGGTGACTTTGCCGTGGCGGGCAGCCTCGACGTCGATCTCGGCGTCGCCGAACGCGGACTTCGCAGCCGCACCGAATACGGCTCCTTCAACGCCTTTCGTCAGATGGTGCTTTGGGCGCCGGAAGAGAGCGAAGGCTCCTTCGCCGCCGCCCAATTTCGACGTACCAGCGGCTTTGGCCAGCGTCGCCGCGCTCTCTCCGCGAGCCTCATGACGCGTTACGCCTTCGCGAAAGGTGCGTGGCGCTACTCTCTAACGGCCATCGGCTACGGCGTCCGCTCCGAGCTTGCCGGCGTCGTGCGCCGCGACGATTTCGAGAGCGGGCAGCTCGGGTTCTATGATGCGTACTCCGCGCCGACGGCTCAAGCGCAGAGCGCCTTTGCGTCGCGCGCCATGCTTCGCTTTGCCGCGGAACATCGCGCTGAGAGTGGCGCGAACAGCTCACTCGGCGTGTGGTTTGGCTACGACGCCTTTCGTATTCAGTCCAACTTCACGGGCTTCACGGAGCGCTCGACGGTCAACCCGGACTGGGTCGGTCGCGGTGACCTCATCGAGCAAAACAACCGGACCCTCGGACTAGGTTTCGACGCACGCCACCAGACGCGCGCCTACGAAAACTCGTGGGCGAAGGTTCACGTCGAAGTGGGCCTGGCCCTCCGCCTGCACGGAATCGAACAGGCACAGCGTCTCATTCAAGCGCCCCAAAGCCAGGTCTGGGATGAGCGAGTCGACGCGAGCATTCAAGGCGCAGACCTTGGCCTCTACGGCGACGTCAGCATCAACGTGAAAGAGCGCGTCACCCTACGCGTTGGCGCCCGAGCCAATGGGCTCTTCTACGACATCGACGACCGGCTCGGAAACCGCATCCCGGACTTCCGGGATGAGACGTTCATTCCAGGGTTCCGCCGCAGCGCCGCCGGCGTCGCCGCTGGGCCGCGGACAAGTCTCGTCGTCCGCGCCGGCGCCTGGCGCATCATGGCGGGCTACGGCGAAGGCTACCGCTCTCCCCAAGCGCGAACTTTGGCAGACGGCGAAGGCGCGCCTTTCACCAAGGTCCGCTCCGCCGACGTCGGCGTCCGCTACGTCGAAGAGCGCGTCGATCTTCGCGCCAGCCTCTTCGGCGCTTGGCTGAACGACGACGTCGCCTTCGACCCCCAAGAGGGCCGCCTTGAACGTGTCGGCGCCACACGCCGCTTGGGTGCGACTTTGTCCGGCGTGGTGCGACCCCTTCCGTGGCTCATCGCCTCCACGAGCCTCACCTACGTCGACGCGGAGTTGCGCGAACCTCCTCCCCCTTCGGCGAGCGATCCAAGTCCGCCTTTCGTCGCCGGCAACAACCTCCCTTATGTCCCGCCCTTCGTGATGCGCCTCGACGTCGGTGCCCACGGCGTCCTGACTCGCGTTCGACGACGTGAGCTCAAAGGCCGCATCGGTGCGGGTCTCTCAGTCATCTCAGCCAGACCACTTCCCTTTGGCGCCGACGCTGACCCCTTCGCGGTCCTTGATGGAAGCGCGTCGCTGTCTTTCGGTCCCGCTACCCTTGGGCTCACCGTGTCGAATATTCTCGGCACGCAGATCGCCGCCACGGAAACGAATTTCGTCTCGCAGTGGGCTCCGGAGGCGACACCATCGAGGCTGCCCGCCCGCCACTTCGCCGCCGCTCCTCCCCGCGCTTTTATGGTCTCCTTGGAGCTCGCGCTATGACGAAGAAACTCCTCTGCGGTCTCGCGCTTTTGTGTGCGTCCTGCATCGACTCGTCTCTTTCGCCGGTCACCCTTGAGCTTCGCGCTGAAGCGCGCGGCGAGGCCCGCTTCGAAGCCCGGGATGGTTGGCAGGTTGAGCTCACGACGGCGACGCTCCTCTTTGGTCCGCTCTACTTGTGCCCCGCGCCCCAGGCCGGCGATCTCTGCGACATCGCGCGGGCGGAGTTTCTTGAAGCGGCGACCATCGACGCCCTCGCCACTGGAGCTCAGCCCCTTGGGCAGCTGGCGGGCGTGAGCGGTGTCGTGCGCTCGGCGATGTGGGAGTACGGCCGCCCTTGGCCCATCGCAGCAACGGAAGCGCAGCCCCTGGTCCCAGGCGAAAGCTCGTTGCACATCGTCGGCGTCGCCCGCCGAGGAATTGAAGAAGAGCCCTTCGATCTACGCATCGAAATCGAGCCGTCCCGCGCTGGCGTCGTCTCCGTCCGCGCCGCGGAGCTCTTCAACACCGCCCTCGTCGATGGCCAGAGCGTCGTCGTCGAGACCGACGTCGAGGCGTGGCTGCAAGGCGTGGACTGGTCGCTCTTCTCCGAAGACGAAGAGCAGGCTCGCCAGGCGCTCATCTCGGCCCTGGTGCTCAGCGCACGACCCACACTTCGCATCGAACCCTGAACCCTCCCTCTCCCCCAACCGAGAACCGAGAACCGAGAACCGAGAACCGAGAACCGCATGCGTATTTCCCTCTTTGTTTCCATCTTCATCCTCTCCGCTTGTGGCAGCGACTCAGACTCCACGCTCCGCGTCGCACTTCAAGCGGAGGACACCATCACCGAGGGCCTCGAAGCGGGCGACGGCGACGAGGCCATCACCGACGGCTGGGCCGCTCAGTTCGAGCAGTATGCCATCGTCCTTGGTCAGATCGAACTCGCCGAGTCGTCGGACCCAGCCAACGTCGCCGGCTCTTCCGACTTCTTCGCCTTTGACCTCGTCCAGGCGCCGCCGGCTGGGGAAACGCTCTGGCAGATCGAAGGCGTCGATGCGACGCGCTACGCGTTTGCCTACCAGCAAGGCATCGCCACGGACGCGACGTTCAACGCAAACCTCGCCGAGGCCGACTTCACGCAGATGGTCAGCGAGGGCTGCACCTATCTCATCGAGGGAATCATCACACAGGCAGGCGGCCGCACTTGCCCGCCGAGCGATGAGGCCGTCCCCGCCGGAGCGAGCGCCGACGCCGACGGCTGCTATGCCAATGAGACCGTGGCCTTCAACCTCTGCGCGTCTTCGCCGATTCGCTACGGACCCTGCGAGCTCGATGGCATGGAAGGCGTCGTCGTCAGCGGTGACGGCAGCGACGTCGCGCTGACGATCCACGGCGATCACATCTTCTTCAACGGTTTCCCCGAGGGCGAAGAGGGCGGCGTCATGCGCCAAGCCCAGTGGCTCGCCGACTGCGACCTCAACCTCGATGGCGAAGTGACCCAAGCAGAACTCGAGTCCATCCAACTCGCGGACCTCGCCGCCGTCGCAGACTTTGAACTCGGCGGCGCACCCGCGGTTCCCGGCGGCGGAACCTTGGCCAACGCCTGGGACTACGTCCGCACCCAGCTCGCCACACAAGGTCACCTCGGCGGCGAAGGCGAGTGTGCAACGAGCGCTCCTTAGTAAAGCGAGCGCGTCAGGTCTCCTGACGCGCGGCTCGCGCCATCAGCGCCTGATGTGATCCCGTCTCACTTCGCTCGGAGGCCTGCGGCGAGTATCTCCAGTCCCCGCTCAAACTCTGCTTCTGCGGTCCATGGCCGCAGCGTTACCAAGCGCGGGTGCCGCTCTGCATCGAGCGCGACGGGGACCTCACTCGCCGCCAGCGCTGCGTGAAAGCTGCAGTGCCCGACCACAAAGACGAAGAGCGTTTGCACGATGAACGCCGCGCGGTTTACGTCGGCGGCATCACCTGGAATCGCTTGGAGAGCCGCTTCTAGGAGATCCAGAGCGGGCCCTTGGGTAGCGGCACGCGTGGCCACGACGGGGACAGCGTTCGGATGCGCCATGAGCGCTTCACGAAACCGCCGCGCGAAACAGAGCGCGTCCGTCACCCAGACTCCGCTTTGAGACGGAGGCTGCACCTTGGACATCAAGAGCGCGTGTACAGCCGAGAGCAGGTCGTCTCGGTTTTTCACGTAGCCGTAGAGCGTCATCGCTTCGACTCCGAGACTCGCGCCGACCTTCCGCATCGTGAGCGCGCCCAGACCCTCCTCGTCGATGAGGGCGAGGGCGGCGGCGGCGATCTCGTCGCGACCTTGGACTTTTCGTTGCTGAGCCATGATTTACATCGTATGTTTACATCGTAAGGAATGCAAATGCTAAAAACCACTGATTCTCGCCTCCTCGTTCCATCTCACCCACACGGAGTTCAGGTCGTCCCCGATGAGCTGGTGATGCCGATTCGTCTCCGCGCGCAGGGAAAAGAACCGCTGGCGGTCGCCACGAGCCTCGCCAGTCTTTTTCGATCCACCCAAGACGTCGCCGGAGTCCTTGAGCCCACGCGCTACCGAAGCTGGACTGAGAAACTCGCCGGGAAGAGCTTCGGCGGGCACGGCGTTCGT
>JBLHKB010000434.1:0-6085 GCA_047619315.1 Polyangiales bacterium
CTCGCCTACCTCGATTCGGTAGAGAAATTCCGGGTCCTGGAGGATGGCGCGAAGCACGAGCTCAACGCCGGTGAAGAAGTCGTTGTCGACGCCTTCCACGATCTCTGTGCTGAAGGCCTGAAGCGTCATATACGCGGTGACTTCCTCCGCCGTCACGGGCCGCCGAAACGCCTTCGGCGCGAAGTCCTCGATGAAAGTCCGAAAGCACTCGGCGTCTCCGGCGCCGCTCGGCGTGCAAGGCACTAGGCGCTCGCGCAGCGCGGCGTCGCCGACAACATGTGCCGCGACGTCCGTCGCGAAGAACTCAATGGAATTGATGAGCGCTTCCGATGCTTGCTGTCCGGTGTAGTCGTTGTCGAAGGGGACGAACTCGTCCGCCGTGAGCATCACGCTCGCTTGCCGTCGATCGTCACCGAGAAGATCCCGCACGCTATTGTCGAGTTCGTGTGTCGTTAGCCGCCGCGCGCCGCTGGCCGATGCGAAGCTCGAAGTTGTAGGAACGGGGGCGACGATGGGGGGCGCGTTGCCCGGCTCACCCACCTCGCCGACGCAGGCTATGGACATCGTGGCACCCACGAGGAATGCGCTATGTGCGACCAAGCTCAATGTCATGGGGACCTCTCCAAGCCCAGAGGGTACCAGCCAGTCAACCCAGATCATATGCACCCCGAGATATTCCAGCTCGCTCGGTGTCCATCGTCAACTGCCAGCTCCGTCGGTCCACCAATTGTCCCCGAACGACGCTCGTTTCCAAGTTCACCGTCGAAGGCATCGCTGCCAAGATCCACGTGTTCCAGTCGTCGGCGGACCAGTGGCGTTCCGAGACTACCGCGGCAACATGGTCTGCGTAGCTAGCGCCGGCTGAGAACGACAACCTCGGTATCGCCGAAGAGATGGACTTGAGCGATGTGCGCGCGAGCTAGGACACGCATGAGTGTTGGCTCGTGTCATTCCAACGAGCGCCCAAGCCGACGCCTTTTTGGTAGGTCATTCGCACGTCCTGCGTATTGCGCTTACTCTGGGGATCCATGCGCCTCCCAATCGTCTCGTGTCTGCTCGCCTTCGTCGGCCTCTGCGCATGCGAGGGCACGCCGGACTATCGCCTCGGTTTTCCGGCGGGTGACGCTCAGGACCTCGGTGCGGTGCGTATCACGGAGCGCGCCGTCCGGATCATCGAGGTTGAGAACACAGGTCTGCAGCCGATCACCCTGGAGGCGCTCACTCTCGAGCGGGGTTGGAGCGGCGTGCTCACCATCGATCCCGATGCCAGCGGCTGCGTGCCCGGTCTGACTCTCGCCGTGGCGGAGCGCTGCTCCCTCGGCGTCGCCTTCGAGCCGGCGAACGACATCACCTACGGTGACTGGCTCCACGTCGACTATCGACCTGACGAGGGCACGCCTTACGCACACCGCGCGACGCTCGGGGTGAGCGGCGTTGGCGTTCTCGATTGCTCCGTCCGGGCTGAGTACGCGAGCTCCTACGAAGAAGGGGTCGCCGAGGCGGAGGCTCGGATCGTCGTCGATGTCGCCGAGGCGACTGCGGCCGGTGCCGCGTTGACGGCTGAGGATGGATACTCCGATGGGTACGCCTCGTCCTACGATGTTAGCTACGAAGAAGCCTACCAGTCTGCCTACGACGACGGGAGCGCCCAGGGCTACGACGATGGCTACGTCGACGGCGCGTCAGCCGACGCGTGCCGCGAGGGCGAGGTCGACGGATACGCCGACGGTACGGGCGCGGGATTCGAAGACGGCGAGGTGGGTGGCGTTCTAGAAGGCAACGCCCTCGGGTACGACGAGGGATACGCCGTCGGTTCGTTCGATGGAGAGACGGACGGCTGCGGCTTCGCGGAGAAGGTCGACCCAGATCCAAGCCTGCCAGGAAAGTGCGTCGACCAAGGCTACGTCGCCACCTATTCCGCCAACTTCTATAGCGCGGCGTACGCAGCGGCCGTCGCAGCAAACATCGCCTACCTCGACGGCGTGTCGCGGGGTGAGCGGGAAGGGTCAAGCGAAGGGCAGGTCGCCGGAGACGCGGAGGGTTACGCAGACGGCTACCGAGATGGCGCGGAGCTCGGGCTCGCGGATGGCGACGCCGACCAGTACGAGGCCTGCTACTTGATCGCCTTCGAAGAAGGCTACGAAGACGGCTACCTCGACGCCTATAACGCGTTCTTCATTGAAGCGTACGAGGATGCCTACGACATCGGGTACGAAGATGGATACGTAGTGGGCTTCCGCATCTGCGGTTGACGCCTACCAAGCTCACGGGGACTAAGCTCATGGGGACGAAGCTCACGGGGACTAAGCTCATGGGGACGGAGTCGATGACCTTGAATCTCGATCTAACCTTCGCTCGCCGACTTGAGGTCATCGAGCGCGGCCTCCTGTGCCCAACCTCTAAGAAGGGCGGGCGTTCGACCTCCCTGCTTGGCTCGCGCTCCGAAGTCCATGGGGCGGCGCTCCCATGACCACTTGTTCGACCTAAAACGAATGCACTAGAGGCATCTGGCGTGTGCTGTGTCCGCGTGAGAGCCTTCGGCGAGTTCATCCATGGACCGGAGACCCTATGTCTAGAATCATCGCGATCGCCATCCTCCTGGGTGCATGCTCGGAACCAGACCCCGCCACGGTGGCCCAGCCGCCAAGCGTACTCGTTTCGCCCGACGAAGCGCTTGAGGCGGAGGGGCCCGTGATCGTCGTTGAGTCGAGCCACGGTGGGGATATGGTTGTCGTCGGCGACAAGAGCGTCGAAGTCGTCGTTCACGACGGAGGTCATGTCTACGCATATCCACCCGATGACGACTTTGCGGAGGCCACGTTCGTCGTTCGGGTTCCCGTCGTCGATGGCGATCCACGACGCGTCCCACTACGCTGGAATCGCCGACGTCATCGCTTTGAAGGGCGCCTTCGCCGCGTTGAGGTCGCGCCCGGGCCGTTGACCGTCGTGCTCGACCATCACGGCCAGCACTACGACGCCGATGTGCTCATTCGGCTGGCACCGCGCATTCGAATCGAAGTGGATTCGCCCGTGTTGGAGGTCCGGGGCAAGCACCGCAAACACCGCAAGCACCGCAAGCATCGCGGGCAGATGCGCGGAAATATGCGCGGAAATATGCGCGGAAATATGCGAGGACATGGCCGCGGGCATGGCGGCGGCTTAGGCATCGATATCCAAATCCGTTGATGCGCTTCGACCGCATCGTTTGGCTCGCCACGGTGAGCGTCGCTGCGGCAGGTCTCCTAGCAGAATTGGGTGACTACCTCCTCCGTGCATCGGAACCGTGGGTCGAAGCTTTTTCCCTCAGCTATGAGGGGAACCTCCCGACCTGGTACGCGAGCTCGCTCCTTTTACTCTGCGGACTGCGCATCGGGGAGCTCGGCGCGCGTGTCCCCATGCATGGCTCGCGTTGGCGCGTGCTCAGCGGGGTCTTCGTGTTCATGTCCCTCGACGAAGCCATCGAGATCCACGAACATTTGGCGGGAGTCATTCCCTCCAGTGACATCTCCTGGCTTCACTTTTCGTGGGTGATCCCCGCGTCGATCTTCGTCGCGCTCTTCGGCCTTGTGATGTGGCCCATGGTCCGCGAGCTGCCCCTTGGCGTGAAGCGGCGCTTCGTGGCGGCGGCGGTTCTCTACGTGGGCGGGGCCCTCTGCATGGAGTTGCCGCTGGGTTACGTCGCTGACCGCTTTGGCGACGATAATCTACTCTACGGCTGCGTAGACTGGCTCGAGGAAGCGCTCGAGCTGACCGGCGCCACGCTCTTCTTGGTGTCGCTGGGCGCCTATGGACGCACCTTCGATGACTAGCGCCGCACGCAGCCGCTACATCGTTTCACCGCCGGTGGACTGGGTGTTCTTTCTCCTCTCACCTCTCCTGGGCCTCGCCCTCGGCATCGCGCTCTCGCTGGGTCACGTCGCCCTCTTCGACGCTGCGGGTCCTGCCGCGTCCGGCGTCTTCATCGGCGCGTTGATTCATGCGCACCTCGTCGCGGTTTTCGTCCGCTCCCACGGTCGTTCGCACATCCGCAAGCGACACCCGGTCCGCTTCTTCGTCGTGCCGGCGCTGCTCTTCGTCGCCCTGTGCAGCGTCGACTGGCTCATCGTCGCCGCCCTCGTCGTCGCGACTTTCTGGGACGTGTGGCACAGCGGCGCCCAGACGTTTGGGCTCTCGCGCATCTACGACAGGAACGCCGGAAATGACCCCTCGTCGATGCGCCGCGCGGACTTCGCCCTCAACCAGCTGCTCTACGCGGGCCCCATCTTCGCCGGCGCAACACTCATGGCGCATGTCGCCGTCTTCGAAGACTTCGGCGACTTTGACGACCCCCTATCGCTCGTCTTCGCTCGCGTCCCCGGGGCGTTCGAAGCCCATGCGCATCCGCTTCGCCTACTCGTCATCGCCGCTGGATGCGTCTTCGCGTTCTTCTACCTACGCGCGTACGTTCAAGCGAGGAAGGGCGGCTACCGGATGCCGCTCCAGAAAGCGGTGCTG
This sequence comes from Polyangiales bacterium, assembly GCA_047619315.1. Classification (GTDB taxonomy): domain Bacteria; phylum Myxococcota_A; class Polyangia; order Polyangiales; family Houyiibacteriaceae; genus JBCCRV01. The sequence continues at coordinate 4,495 of JBLHKB010000434.1, forward strand.
CTTTTGAGCACGGGCGCATGTGCTGTCTACGCCTGGGGGTTCAATAGCTGGGGTGAAGCGTTCTTCATCATGAACTTCTTCCACGCCATTCAGTACATCGCCCTCGTGTGGTTCCAGGAACGCGACTCCCTCGCGCGTTCAGTCGGGCTGCACAGACGTCGCGGGGGGCAAGCGCTCATCGGCCTGGCGTTCTTCGGCAGCATCACGGCATACGGCGTCGCCGTGCAATGGGTCGACGTAGAGCATCGTCTGTTCTGGGCATTGACCATGGTGGTTTCACTCATGCATTTTTGGTACGACGGGTTCGTCTGGTCCGTCCGGCGCGGCGATGTCTAACCGCGCCGACGGTATTCTCGAGCTCGAACTCGAGCTGACGCCACCGCGAACCTGGCGAATGCCCACCGGGCGGGTGAAGCGACGCGTCGGTGCGCTCATGCAGGAGCGCAGAAGGATGCACTAAAGTGCTTGAGCCCAGGTCACGCCTCGTTTCTTGAGAGCCGTGATGTAGAGGTCTTCGCCGAGTGCTTTTCCATCACGAATGAGCGCGTGAAGGACACATGAGAACGAGCGAACGATCCGGCGGAATGTCCCGGCGGCACATTTGCCTCTCCAAGAACTTCTGAGCATGCGACTCGTCGCCAACTTTCTCCAGACCTCCCCGATGTTTGCAGCTTTCGATTCCAGTTCGTGGCAACAGCTCGCGCGTCTCCTGAATTTGGGGGTTCTAGACACCGCGAGTCATAGGGCATAGCTTCGTCCGTGGGGTTCAAGGGGGACAGCATGTCAGTTCGTCAGTTCATCAGTTCATCAGTTCATCAGTTCATCAGTTCTATTCATTCTGTTGATGGGAGGATGTACGCAACCGGACATTTTCGGCTTTGTTAAGCTTTGGACGGTGCTGTTCATCTCCCAAATCGACAGTCTTTGTGTGGAGGCGGAGTGATGGACCATAGATTTCTGCAAGCGGTGATGCTCTTGGGTCCCCTTCTTGGCGCCGGAGCATGTGCGAACGTGAGCGGGCCGGAAGGAAGCACCGACGGCGGCGCGTGTCGATTCATCGGATCTCACAGCACCCTCTCTACGGAGTCGGGCGTCCTCGGCGAAACGAGCTGTGGACTCTCGCTGCAGCGAAGTGGCGTAGTTAGCGCTGAACTGGATCCGGCCTCGTTCATTGAGTTTCGCTACGCCGAGTGCAGCGGTCGATTGACGGCGGACGTCATGGGCACCTGTGCACTTGACTGGGACATCGATTGCGAGTTCGACGAAGATGGGGACGGGGAGATTGATGGACGGAGTTCCCTAGTGGGACGCGTCGTAAGAAACCCGGAAGGCCGCTTCGTCGGCGAAGAAATCCAACGAATCGTCGGAGGCGTAGTCGACTGCGAGAGCCGGTACGTCGTTGTGATGATTCCCTTCGAGGATTGATCGCCTGGACTTACCCCTCGATTCCCCGGCTTCGCTTCCAAGCAACAGTAGTAGCTGGGGCGCTTCGCCCGTGAGCGCTGAGCTACAGTTCTTCCCCAGCAAGGAGCTGAGTCAACTTCCGCCGGCTATGCTTGGTCAGCGTGTGCAAGGACACCTTAAGGCAAAG
>JBLHKB010000435.1:0-6048 GCA_047619315.1 Polyangiales bacterium
GAAGACCATGATGCCCATGTCGGGCGTGGCGGCAGCGGCGGTGGGCCTCAGAGGAATCGAAGGAAGCCCTGCGCCGAAGCTCAAGACGACGGGCCGAATCTCACCGGCGTTGCGTCCTTTGGTGAGGCGAAACGCGAGGAGGTTCATGCCGGACTGGAGGTAGGGCACGAGTCGGTCGCGGCCGAACTCGCTCACGTCGTACTCGTTCTCTTGCAGCCACTCTGTCGCGACGAGGGCGATGTCCATGGCGGCTTGGTCCACGGCGATGATGACGTAGTCGTAGGGGCCGACGGAGCCCTCGTCGACGACGGTGACAGGAGGCGCACCTGCATCGCTCGCGCTCGCGTCAAACGAGGCGCCAGCATCGGCACCTCCGCCGCCTGGGAAGGCTTGGAAGTCGACTGAGTCACACTCGCCCTCGACCTCGACGTTGAGTACGTAGCTTGGGTTGGTCGCCTGCTGTAGTCGCTGGAACGCAATGTTCGACGACACGGAGATCTCCGGGCTGCCAACAACGGGGAGCATCCAGGCGAAGCTCTCGGAAGGGCCCGAGTACTGGATCTGAATCATCGCCGTCGTCGTCCCATCGGGGTTGTGGGAGAAGATGATGCGCTCCGCGGACTGATTGACGGGCTGGGCGCTGTTGCAAAAGAACCCGCCACACGCTTTGGCAGAGGAGGCGTAGCTGCCGCCAGCCATCAGAGCGAGAACGAGTGAAAAGAGAAGTTGCTTGGTCATGGTGTTCACTAAAGCAATAGATGTGCCACGACACGTATGCGAAAAAGCTAATAAAAACAACAGATTTTGTGCACCAAATCGATTTGTGCATGGCACATTTCGGCTCAGCGCGTGGTGTGATGCCCAAAAGAGAAGAGGCCCTCCGCAGCAGCGAAGAGCCTCATCCGCGATTCGCTAGAGCTAACGGCGTCGACGAATGAACGCGAAGCCCAACAAGAAGAGCACGAGGGGCGCCTCGTCCTTCCCCACTTTGATCAGCCGGCTGAAAAGAGCGCTGCCGTGTTAAATCGTACACAAAGTGGTGCGCGGAATGCCTCTCTACCAGCTACCCAGATACTCGATGATGGCGTCTTTCTCATCGTCGCTCAGCCCGCGCCCATAGCGATGACCCAGGGCGCTGTTCTCTCGCGAGAGCAGCTCTCTCACGGTGATTCGTTCCCCACGGTTGAGGATCGCGGGTCGTTGAAGAACTCGGTAGAGCGAAGGCACGCGGTACTGGCCGGTCCCTCGGGAGCTCGACTCGCCCACGCGTGGATCGGTCCCAACCTCACTCAGGTCGACGGCTTCGGTGCGAGGACTTCCTTTGCCGTGACACTCTGCGCAACGCTCTTCGAAGATCGCAGCGCCGGGGAGTGTTTCGTCCGGGGTGGGCTCATCCGCGAAGTGCCAGAGATAGTAGGCGAGGGCGTAGGCGACCTCGCGCGGAGGTCGCAGGCGCTCGTCGTAGGAAGTGATGAGCAGCGTTTCGATTCGAACGGCGAGGGCAGGGAGCGAGTTGCGCACGCTCGCCGCGCGGTGAAGTCGCCGATGAAGCCGGATGGGTCGAAGGTCGGAGATGGCGACGGGGTTTACGCTGCCGTCGCCCGTCACGTCGACGCGTCCAGCGCCCCATCGAGAGTCGACGAGGTTCCCGCCCATGCCGATGGCGCCGTAGTCGTAGTCGACATTGGCGGCGCCGTGGATGAGCAGGCCGTCTTCGACGCGGGCATGGCACGTCGCACAAGTGGGCGCGTAACCTTCTCGCTCCGGAGTCAGCTGCACCCGCGCGATGCCCCCGAGGCGGCCCCGGTCGTCGACCCAAAGTCCCACGCCGGCGGCTGTCTCAGCGTAGTGCGTAGCGGCGCCAAGGCGCGCATCGACGCCCATGGGGTAGTCCTCGAAGGCACGCCTGCCGAGGGCAAGCCAGGCTTCATGGGAAGGCTCGAAGGTGTCGCGGTCGAAGAACGGAGGCCCCTCTGTCGTGACGCGGTTCTCATCGCCGACGAACGCGCCGATGTCATCTTCCAGGAGCGGACGCGCGATGGGGTTCCACTCCGGAAGCTCGGACCACTCGCCGTAATTTTCGAGACGAAGCTCGCTGTACCCATTGCTCGCTTCGACGAGGCTGTCCCGTAGAGTGTCCTCGCGGTATTTGCCGGACTGCAGGAAAAGCCCGGCATCATCGAGGCTCGAACTTGAGCATCCAGCGAGGCCGCAAACGGCGAGGGCGCTGACGATGCGGGCTACCCTGCGCACTGCGCGTTTCCGCAGATCCAGTGGCCGACTTCCGCTGAGAAGGTGCAGTAGCCGTTTGCCAAATCTGAGCAGTCGGAGTCGTCGGTGCACTCGTCGCTCGCGGTGTGGCATTCGAAGGCGACGACACCACCGAACAGCCCACAGCCTCCGTACGTGGGGCTGCACCATCCACCGGGGCCACAGTCCGCGTCCACTTGGCAGCCGCCGCTGGTGCAGAAGTTCGCGCCGGTGGCCATGCCGCAGACGCACGGGCCCCCGCATTCGGAGTCGTCAAAGCAGCCGTCGTAGCTGCACAAGTTTAAAAGGCGGTTGGGGAGGCAGCGTCCATTTGCGCCGTCCGTGCAGTCCGCGTGGCTTGTGCAGCCCCCCTCCTCGGTGCTCATGCTCACCATGGGTGAATCGCGAACGTTGTCGCACGCGATGGCCTCACTCCGGTGGACTGCGGGCTCCGGCAATGCGCTGTTGCCCACGGAGCCAAAGCACGCGCTGAGTCCCAAGAAGAACATCGCAGAGATCGTTTGAAGGAGTCGCATGACGCTACCTTCAGCAACGCCTGTGCCAGGAGGAATCCCCGGAAATCACGAGGTTCTGTGATTCACGCGAGCTCTGCTTTGGCACAAGGCGACTCATCTTTGGGCTAGCCGGCGCACTGGGCGTTGTCACAGACCCAGTGAGCGACTGCGTCCGAGAACTTGCAGTAGGCGCTTGGACCCGTGTCGGCACAATCCGCGTCGTCGTTGCATTCGTCTTCTGGGGTGTGGCATTCGTACGCGACGATTCCACCGAGGTTGCCACAGCCACCGAGTGTTGGGCTGCACCAGGACAGGGGTCCGCAGTCCGAGTCGATCTGGCAGGCGCCAGCTGCGCACGAGTTCGGGGCGATGTCACCTTCGCCGCAGACGCAAGGACCTGTGCAGTCATCATCGGCGAAGCAACGGTCGTAAGAGCAGAAGTTACCGCCGCGGCCGGTCAAGCAACGGCCGTTGTCTCCGTCGGAGCACTCGTCGTGGCTTGTGCATCCTCCCAAGGTACCGCTCATGACCACGGGAGACGCCCGCTCGTTGTCACACATGATGGATTCTGGGCGGTGGTTCATCGGCTCTGGCAAGGGCGGCGGGCCTGCGTCGGCGGGTGGGCCAGCGTCTGGCTCTGGGGGGCCGGCGTCAGGGCCAGCGTCGGTTTCCGGTCCGGCGTCGGTTTCGGGGCCAGCGTCGGTTTCGGGGCCAGCGTCGGTTTCGGGGCCAGCGTCGGTTTCGGGGCCAGCGTCGGTTTCGGGTCCAGTGTCCGTTTCAGGTCCAACGTCGGATCCTGCATCGATCTGTGGACCAGCGTCCGTGTCGGCGAACGGATCGTCCCCGCAGCCAGCAAAGGAGATGAGCGAAAGCCCAAGAAGCGTCAAAGAAAAGCGTGTCATGCGCTGAGTATAGCAAGGCAACGCCGTAGACGGCACATAAGCGGAGCCGCTATACCTACTGAGTGCCCGTCGGTTCAACACTTTTAGGGACCGATGCGGCCCGAGACATCGGGAGTTTGGCGCTTTCGCTCGTCGATGGCGGCAACCCCATGCTTGAGCTGCGTGCTGCCCAGTGGCGAAACGCCCTCGTCAAAGTGGGCTTGCCGGTGCCTTTTTGGATCGTCCACGATCTGGGATTACTGACCATCGCCGAACCCGAAGGCGACTTTCAACCACGACCGGCGGTGAGTTCGCTCAACCTCGACGCTGTGGTCAAGGGGCGGGTTCAAGAGCTCCTGAAGATCTACGGCGACACCCTGCGCGAGCTCGCGACGAGCGAGGTCCTTGAGACGGCGCGTCAGTGGCGCTTGGCGGACCCTCTCATCAGCGTCCTTCTGCTGAAGGTCCTCGGACCCATGTTCGAGCGCTTCGACCTGGCCCGTTCCACGCGCGCGGCGATGCTGCCCCTCGACCCCGAAGTCTACACCGACCTCGGCGGTCAGCTCCCTAGTCTCTTTAATGCGTCGGAGCGCAGCATCGACATCGCGTTCCTTGAGCACGTCGTGGCAGCGCGCGTTCGCTTGATCACGGCGGTAGAACAGATCGACCTCGACACGCTTCGCCTGCTCGGAATGTTCGGCGCCGAAGCGAGCGCCGCCGGCGCGATGGAAATGGTCGACCTCCTCAACGTGTTCGAATCGCCGGAGGCCAACGACGTTGTTAACTTCTCACTGGATCTCCTGCCGAGTGTCCTCGAGACAAAGAAGGCGAGCGGCCAACAGTCCTTCTCCGTTGATGGATATAGCGGCGTCGGTCGACGTGGCACCCTCGACTCTCTTGTGTTGAGCGAGCTCGCCTTTGACGATGATCTCTTCGAGCGCCGTTTCGCTGAAAAAGAGGTCTTCTACTACGCCCACGAGAAGCAGCACGAAGAAGACCGCCGCCTTCACTACATCCTCGTCGACGCGAGCGCTTCGATGCGCGGGCAGCGTTCGGTGTTTGCGCGAGGTCTTGCCCTAACGCTCGTCAAAAAGCTTCAGCTCCAAGGCGAAGACGTCTACCTGCGCTTCTTCGATTCACGCCTTTACGATGTGCAGCACGCACGGCGCGGTCGCGTCGATGGTGGCGGTATCAGCGTGCCCTATGTGCTCTGCTTTCGAGGCGAGCGCGGGCGCAACTACGCCAAGGTCTTCAACTTGCTCACCACGGACTTGCAGCGCCTTCAGCGACAGCAGCGCCGCACGCCCATCGTGTACCTGATGACGCACGCTCAATGTCACATCCCCACGGAGACCGTGGAGCGCCTGCGCTCGTTTGCGCGCCTCTACGGCGTGTTCATGCTGCCGAGTAACGGCGACCTTGAGCTGGACTACCTGCACCTCCTCGACAAAGTCGAGATCGTCGACAGCGCAGCGCTCACTCAAAAAGAAGCCCGCACCCAGCGCGCCCTTGAGATCGTCGACGACGCCACCCGTGAAGAAGGCAGCGGCGTGCGAGGTGCGTCGGTTCCGCCGCCCTCGCCGTAGCGCTGACTCAGGCCTCAGGGGCGCAGCTGAGCGAAGCGATTCGTTCTTTAAGCCCAGTGCGCGGGTAGTTCGCGGCTGCGATATCGGCGATCTCCTTGAGTAAATACTGATGGGCGGGAACTCCGTTCAAGACGATGAGGCTGACGCTCCTCCAAAGACAGCGTAAGGTCTTCGCATGTCTTTGGATCCGTCGATGAAGTGGTCGATCCCTGCCCTCGTATTCACGCTGGTGGTGAGCGCGCTTGGGACTGCCCGCGCCCAAGATGAGCAGCCGGCGGAAGTCGTTGAAGCCCGCGCGGCTTACAACCGAGGTGCAGCGGAATACGAGCGAGGCCGATACGCAGAGGCGCACAGGTATTTCCAGCAGGCCTACGAGATCTCGAACCTGACGCCGATTCTCTTCAACGTGTCCACGAGCCTCGACCGGCTCTTCCGCTTCGCCGATGCCATCGCCAGCTATCGCGCCTATCTCGAACACTCCGATGCGGAACAGGCGGAGTATGTGCGCGCTCGGATTCATCGGCTTGAGGAACGTCTGCGGGCGCCCAATCAGGGCTCTCGTGAACCCGAAGCGCTCGCTGCGCTGCAGCCTTTGCCTGCGTCCCTCGCGGCCCCGCCGCCTTCGCAGCTGCCACCGATTCTGTTGATGGCTGGTGGCGGCGCGGTCATCTTGGCGAGCATCGTCCCAGGGATTGCGGCGCTGTCGGTTCGCAGCGACCTGAATGAGCGCTGCGTGAACGGTCAATGCACGGAGGCGGATCGCGGTGACCTCGACAAGATGGACCGACTCGCGCTGACGTCGGACCTTCTGCTCTT
>JBLHKB010000436.1:0-6041 GCA_047619315.1 Polyangiales bacterium
TCTCAGCCGCGGCGGCCAAGTCGCTCACGCGCTCCAGACGAGCCATGCGCTGCGCATGAGCCAAGAGCTCCGCGCGAACAGGGGCCTCGAGCTCTTCAACACCGCCAATGCCGATGTTCTCCTTTACCTTGGCCCAGCGCTCTGCGCGCCGAACGCGTTGGCGTTCAGCTCGCTCTTCCGCCGTCTCTTCGCGGCGCTCACGCCGTGCCTCCCGACGAGCCTGCCTGCGTGTCGTGCGGGCTTCGCGACGTGCTTCGCGTGCCTCCTGTGTTTCGTTCCGTGCGCGAGCATTCGCCCGACGCGCCGCACGAGTCGCCATGTTGGCGTCCATGCGGGCTCCGCGCGCTTCCATGCCGAGGGCGCGCGCTTCCATGCGTGCTTCCGCACGCTCTTCTCCGCGCTCCATCATGCGAACATCCATGCGTGCGCCGCGCGCTTCCATCATGGCCTCCCGGGCGTCCATTCGAAGCCCAGCCGCATTCATACCCGCCTCTCGAGCGTCCATTCGGGCTTCCTGAGCCTCCATTCGAGCCCCATGAGCGTGCATCCCCATCATCTGGGCCTGCGTCGTCGTACTCAGCACCAACACCGAAGCGCAGGCGAGCCATATCTCTTTTTTCATTGCAATCCTTTCGTGCCCCGGCGGCACACTATCACAGCTCCTAAGCGACGGATCCGAGGACGCGCTGAGTGAATTGAGGCCGCAGATAGAAGCCGCGAGGTCCAGTCCACGCGATCTGCCCCAGATCGTCCATGGTTTTGCCACGGACATGACTGTCGGCGGCCTTGGGACGGACCTGAAGATACGTTCCAAGGCGTCCCGTCACCTCCGCGTGGGCGCCGTCGAGGACCATGTGGGCGATCCGTTCGTAGTCCGCTCGAAGCACAGCGCGTTCCTCCGCCGTCGGCGACCACAGAATCGCACGCCCCACACGACGATCCCCCAGCGGGATCGCGGGGTCCGCTTGAATCGGCACCCACAGTACGCGCACCAGCTTCTTGGCGACAAAGCTGTCTTCGTAGTCGATCTCAGTCAGCGTCATCAGCGGGAGCGAGGCGACGAAAGTGCTCTCCTTGGGTTTGCCATCCGCGCCGACGGGTAGCGTCTTCAGCTCCACGCCGATCTCGAGAAAGTCTGGCTCGCTGCGGCTGCCGGCGCTGGCGCCAAGAGCCTTCTCCATAAGCTGTCCAACCAGGCCCTTCGCGCGGGCCTGGGACTCCGGGAGTGAAACGTTGAGCCGCGACGCGACCTCCCCAAGGGTACGCCCCGTGAGGTGACGTGCGCGCTCCACCAGCTCTTCTTCGCTGCGAGGAGGAAGCACTAGGCCCACCCAAACGATGAACGCAGCGTCTCACACGTCTTCGCGTGTTTCTGACCGGGGCTCCTCAAGCGAAACGATTCAAGCATCGTCGTTCTTCTTAGCTGAGGACGTGATTTACTGCGAGACGCGGCTTCGGGATCGTTCGCGCCAAAACAACAGTCCATTCGAACATTCGAAACGAACGAACGAAAACGGATTATTGATGCGCTACGCGTAACGATGCTCACTGCAGTTCGTAGAAGAGGTCGCTTGGGGGACGCAACGCTGTCCCGCTCACTTAAGGGAGACAACATGACTCATTGGAAACGCTCACTTCTCTTTTTCGGCCTCATCGGCGCCCTCGGCGGCTGCGGTGATGACGACGTGATGACCACGGACGCTGGACCGACGCCTGACGCCATCGTCGCCGATGCGGGACCCGACGAGGACGTCGGACCGGATGAGGATGCAGGACCCGACGAGGACGCGGGACCGGACATCGACGCCGGCGATGAGGCCACACGATTCGTGGTCCGCGTCGAGAACGTCTCCGGCCGAGGCCCCATCGCCGGGCCCGTATCACCAGGTGTTGCCTTTACCTCCGCTGACGCCGACCCGTTCTTCACCGTTGGCGAAGCGGACCGTGGTGACGGACTCGCCGCCATCGCCGAAGATGGAAACGCCGGACCGCTCGGCACAGCCACAGAAGGCGGCGTCGTCTTCAACACCATCGAAGGCGCAGACATGCCAGGCCCCGCGTTCCCCGGCGACGCCTACGAGTTTGAAGTCTCCGCGCTTCCGGGCGAGGCGCTCTATCTCGCCACGATGTTCGTTCAGTCCAATGACATCTTCATCGCTCCAGACGGCACCGGCATTGCGCTATTTGACGGCGCCGGCGCCCCCATCGCCGAAACCGATGTGACCGAGAGCCTCTCTCTTTGGGACGTCGGCTCCGAAGCGAACGAAGCGCCAGGCTCCGGCCCGAACCAAGCGCCGCGCCAGAGCGCAGCCAACACCGGTCCTGCCGAAAGCGTCGTTCGCGCGAACGTGGCATCGACCCACGCGCTCCCATCATCGTCGAGCATCGTCCGCGTCGATGTCACCGAAGCCGGCGGCACTTACAACATCTCGCTGACCAACGTGACCCCCGAGTTTGGAACGCTCCTGACCCCCATCGCCGATATCCCGTGGGCCGTCCACGACGACACGGTCAGCTTCTTCAGCGTAGGTGACGCGGCCTCGGCGGGCATCGAAGCGATGGCTGAGGACGGCTCCGGCGCCGCACTTGCCGCAGCTATCGACGGCGCCGCCGGCATCGTTGCGAGCGGCAACGCGAGCATTGGCGGAGCTGTGATGGGCGGCGTCTCCAGCGACTTTGATGTCACTCCGACGTCGGAAGGCTCCTTCTTGAGCTTCGCGACGATGATCGTTCAGACCAACGACGCCTTCCTTGCGCTCTCGCCTCCGGGCGTCGACCTCTTCGATGACGCGGGCATGCCCCGCTCCGCCGAAGATGTTCAGGCACAGATTCGCCGCGAGCTCACCATCTGGGATGCGGGCACGGAAGCCGACCAGATCCCCGGCGCTGGCTCCAACCAGGCACCACGCCAGGCTGCAGCGGACACCGGCTCCGCCGACCCCATCGTGGGCGTTCGCCCTTACGATCAAACGACGGGCACGACGAATGGTCTTGCTGACCTGAGCGGACTCGTCGACGTAAGCGTCGTCGCGACGGGCGATGGCTCGTTCCTCGTGAGCGTCAGCACCATCGGCGACGGCTTCCCCGTTCTCACGCCGGTCGTTTGGGCCACTCACACCGATGCGATCTCGCTCTTCACGCCAGGCGATGTCGCCTCCGCGGGAATCGAAGCGCTCTCCGAAGACGGCAACCCCATGCCCCTCGCGATGTCCCTCGAAGGCCTCGCCGGCATCGGCACCTCCGGCGTGGAAGCTGTTCCCAACGGTGGTACGGAACCTGGACCTGCGTTCCCCGGCGACGGCTACACGTTCACCGTGACGCCGGACGCCGACAGCCGCTTCTTGAGCCTCGCGACGATGCTCGTTCCTTCCAACGACTTCTTCCTGGCCTTTGGGCCCGAAGGCATCGCGCTCCTCGACGCCGCTGGCGACCCTCGCAGTGACGCCGACATCGCCGCCGACATCGCCGCGGCACTCGTCGCTTGGGACTCCGGCACGGAGCAAAACCAGTCCGGCGCGAGCGGCTCGAACCAGGCACCACGCCAGGCCGGTCCGAACACCGGCGAGTCCGAAGGCAACGGACTTGTTCGCCTTCTACCGGACGGCGTCTGGTCCTACCCAGCCGTCGGCAACATCGTTCGCGTCACCGTTCGTCCCGCCGAGTAATCCCAAACACGTGAACAAGGCCAGGTCGCATTGCGGCCTGGCCTTTTCTATTGCTGCGCCCCGCCCAGCTCCTGAATCATCTGCGGCGTGGGAAACCCGAGCGTCCGCAGGCGCGGCGGTGAGTGCGTCGTCTCCTCGAGAACCGAACCACACACGCTCCTGAATCGCGCGAAGTCCGTCAAAGGCACCAGGCTCTTCGGCTGCTGGTCTTCGACCAAGATGATCTGCATCTTGTCCGTGAGCGGAAGGAGTAGGTCCGAGGCGATGCCGTCCGCGCTCGCCACGCCGGTCCAAGTGCAGTAGCTGACCAGTTCACCCCGCTCGTCTTCGGCCACATCGTAGGGCGTTACGTAGGTTTGAGCGCCGCTGTTCTCCATCTGCTCCATCAACAGATTTCGCTGAGTGTCATAGAGGCTGTGAAGCTCGCGGTACGTGAGGTCGCAGAGCTCGGTGTAGAGTGGGTGGTCCTTTGCGAGGCGAAAAGGAGTCCATCCGTCTTCCCCCAGGCAAAGCGGACGAGCGCTCGTGGGAAACGACTCGAACGCGGTCCGCGCCCCTTCGAGAACCCGGCGCAGCCCATCGACATCCTCGGAACCCGTGATCCAAAGCGCGTCGCGGTGAGGGACCGCCGCAACGGGCGCGCCCTTCAGCTCAAGGGCGCGAATCTCGTCCGTCAGCAAGATCCGTGATGAATCGAAACCGTCTCCAATCGAGCTACAATAGGTGCCTGGCGCGACGCACTCAAACTCGGCGGGGCGGTAGGCGCGTAGCGCAGCGGCGGCGACGTCCAATGCGTCCGAGTCGAAGGTGGTGACACTCGCCTCGAGAAGGCCGCCTGCGCCGTCGAGCTGCACGTAGACGAGCGAAAGGTACGAGCCCAGCCGAATATGTGCCGGCGGAGGAGGGCCACCGCTCTGGGCGCTGATCTTAGCAAACTCGATGTCCGCCAAGGAGCCCACAAGAGGAAGGATGATCGGCTCTGCAGCATCGGTCGTCGACATGCCTACTAGCTAGTACGTTTGAGGGTCGGGGCTACCCCGTAACCTCTCGTGGCTTTTAGCGTCGACGGCGCCGGGAGCGGCTGCGACAGCCTTCTGCCTCATCCTCTGCAGTGCAGAGGATGCGAATGTGCATGTGGTCCGCGTGAGGCGAAACGCGCGCCCCGCCGCCGGGAGGCATCATCTTGCGCGCGGCCTCCGCGAGAAGCTCGGGTGAAGCGTCCGTCGTCGCCGCGTGCTCCAAGAGAAGACGCTCGAGGGGCCTGAAGATGAAGATGTACTGAACATCGGCGTGGTCAGATTCGAGGGCGCTGCGGATAAAGAGCCAGTTCCGTGTCACATCGAAGCGGCCTCCATCGCGGGCCCGGCCGTTTCGCCGAAACGCGATGTTGGGCTCGCTCCGTGGCTGTTCGTTCTCATCGAGGGCGTAGTAGCGAATGTCGACATCGCGACCGCTGCGGTGCGATCCGTGGCCGTGAATACGCCCACCTTCAGGCAAGCTGATGTCTCCGATAACAACGGCGCTTCCCGGCGCCTGTTCTTCCACATCGGCGACGGCGGCGAGGAGCATCGCGACCATCTCCTCGGTGCCGTAGCGCGCGGTGGGGTTGCCGCGAATGGTCTGAAAGCGAAAGCCGGGGCCGCTCGCGGGGAGGGCTACGCCATTCAGAAGGTGGCCGCGTTGAGGGGAACCCGTCGAAGTCGAAGGTGGAAGATCAGCACTCGCCAGGAGTGAGAGCGAAGCGAAACATAGGGTGAAGGCGGCGGCGAAGCGCCTCATCGCATCTCCGCGACCTTGCCGCCAAAGAGGCGCTCCAGGCTGGCGAGGAGCGCGTCGCTTGGTTCAACGCACACGCCTGTTTCTTCGATGCACGCCATCCAATTCTCTTCGCTGTTACGCATCTGCAAGCTCACGGGCACAGGTCCCGCGTGTTTTTCCAGGGTCGTCTTCAGCGTCACGAGCTTGTCGTGGTCGAGGTCTGTGACGTCCACCTTGATGTTGATATACTTCGTCTTCTTCGCGAGCACTTCTTCAAGGGAGGACGCCCGGTGAAGAATCAGCTTGGGCTCTGGCGCCGCATCCGGATCGGCGTCTTGCCCCTGGAACTCATGTTTGACGGTGCCCTCAAGGATAATCGGGTCGCCGCTGCTCAGGATCGCCCGAAGCCGCTCGTCGTTCTCGAGCTGCCGTGGCCGAACGATGACTTCCACGCGCCCGTAAGAGTCTTCGATCTCAAAGAACGCCATGGTGGCGCCGGCACGCGTGCGTCGCTCGCGGTAACCTTCGACGGCGCCGCCCATGGTGACCTTGAAGCCCCGCTCCATCTCCATCGTCGCGATGCTCTCCGTCGTCGCGTTGCAGAAGCGACGAAGCTCC
>JBLHKB010000437.1:0-6006 GCA_047619315.1 Polyangiales bacterium
GTCATGTTCTTCGCCGACCACAAGCCGCACGGGTTCACGCTCAGCCGGTGACCCCTGCATGGGTGAACCCTGCATCGACAACGTCACCACATGGGTGAAGCGACGTGACCCTTCGAACGAACCAAGATGTCGATGATGGCTCGATCGTAAAAGTTCTTCGCGTAGAGAACGGGCGCGACACGACTCTTGAAGAGAGCGCGCCCTTCTTCGATTTCGTCGGTGATGACCTCGAAGAGATTGTCACCTTTGACGCCTTCGACGATTTTGTCCTCGTTGTAGAGTGACAAGTCGCTCGCGATGGCTCGGGCCAGTCGTCGAGCGGCTTCTTCGGTTTCGATCAGCGCCATTCGCGAAGTATCTTCCATCTCCGGCGCAGAAGTCAAAATCTCGCGCGACTCGCATCACTTTTTTGGCGAGGCCGGGCCGTATCCGGGTACGTCTGGAGTGGTGCAGAGCACCCGCGGTGCTGCTATGGTCGGCCCATGCTTCGATTTTCTCTTTCCTGCCTACTCCTCGTCGTCGCCTGCGGGGACGACTCCTCTGCCACCGATGCTGGGCCTCAACCCGATGTTCCCGCCTTCGACGGTGGCGCTGACTTTGATACTGGCCCGGTCGAGCCGGACGCCGGCCCGGACAATGGAGTCAGCGGCGACGAAGTCTACATGGGGATGTGTTCCGATCCTGGCTGTGGTGGCATCGAGTTGGAGAGCGCATGTACCTGCGTCCCAAGCCCATCCGATGAAGCCGAGCTGAGCCTTAACCGTGTCGGCTGTGGACAGCTCGAATCGGGCGGCGGCGAGCCGCGCAACTTCGACGACGACTTCTGCGACGAAGCCGGCTCCGACGGCGCTCCCGTACTCGGCTGCACAACAGCCGGCATGTTCCGCCCCTTGGGAACACCGGAGACGGCGACGGTCTACGGGGTTATCGACGTCTTCGGAAACGGCGGCAACGCCGACAACCTAAACGTCGAAGTCTGCCTTGAGGGCGAAGATGGAATGCCCGTCGACTGCTTGCCGATGGTCACAGCGCTCACGGCGGACCCCTGCTCCGAAACAGAGATCCAGTACGAGAACGATGTGGCTTCAGGCGAGCGTGACCTTGGCTTCTGGTCCGTTGCGAACGTCCCGACGGAGACGCCGCTCATCATTCACACAAGCGGTGATCCCCGCTTCTGGCGCGACATCTACACGTACAATATCGTGATTCCAAACGAAGAGCTCGAGCGTGAAGCGCCGGCGGCCGACGCCTGCGCGACTCTCAGCACCCTGACGAACCCGCGCTGGGAATTCCGAGCACGCATTCTTGCAGACAGTGACTGGACGAGCATCCCGCTCACCGCCGGGCTCGTTGAAGGGATTCGCCCTTCCAACGGAGTCGTCGCCGGTGAAGTCCACGACTGCGACGACGTTCGCGTCGAATACGCGCAGGTCGGTATTACGCCTCGCGCTGAGGTGTTCACCTACTTCAACGACAACCCCGACAACCCACTCCCTACCGTGGGTCGAACCGAAGGAACGAGTCGGCTTAGTCTCTACGCAGCCCTCGATATCGCTGCTGGCCCCGTGGATGTCGCGGCGGTTGGAAACGTTGGCGGAGAGCTTGTGACGCTTGGTTGGTACCGCGCGCGAGTGTTCGCTGGCGCTGTTACGACGATCACGTTGCGCGGCTTGCGCTCCCATCAAGTTCCGCAGGAGTAGTCTACTCGTCCACCCCACCCAGGTCCGAACGACGTCCGGCTCGCAAGAGTACGGACGTCTGAGGGCTAGACCGAGCCGCTATGTCCCGCGTGACAACCTCACGACCACCAACAGGCTTCTAGTCCGCGTTCACCCTCGCAACGCTCAGCGGGCCCATAGACCGGTCAGCAGCTGGAGCCTAAAGCGTCGTTCGCCGAGGCCGGATTCGTCCGCGCCGAAGTTCGAGCGCCTTCAGGAAGTCCGCGCTTGCCATCCGATGTCTCGCCGCATTTGAAGTCCGTCAAAGTGGATCGATTCCGCCGCCCTGTATGCGATCTTGGCCGCCGCTTCCACATCTGGACCCGTCGCCGTGACCGCCATCACGCGCCCCCCCGCTGTCACGAGGCTGCCGTCGTGTCGTGCAGTGCCGGCGTGAAATACCCTTGCTCCCTCAACGTCCGACATGCCCGTAATCTCGAGGCCCTTCGGGTACGGCCCCGGGTATCCACCGGAGGCGAGCACCAAGGAGAGCGCCGCCGGAGCGTCCCACTCGGGCTTCCTGCTGATGAGTGTTCCCGTCGCCGCTCCGTGGAGCATTTCGTAGAGTGAGCCCCCCCAGCGTGCCATGAGCACTTCGCACTCTGGGTCCCCAAAGCGAACGTTGTATTCGAGGACTTTCGCGCTGCCTTCATGAACCATAAGTCCAATGAAGAGGACACCCGAAAAGGGCGTTCCTCGCGCCATCATACCGGCCAGCGTGGGCTCGACGACTTGTCGAATCACTTCCGCCTCAAGCTCGGCGGTGACAAAAGGTACAGGCGAGTACGCGCCCATACCTCCGGTGTTCGGGCCTTCGTCACCGTCGAAGGCACGCTTATGGTCCTGAGCGCAAGCGAGGGGAATATACGATTCGCCCGCGCACACGACGTGGAAACTCACTTCTTGTCCGGGCAGCACCTCTTCGATGAGAACCCGGTCGCCGGCCTCTCCGAACGCCCGCGCACCCATGATGAGATCCAAGGCAGCGAGAGCTTCGGCAGTGTCCTTGGCCACCACGACGCCCTTCCCTGCAGCGAGCCCGTCCGCTTTGACGACTAAGGGTCTCGCCGCTTCAAGGACATAACTCTTTGCCTCGGCCAGCTTATCGAAGACCGCAAAATCCGCCGTCGGAACCTCGCGCTCCGCCATCAGTTCTTTGCTGAAAATCTTCGAGCCTTCGAGACGAGCGGCAGCAGCACTCGGGCCGAAAGCGGGGATTCCTGCGGCCACGAGCGCATCGACGACGCCCGCCACCAGCGGAGCTTCTGGACCCACGATTACTAAATCAACAGCCAGCGAGAGAGCGAGGGCCACCACGGCTTCGATGTCTGTTGCCGAAACCCGATGGTTCACAGCGACTTCGCTCGTTCCGCCATTGCCTGGTGTCACGTGGACTTCGGCTTCTTCACTCAGTCGATACGCGAGGGCATGCTCACGGGCCCCTGAGCCCAATATTAAAACGCGCGGCATCTAGTGCTTGAAGTGGCGGAAGCCGGTCATGACCATGGCGATTCCCGCCGCGTCGCAGGCGGCGATGATCTCGTCGTCCTTCTTGCTGCCGCCGGGTTGAACGACGGCGGTGACACCAGCCGCGATGGCGGTCTCTACGCCATCCGGGAACGGGAAGAACGCGTCCGACGCCATCACCGCACCTTTGCTCTCCTCCCCTGCGCGTTTGACTGCGATCTCGACGGCCAAGACCCGTGACATTTGGCCAGCGCCGATCCCGACAGTTCGGCCGGGTTTGGAGAACACGATGGCGTTCGATTTGACGTGTTTACAAACACGCCAACCGAGGTCCATCGCAGCGAGCTCTTCAGCGGTCGGCGCTCGCTTTGTGACGACCTTCGCCGCTGCCACTTCTCCGGCGCCGGTGGCGTCTCGCTCCTGCACCACGAGCCCTCCGCTGATACGTTTGTAGTGTAGCGAGCCTTCGCTCGCAGGAGGCACCTCGCCCGTCGCGAGGAGCCGAAGCGCGCCCTTCTTCTTGAGTCGCGCCAGCGCATCGGCATCGAAGGAGGGAGCGATCACGCACTCGAGGAAGGTCTCCGCCAACGCCTCGGCGGTGGCCAAATCGACGGGCCGGTTGAAGGCGACGATGCCACCAAATGCGCTCTGGGGATCGGCCGCGCGTGCTGTGCGAAACGCCTCGACGAGACTCTCGGAGGTTGCGACACCGCAGGGGTTCGTATGTTTGACAACGACTGCAGCGGGCTCTTCGAATTCCCGCACTGCATCGAAGGTAGCGTCTGCGTCCACAAGGTTGTTGAAACTCAGCTCCTTCTTTCCGCCGCCCACACTCCGAGCGCGGGCCAGCGTGCCTGCAGCCGCGTCCCGTTCAACGTAGAAAGCGCCCGCTTGGTGCGGGTTTTCGCCGTAACGAACGTCGTACGCTTTTTCAAAGGAGAGATTCAGGCTCTGAGGATAACGGTGCGTTTCGCCCGCATCGTCCCGTCCGGTGAGATAGCTGGCGATGGCCCCGTCGTAGGCGGCGGTTTGGGCGAAGGCTTTTCCAGCGAGGCGTGCCCGAAGGACCTGCGTTGTTCCGCCGCTTTGAACCGCAGCGAGGACCTCGTCGTAGTCACTGGGGTCCGTCACGACGGTGACCCGAACGTGATTCTTCGCTGCGCTTCGAACCATCGAGGGGCCACCGATGTCGATGTTCTCGATGGTCTCTTCGTGGCCGGCGCCTCGAGCGACGGTCGCTTCAAAGGGGTAGAGATTGACGACCACGAGGTCGATGGGCGCCCCACAGAGAGCATCAAGCTCCGCGCGATCCTCCGGCGTGTCACGCATCAGAATCCCGCCGTGAATACGTGGGTGAAGCGTCTTCACGCGACCACCCATGACTTCCGGTGAGTCCGTGTACTCAGCGACGTCGACGACCGTCACCCCACCCTCGCGCATCACCCGCGCGGTTCCACCGGTAGAGAGTATTTGAACGCCGGCGGCTGCCAGGCCCTTGGCCAATTCGACGATGCCCGTCTTGTCCGATACCGAAATAAGCGCTCGCTTCATAAACCCTCGATTGTGGTTGGCGTTGACGGGATGGCCCTACCAGGTGAGAGACGGCGCGGTCGAGCCGCAACAAGACACCGTCACACCGATGTCACTTAGGCCGACTTCGTGGTGGGTGGCCCCACCTCATCGCCGTCACGCATAGCCTGAGCCGCGGAACTTGCCCAAGAATGGTAGTCCCCAGCTTCAATGTGGGTTCGCGCTTGGGCGACCAGCTCGCCGTAGAAATGCAGGTTGTGCTGAGTCACGAGGCGTAGCCCCAACATCTCACCGGCCTTGATGAGGTGCCGAAGATAGGAACGCGAGTGTTTCGCGCACACCGGGCATCCGCACCGGTCGTCGATGGGCAGGTCATCTTCAGTGTGGCGGGCTTGACGAAGATTGACGCGGCCATGCCACGTCAGCGCCTGCCCGTTGCGACCATTTCGCGTGGGCAGAACGCAGTCAAAGAGATCGATGCCAGTGCCAATGGCGTGTAGGAGGTCGTAGGGCGTGCCCACACCCATCAGGTAACGCGGCTTCTCACGCGGCATACGGGGCGCGAGGTCCGACAAGAGCTCGTACATCGTCTCGATGGGCTCCCCAACACTGAACCCGCCAAGGGCCATACCGTCCGTATCGAGGGCGGCGATTTCTTCCAGGTGAGTGCGACGAAGGTCGAGGTATGTCGCCCCCTGAGCAATCCCGAAGCGGCCCTGCCCATCTGCTGCGGGCGACGCTAGCGAGCGTTTCGCCCAGTCCGTGGTTAGGCGCATTGCCTTCTCGACCTCCCGACGTTCCGCGCCACCGGAAGGACAGACGTCAAAGACCATGGCGATGTCGCTGCCCAAGAGGCGCTGAACGCGCATCGACTCTTCCGGCGTCATACGCCTCTTCGAGCCATCGAGGTGGGAGCGAAAGGTCACGCCCTCATCATCGATCTTGCGCAACTTCGCCAAGCTAAAGACCTGAAACCCGCCGCTGTCTGTCAGGAGCGCGTGGGGCCAACCCATGAACTTCTTCACGCCGCCTCGTCGCTCGATGAGCTCAGCTCCGGGCCTCAGCCAGAGGTGGTAGGTGTTCGCGAGGATCAGCTTTGCGCCCGTCGCCTCAACCTCCCCCGGTGAGAGGGCTTTGACCGTCGCTTGGGTACCGACAGGCATAAACGTAGGCGTCTCGACGACGGCACGTGGAGTGGTGAACGTCGCTCTCCGAGCGTCGCCGGATTCTTGATGAACCTGGAACTTAAACCCAGGCGTCGGCAGTTCGTGAACGCTCATCGTTGTTTTCC
>JBLHKB010000438.1:0-6001 GCA_047619315.1 Polyangiales bacterium
AGCCCGTCGCATTCCGCGTCACCAGTGATGGGGCGCTGGCGAACTCCTTGGACGAAGCATGGGACCTGCCGCTCGGGGCGAGGGTTGCAGTCCTTCATCCTGCGAACCTCGACGAGGCCGCTCTCGCCGTTTGGTCGGCGACATTCGCCGACTACGAAGTGATGCAGCCCTTTGAGCAGCTGCACCGGCCCACGAGTCGACTCACGGACGACGAGGCAAACGCCCGTGAGTTGTCGCGCTGGAAGGGAAAGCGCGTCAGCGCTAGGGCCTTGCTCTCGCTCCAAGACAAGGACTGGGCGCATGGCGATGTGGAAGACGGCGGCGAGGTCTATGACGTGAGCCGGACCTTGGGGAAGGTCGTCGTCACATTGCCGTTCGAGCCAGGAATTCGTCTTGGAGATGTTGGTAGCGCACCCGAGCAGACGCTTGGTGCGCTCCAGTGGAGGGAAGGCTCGATCACTGCGGTGGCGGCCAGCGAGCTTGTCCGAGACCTAGAGCGTTTGTGCGAACCGTGAGTGTTCCGGACAGAGGCCGCAGGTTCTATTCGCTCATGTGACCTCCTTAGTAGCTGGGTTCACCACCCCTCCCACCTCCACTGAGTGAACGCCGCGCACTTGCGGCACGAGAGCTCGATCTCTTCCCACGGCTCCCTGCCGGACACGCCATTCTTGTGAACGCAGCGAGTGTCTTTGCTCCCGCATGCGGCACATGTCCGGTGCTTCGAATTCAACGCCTGGTCAGAGCCACGCAAGCGGGGCTCCGACGACACCGTCACGGTCCAGCGGCTGTACGTTTTCTCGTGAGGAACCAAGCCCGCGCGTTCGAACGCGTCCTCGAGAACGGTTGGGGGCTTGTTCATTGGCCTGTCTCCATGGTGCGTCAGGGTACAACGCTTGGCTCTGCTTATGGGTCCACCTCGTTTCCAACATTCTCGGCCGACTGGTACCTTGGAGCCGCACGACCCGACTCGACCCCACCTGCACCCTCGCTCTCGGAAGACAAACTATGCCGCGCTACATACTCCTCGTCTTCCTCATCGCGTGCGGCGGCGGCCCCGGATGTGGAAGCCGTTCCGAGACGGCCCATTCCGAGACGCCTTCCCTTCCCGAACCCACGGCACCTTCGCCCATCCAATCCGTGAACGAGTGGGGCTTGGTCAGCGTCGGACCTCGTGGCGTCGAGCTCGCCGCAGGTCCAGGCACGCAACAGCTCAGCCTCCAACAGGTCTTCACCATCGACAAGCCGGTCCTCTACGTGCACGCCAGCGCGCCAACGTCCCTGCACGTGGAAGTCACGCCCGGCGAAGGCATGAGCGTCGCCGAGCACTTCCCGCACGTCGCGGGGCCCTTGGTCTGGAATGTGGAAGTGACGCCTGGTGAATGCACCACGCCGCGTGACTACACGGGCTCGTGCAACAGCACGGACGGGTACTGCGAAACCCACGAGCTCGCCCTCTACGAAACCAGCGACGCCGACTGCCTCACCCAAGGCGAACTCAATGTGCCGCTCCTCTTCTACCGGCTCCGCGCAGACGACGAGCCGGCGATGCCGCTCAGCGTCGATGGCGGCAACGAAAACGAAGTCGTCCTCTTCAACACAGGGCTCGAAGCCGGCGCTTCGATCTGGCGCGTCACCTGGGATGGCGCGCAGGCGCACGCGACACGCGCCGTCGCACCAGCAGCCGGCGAGCAGCTCGTCATTCAGCGCGCAGTCCAAGGCGGCGTCGTCGATGTTCGCGCGGCGATTCGCCAAGACCTAGCAGGCCTGGGTCTCACCCGTCACGAAGCCGAAGCCTTTATGCGCGCTTGGGACTCCGCGCTCTTCGGCGCCCAGGGGAGCATCGACGGGGAGCTCGCCGACGAAGACGGAACTCCCACGGACATTCCCGTTCGCGACATCGACTCGCTGACCTCCGACGAGACGATTCTAGACCGTCGCGTGATCCCAGGCGCGCCACGCGTCACCGACGCCATCCTCTATTGGCTCCCCGCAGCGCACATCGAGGCCATGTCCGCGTTGACCTTCCGCCCGGCACCGCAAGTGGTCCATCGCGCCATCTTGGTGCGCGTAGACGCTCGCTAGGGGAACGCCAAGTCATGCTCGACTTGGCCGCAGAGCCCGTCGAGCCTACGGAATCATCCTGGCGTTCCTGGTTCTTGCGATTCGCTCAGGGGCACGAGTCGACGTACCCCGAAGTGATCGACATGATGCGGTGGCTCCGCGGCGCCGCCGCTTCGTCGAGCTCTTCCCAGGTGACACCATCTTCGCTCCGGTAGAAGCGCTGCTCGCCGTACCAGCGTTGCCAACCGGAGCGCACCCCGACAAACGTCCCGTCGGGGCTTCGGGCGACAACGCCCAGCTGCAAATTCGCCGGTTCCGTGGGCGTCTCGGTCCAGCGGACCCCGTCGCTGGAGCGCATGAATACCGTGGGGCTGCCGTTGCTCCAGGCGTAGGCCTCGTCGGTGTTGCTCAACGCGACGGACGTGACCGAGCGTTCGAGAGTCTCCACGTTCCAAGTCGTGCCCCCGTCGGAGGACCAGCAGCTGACGTCGCTTCCGATCGAAAGAAGTGTGTCGCCGACGGAGCCGAGGCCCGCGTCCCTTGCGCGGCACTCGGCGGGACGCGCGTCGGGGCGCCACCAGCTGCCGCCACCGTCCGAGCTCAAGAGTAAGTCCGTGTTGTCGCCGTCGGCGGCGAAGATCATGAAGCGACCGCCGTCCACGTCGCCGAAACCGCTGACCCGCGCGTTCCAAATGTTGGCGTCTCCGTTGCGAAACTCGGCTGGGCCGCCTTCCACGAAGGTCGCGCCGTCGTCGGTGGAGACGAGGGGCTGGCGTGACGCCAAAACAAACGTGCCGGCTCCGTAGGCGATGCCGCCAAACGTGTGTCCCTCATCGACGGATTCCCACGATTGCCCGTCCTGGCTGCGCAGGACCTGACCCGGCGGGCCCCACCCGAACGTGCCGACGGCGTGGCTCTCGCCAAAAGCGATGCCCTGTCCTTGGCCTGGGTGATGGTCGCAGTCACAGTTCGCCGTCGGCCGTTCGCATTCACCGTCTCCGTTGAGGAAGTTGCAGCCGGAGCCGTCGGAGTAACAGGCCATATCCTCGTGCACCTCTCCGCAGACGAGCGCATCGCCTTCGGACACGAGGGAGGTGTCCGCGATCCAGCTTCGTCCCCCATCGCAGGACATCACGCGGCGGCCGACGCTGCCCTGAGCGAAGAACGCTTGGATTCCCCGTGGACCTGAATCGGCACCCGGCGTCGCATCCACTTCGGCGTCCCGAGCGGCTCCGTCCCGAGCGCCGCCGTCCCGAGCGGCTCCGTCCCGAGCGCCGCCATCGTGAGCTTGCACGTCGCCGATCGCCCCGTCGGTGGGCGGGGTTCCGGTGTCGGTGTCGCCACAGCTAAGGACGAGCGACAAGAGCATCGTGAGCGTGCCTCGAAGGATCACTGAGAGACCTCGTCTCGTGCAAGGGTGCGCGAGCTGTGAAGGAAGGGGATGAGAGGATAGGCAAAGGCCGGTCGCCTTGGGAATTTCATGAGCGAGTCCGTTTGCATAGGGTGTAGGTGCGCGGAAGCTGAATAATGGCTCAAAAAGACAGATTGCCCTCCTCGGCCCGACCCGCGTGGTCCGTATCCGCGTCGAGTAACGCTACTCGTAGCAGCCAAGGATCGCTTCGACGATGAACGCGGGTGGCGTGCGGAGCACGGGGGGGAGCGCCGCCGCGCACGTTCGAATCGCTCCACGGCAACCCATCTCGTCGATGCACGTGAGCAACGCGATCGATCGCGCTTCCAGCGCCTCGAAGTAGTCCGCGAAGGCCCAAGAGGCCTTCGAGAGACTGGCGATCGAAACGAGCACGGCCCGCATCGAGCGCGTATCATCCGACGATGCGAGATTTTGAGACGATATTCTCGAGTCTGGAACTCGACAAAGAGACGCTCGAGATGGCGTACGGCGACACCATTCTGCCGACTCAGCAGCACCGGGAAGACCCGCCGCCGGTCCACCTGACTTCCATCACCATGGAGGAAGCGCTCGCCGGACAGGACGTGGACTTCCGCATCGTCGAGACCCTTGGGGAAGGAAGCATGGGCGTCGTCTCCCTCGCGGAGCAGACATCCCTGCAGCGCCTGGTCGCCGTGAAAGCGCCCAAAGGCGACAGCCCCACGTCGCGGGGTCGCATGATCAACGAGGCCCTCTTCATGGGCCGAGTGGAACACCCCAACGTCGTGCCCGCCTACGGGCTCGGACAGCTCGAATCCGGACAGCCGATCCTGGTCATGAAGCGCGTGCAGGGCACCAGCTGGGACGCCGTGCTGACCGGCGCGGCCAAGGCACCAGGGAGCGGCGACGCCGATTTGACCTGGCACCTGCGGGTGCTCATGCAGGTGTGCAACGCCGTCCGCTTCGCCCACGCGCGGCGCGTCGTGCACCGCGACATCAAGCCAGAGAACGTGATGATCGGTGAGTTCGGGGAGGTGTACCTCTTGGACTGGGGCATCGCGCTCAGTCTCGAGCCCGGCGACGGAGGCCTCCCTCGCGCCACCAACGCACACTCTCTCGCCGGCACCCCGCTCTTCATGGCGCCGGAGATGACCGGGGGCGACACCGACACCATCGATGAGCGAACCGACATCTATCTCCTGGGCGCGAACCTCCACATGGTCCTCACGGGGAGCCCGCCTCACGCCGGCGACACGATCATGAACATCTGCAAGTCCGCCTATTTGTCCACAGCTCCCGAGTACGGCGACGATGTCCCCGGTGAGCTCGCCGACATCGCACGGAAGGCGATGGCGAGAGACAAGCAGGACCGTTGGGGAAGCGTCGAAGAGTTCTCAGCGGCGATCTCGGACTACCTCGAACACCGCGCGTCGTTTCAGCTCAGCGACGCCGCTGAGAACATGCTCAAAGAAGCTGCAGACCATCCTGGGAGCGACGAAGAGACCACGCACTTGGTCGAAGCGGAGTTCGGGTTTCGTCAGGCGCTGCTCATCTGGGCCGACAACATGACGGCGACCCTCGGTCTCCAGAGCACCATCGAAAAGAGGGTCAGAGCCAGCGTCGCAGGTGGCGAGCTGAGCAGCGCTCGAGGGGCGCTGGAGCGACTTCCTTCGCCCAACGCCGAGCTCGAGGCGCTCGTCGTCCAGTTGGACAAAGAGCTCAAGGCTCGCGCCGCCCGCGTCGACTACCTTGAACGCTTCGAACGAGAGCTCGACCTAAGCACCAGCGCGCGCTCGCGTCAGAAGGCCGTCGTGCTCCTCGGCGCGTTCTTGGTGCTCCTCTGTTTCTCATCGGCCTGGGGGTCTAGGCCTGGCCAGCCAGGGTTCGATCTCAATTCCTGGATGACGAGCTACTGGAGGATCCTCGGAGTCGCCGCGATCCCCTGGTTGCTCTTCTGGCGAAAGCTCACCGCCAACGTCGCCAACCGGCGCCTCATGACCTACTTCGCGTCGTCCATGGTCGCCGTGTTCGTGGTGCGCTTTTCCGGCGTCCGACTCGAGGTACCGCAGCTCCATCTCGTGGTCGTCGAGGTCTGCATCATGGGGATAGCGGCCGCAGCGATTGGCATCGCCACCAGCCCCCGGCTCGCCGCACTCTCAAGCTGTTACGCCGTGGCCGGCCTCGTCTCCACCTTCTCCGGAGAGATGTGGATCGCGTACATCAGCTTCGGCCTCGCGCATCTCGTGTTCTTCAGCTCGATGGCGGTGATCTGGCGACCACGTCCCCCCAAAGACTTGGAGCGCGCAGATCAAATCACGACCTAAGCGACCCCGACGGGGAGTGCTTCACGCCGGGCAAATGGGTCCATGGGATATCCTAGCCGTCCGAGATGATACGCTCTTCTTGTGAGGACCTATCTCCCGGCGTTTTTGTTTTTGCTCGCTCATGGCGGATGCGTTCCAGAGGGATACGGGGCGAGCACGTCGGCCATCGTGTACGGCGAGGATTCGCGCAAAGAGCCAAACGAGAGTGAGAGTGAGCTCTTTGTCG
>JBLHKB010000439.1:0-6000 GCA_047619315.1 Polyangiales bacterium
GCGGTGGCTCAAGCGACTGCTACGAGAACTCCCAGGTTCGCTTCTTCGAGAACGTCACCCCACCGTCCAACTTCGTGCAGGTCATCGTCGGCGAGGCCCCCGGCGCCAACGCCATGTCCATCGGCGCTCAGGTTCGCGCGAGCGTCGCGGGCGGAACGCAGGTCCAAGAAGTGGACGGCGGCCATGGCCACTACGGCAGCCAGAGCTCGCGCGTTCTGCACTTCGGTTTGGGCGACGCCTGCGAGACGACCGTCGAGGTTCGATGGCCGAACGCGGAACTCTCCACGGCGACGTTCACCCTGGCGGCCGGACATCGATACCTCCTGACCCCCGATGGGGCCAGGCTCGCTCCCTAGTGTCTTGAGATTCGGGACACTAGGGCGCTAGGAGCTCTACTTGCCGGTGAAGGCCGCTTCGCGCTTACCCAAGAACGCGGCCATGCCTTCTTTTTGGTCACTGCTCTCGAAACATCGGCCAAAAGCCTCCGCTTCAAGCTGATTCGCTTCGGCGAGGTTCCGGTCGGCTCCTTCGATGAAGAGCTCCTTGCACGCCTGGACGGCGAGAGGACCCATCTTCGCGATCTCTTCGGCACACGCCTTCGCGTGGTCCATGAGCGCTTCTGGTTCGACGACGGCGTTCACGAGCCCAATGCGAAGCGCTTCATCCGCTCGGATCATCTTCCCCGTGTAGACGAGTTCGCGCGCCATGGCGACGCCAACTCGGCGCAGGAGACGTTGC
This sequence comes from Polyangiales bacterium, assembly GCA_047619315.1. GTDB lineage: Bacteria > Myxococcota_A > Polyangia > Polyangiales > Houyiibacteriaceae > JBCCRV01. Next base: position 739 of record JBLHKB010000439.1, read on the forward strand.
GTTCCGCCGAAGCCAGGGATGACGCCAAGCTTGACCTCAGGCTGACCCAGCTTCGCTTTCGTGGACGCGAAAGCAAAGTCACAAGCGAGCGCGAGTTCGCAGCCGCCGCCCAAGGCGAAACCGTTGATGGCCGCGATGATCGGAAACGCTGCGCCTTCCATTTTGGCACCCACCATGTGCCCAAGCTCGCTGAACTCTTGAGCCTGCGCCGGCGTCATGTCCTGCATCGCGGCGATGTCCGCACCAGCAACAAATGCCTTGCCCGCTCCCGTCACGATGAGGCAACGCGAGCCCTTGGCGGTCACCTCGTCGATAGCGTCTGCGACGCCCTCGAGGACCGCGCGATTCAGCGCATTCATCTTGTCCGGGCGGTTGATTGTCAGGGTGCTGATGGCCCCGTCGTGCGTCAGTAGAACAACATCGCTCATTGGTTTCCTCCTACTTTCTGGCCGCGTTCATCATAGTGATAGAAGCCGCGCCCACTTTTACGCCCGAGCCATCCCGCGGCGACATAGTTTCGAAGAATCGTGGGTGGACGATACTTGTCGTCGCCGAACTCACGCTGAAGGACTTCTCCGATGAAGAGAACGGTGTCGAGACCGATGAGGTCCGCCAGCTCGAAGGGACCCATCGGGTGATTGAGTCCTAGCTTCGTCGCTGAGTCGATTTCTTCAACGCTGCCAAGACCCTCCTGGAGCGTGAAACAGGCCTCGTTGAGGAACGGAATCAGCAGACGATTGACGATGAAGCCGGGGACATCCTTGGTGCTCACGAGGGTCTTTCCCATCGCTCGCCCAGCTTCCATCGTCGTCTCGAAGGTCTCATCGCTCGTCTGGAGAGCGCGAATCACCTCGACGAGCTTCATGCGTGGAACGGGGTTCATGAAATGCATGCCGATGACTTGCTCGGGCCGCTTTGTCACCGCCGCGAGCTTCGTCAGGGAGATGCTCGAAGTGTTGCTCGCAAGAATCGCCCCTTCCTTCATCGCTTCATCCGCGCTGACAAAGATCTTCTGCTTCAGGTCGAGCTTTTCCGTGGCGGCTTCCACGACGATGTCCGCGTCGCCCAAGTCGGCGTAGTTAGCCGTCGCATGAATTCGCTCAAGGGTCGCGTCGCGATCCGCTTCTTCGAGGCGCCCCTTGGTGACGAGCCTGTCGAGCCCCTTCGCGATGCGGGCTTTCCCGGCGTCCGCTTGCTCCTGGGAGGCGTCCAGCAGGTGAACTTTGTATCCCGTTTCTGCCGCCACTTGGGCAATTCCTTGCCCCATCTGCCCTGCACCGATAACCGCAAACACCTTGATCGACATCTTCTACCGTCCTTGGCCGCATGAGGCGGCGTTCTTATTGCTACGAGAGCGCAGCGTAATTTTCTACTCGCCGAGGCGCCTCGGCGCTGCGAAATTTGCCCAGCGACGGTCGTCCTCGCGACGAGCACGCACACGGGCGGCGTATCCAGCGACGTTGCCGCCGAGGGACTTTCGGATCTCTTTTGCGCTCAGGTAAAGCGCGTCGAGGGGCTCATCGAGAATCGCCTCCTCTTCAAGACGACGCCCCGCTTCAAGGGCAACACGGCGAACGCCGAGGAGCGCCGTCGCGAGCTGTTCCGCCAAGAGGCCCTTTGCCCTCGTCAGTTGACGAAGCAGGAGCAAGACCGACCCTGCGATAGCGAGACGAGGAGCACCGAGGGCGCCTCCGGAAGCCAAGCTACGAACGTGTTTTTCAGCCCCATGGCGACGCGACTCTCGCTGATCACCGTACTCCTCGAACCCGCGCCCCACGGCCTTGCTCAAGGTCCCATTCGTCGCGCCGAAGGCGACGGGCGAGAGATCGATGCCGAGGGCTCTCACGTCGGACAGTTCGCTTCGCGCCATCTTCCAGGCATTTCGCGCGGAGACATCCAGGTCTGCGGGAGCTCGGCCGCCGGCCGCCGCTTTTAGCGCCGCAAGCTGGGTGTGGACCGACTGTCGTCTCGAAGTGAAGCGGGGCATCGAGAGCGCAACGCCGACGTCTTGGTCGAGGGCGCCAACGACCGACTCAAGCGCCGCTAAGAGCGCGCGGTTATTTCGACGGGCACGATTCAAAAGCAAGAGAGGCTCACCCGCGAAGTCTTGCCAAAAGCTCAGGTGCGCGGCGAGCGCATCGCTGCCGAGCCCCTCGAGGGCGCATGCCCGCTCCTCGAGACGCCGTGAGAAGCTTCGATCAAAGCGCCGCATGTCTGCGAAGAACGAGGCGGTTTCCGAACTTGCCCGCGCCACGCCGAGACCAGCGCTGCGCAGGTTCTCGGCCTTGCGCTCGCCGCCCCAGGTCGGCGCACTCGCTGGGGCACGTCGACGGTATGGACGCGCGAATACGCGCTCTACAACCGCCGTGGTCATCGAGTCACTGGGCGCACGCAGAGCACGGCCTAGTGTATCGATAGCAAGCGGCACGACGGTGCCTTCATCGTCAAGCGCCAGTGAGACCCGGCGCCAAGGCCCCGTGCTCGGGCCGGCGACACGGTTCGGCACCGCAAGATCACGCACCGCGATGAGAGTTGGACGTTCGTCCTGAAGAGCCCACTCCACCTCGACGGGGCGTCCGAGCGCTAGCTGAACGCGATCGACGAGGTCCGCGACGCTCTCGGCAACGAACATGTCGATGCCTTCCCCGTTTTCGGAAACTCGCGTGCTTCGACGGTCGATTCGCCAACATGTGTGGGCGCCGCCTCCCCAAACGCACACCTCGTCCGCTTTCCCTTCAGCGATATTGCTCGATGTCGCGCGACCTGGCGCAGCGTCCGTCGGGGCGATGAGAACGGCCTGTCCGTTTATGGTCTCAGGCCACGCACTTTTCCAGGTGTCGACGAGAGCCCCTGCCTTGCCCGAGGCGATATCATCCGGCGAAAGATCGAGTGACGGCGCCCGCGTGTCGAGGAGACGAACGTGGATACGTTTGTTCTCTCCAGCGCTGGCGATGACGCTGAGGAGCGAATCACTTTCGGCCACGTCGGCGGCAAGCACCACCCAGCCGTGGGCGATGCTAAGACTGCCTGTACTCAGTAGATGCAGGTCTCTTGAATCGCTCGCGTCGTCTCCGCCGCCGAGATCCGCGTCACGCAGGTACGCGTCGAAAGTGATCGCTCCAGGTAGTGAGTATCGCGCGCTCATCCGTTTCGTCTCCCCCGTTCCATCACAGCGTCAGACTCGCTCCACGATGACAGCGAGAGCTTCGCCTCCACCAATGCATAGCGTGGCAAGCCCTCGCTTCTGGTCTCGGTCTTGAAGTGCGTGAAGAAGCGTCACAACGATGCGGGCGCCGGAGCAGCCGATGGGGTGACCCAGGGAGATAGCGCCGCCCCACACGTTCATCTTGGCGTGGGGAACAGCGGCCTTTTCAATGCAGGCCATGCTGACCACGGCGAAAGCTTCGTTCACCTCGAAGAGATCGATGTCATCCACGCTGAGGCCCGTCTTCTTCAGGACATTCTCCACTGCGCCGACGGGCGCCGTCGTGAACCATTCCGGCTCTTGCGCGTGACCGCCGTAACCGACGAGCTTCGCGATGGGTGTGAGCCCATGCTTCTTGACCGCTTCACCACTCGCGAGGATGAGCGCCGCGGCGCCATCGTCCAGCTTGCTTGCGTTCGCAGCGGTGATGGTTCCATCTTTTTCAAACGCGGAACGCAGCGTGAGCATCTTGTCGAACCTCGCCCGACCAGGTTCCTCATCCTCGCCGACGACGGTGTCGCCCTTGCGCCCTTTGATGGTCACGGGTGCGATCTCCGCGGCGAACTTGCCTTCTGCCACGGCCGCCTGGGCGCGCTTGTACGACTCCACAGCGAACTCATCCTGCGCTTCACGAGTGAACCCGTATTCTTTTGCGCAGGTCTCGCCACAGTTGCCCATGTGCTTGTCGCCGTAGGGGTCCCAAAGTCCGTCATGCACCATAGAGTCGACGACGGTTCCGTTTCCGAGCCGGTATCCTCCGCGCGCCTTGGGCAAAAGGTAGGGCGCCTGAGACATGGATTCCATGCCACCCGCCACGACGATTTCGGCGTCGGCGAGCAAGATACTCTTGGCGCCGAGAATGATGCTCATCATTCCAGATCCGCACACCTTGCCCACCGTCGTGGCGGGCGTCTTGTCCAGCAAACCGGCCTTCTTAGCGGCCTGCCGAGCCGGCGCCTGGCCGATGCCCGCCGTGAGCACGTTGCCCATGTAGGTCTCGTCGACGAATTCCGCTGCGACTCCGGCGCGCTCGAGGGCCGAACGAATTGCGACGGCACCGAGTTCAGGGGCGGACACGGTGGAAAGGGCTCCTTGAAAAGCTCCGATTGGGGTTCGAGCGGATCCAACGATAAAGACTTCACGAGCGGACATAGGGACTCCTTCAAGGACGAAAACAGCGCGGTTCAGGGGTTCTAGCCCGTTGCGGCAAGATTAGCGAGTAGCACTCTCACAGCCCGACAAACGCAAGAACCGAGGCAAATATAGGGGTTAGTCAGGCAGATGGACCAGGTCGCCCGAAGCCTCAGGCCAGCGCTCGTCGCGCTATGGTACTCATGCTGCGGTGAAACGGGCCTTCATTCTCATCGGCGCATTGACGGCTTTCGTATCGCCCGCCCAAGCGCAAGAAGCGAGCGAAGCCGAACCTCCCGTCGAGCCCACGGCCGAGGCAACCGAGGAAGCCCTGGCGACCCGTCAGCACAACGCGGGGGCCGTCGCGTCCGGTGACGGCGACTTCGTCCTCGCCGAGCAAGAGTTCCGTGCATCTCTCGCGCTTCGCTTTCGTCCTTCAACGGCGATCGATCACGCCTACTCGCTCGAACAGCTGGGGCGCTATGGCGAGGCCGTCAGGCTCTACGAGCGCCTCCTTGGGCTCGCCGAAGCGGAGCTACCCGCTGAACACGGGCGAGGAGCACTTGAACGCTACCGTCTTGGAGCACGCGAGCAGCAAGCGACGGTCCGCGTGGTCGTTCGCGGCGTAGCGGAAGCCCGGATTGTTCTCGACGATGTCACCATGGGCAGGGCCCTCGAAGGACACACCGTCACCCTCACTGTCGATCCCGGCGAGCATCGCGTCGCCGCCGTCCTCGACGACCGCGAGGCTCGTTCAGCGATTCAACTTCGAGTCGGCGAGGCGCGCGATGTTGAACTTCGCTTCGCTCCCGCGCCGGCGGAAGTCGCCGCGGCGGCTGAACCCGACGTGGAGTTCGCCGAAGGCGCGAGGGATGACCAGCGCCGTGCGGATGCGCGGTCAAACGTGGTGTATTGGATCTTGGGTG
>JBLHKB010000440.1:0-5995 GCA_047619315.1 Polyangiales bacterium
AACTGAACGCCGAGATCACGCCAGCCGTTGTGGCCATAGCCACGATGGTTTTCGACGCGGTGCTCTGGCTGAATGTTGCCCTCTAGGTCCGTGGCACGACTGAGAAAGGAGCGCTCACCTTCCTCAAGAGTCGACTCGAATGCAAAAACACGCCAGGCGTAAGGCCCGAGGTCGGGTCCGATGAGCTCGACTTCGCGCCAGCTCTCCCCCGCGTCTTCGGAGACTTCTACTTTTCGGACACCTCGGCCGGCGGAGAAGGCAACGCCATGCACCTGAACGAGTCCCTTTGCCACCGGGTGCATCCCCGACGGTTGGTTGATCCAAGATTTGACGCTCATCTCCCACATGGATGGCTGCTCGGCAGAACCGGACTCACCCACCGGTCGAAAGCGATAGCCGCTGCTCATAATGTGAGCGTTGGATTGCTCCGGTGTGAACGAAATGGTCCGGACGTATTTGATCTGATTGCAACCGAAGTAGCCTGGAACGATCAGCCTCAGCGGTCCGCCGTGCGTGATCGGAATGGGCGCTCCGTTGAGGTCCCAAGCGAGCAGACAGTCCTCCAGGGCTTTCGCCGAGGGGATCGAACGCTCCACCACAACGGAGTCTCGGTCGATGCCCTCTGGCAGCACTTCTCCCCCGGTGCTCGTGCAGTAGTGCAGATCTTCGAGAGCGCCGCCGAGCTTGTCGACGACGGTTCGCAAAGGAACTCCGGTCCAAAGTGCACACGCCGCCGCGCCGACTCCCCACTGGGAGCCGGAGGTCTCATGGCCGAAGAACTGACGCCCGTTGCCTGAACACTGAACTACCGTGGCCAAAGTCTCTGTGCCCCACGTCTTGAGCTCTCGCAGGGTGATAGAACGCGGCGCCGTGACGCCGGCGATGTCCAGCAGCCAGTCGTCTGGGCGACGGACAATCTCCGGGGAGGGCATCGGCAAGTTGTTGCGCACAAAGAAGTGGCTCGCCGGTGTCACAGGGCTGGCGCCAAAGCGATCTCTTCGGGTCTCCAGCGTCATCGGCTCGAGCCCATGAATGATGAAGTTCCGTGCGCTCAAGCCGTCGGGGAGAGGCGCGGGACCAGCTGTGTCGGGGATCGGTGCGGTCGGAATCGGCGTAGGAGTGGGCGCTGTCACCTCCTCCGCGCCGCATCCGGAGGAGAGGAGCACCGCAGCTCCCCCGCTCGCGACACTCCCTCGAAGGAACGCGCGACGTGTCGCTCGTCGCTCTTTGTCTTTTGTCCTACTCATCATTGCTCTCTTCCATGCACCGTTCAAAGACGTCCGCGGCGGGCTTTCCACGAAGCGAGTAGCCGGGGTCCCGCGGACCACCTTGCCCAAACCAGTTCCACACGTAGTAGCCGCCATCGCGTTGCGGGATATGGGCCTCACAGAAAGAGCGGAGCAAGCGTGCCTGTTCTCTCAAGTCGAGGAGCGCGTCGCGTGTTTCGTCCCATGGATACTTCGCCGCATCCGCGTGCGCCGGATAGCCGACCTCGCTGATAAGAAGTGGGCGGCCAAGGCCGTAGGCAAAGTCGCGCAGGTGTGTGAGGTGGGAGCGCCAAAGAGCGCGGGCATCTGCGTCTTCGTTGCCTCTCTCGTCCATTCGAAAGTAGGCGCTGACCGCGACTTCGTCGAGAGCGTCCCAGAAGCCCAAGCTCTGATACCGGTCCCAGTTGGCGGAGTACGTCAGAGTTCCAGAGAAGCGCGTTCGCACGCGTCTGATCAGCGTGCGCCATTCGTCTTCGAAACGTTCAATACCGTTTAACTCGCTTCCAACAAAGAGCCGATTCACGTGGCCTTGGTCCGCGAGACGCGCCGCCTCCAGGAGTTGACTCGTGTAGTGTTCGAACCAAATATCGGGCTCTCCACCGAGGGTGATCGAGCCTCGCCATTCGGCATCTTCGCGGGCCTCTACGCCAACCATCGGCATGAGGCCGACGCGAAGACCCAGGCTGCGCGCCTGACGAATCGTCCGTTGTATGGTCGCTATGCTGGGGCTGTAGCCCGGTTGACGACGCATGTCGTTGGAGCCCACGTCTTCTTGCATCAGACGGTAGACGACGAGAACGTCCGAAGCGCCGCGACCTCGGATCTCCTCGAGCATCACGGCGTAGTCGTAGTTCGGATCCGTGGCGAAGAGCCCGAGGCTGGCACCGCACGCCGTCTCGTGCTGCACGGGCTCCGGCGCGCCTCCTGCGGCCAGCGCGAGAACTGAACACACGCCGACGAATGCTGCGAAGCGAAGACGCACTCAGCGTTCCACGGGTAGGTCGAGCTGGCGACTGTAGTCGGCCCACGAGCCGTCGTAGTTTGTGACATCTGATCCCAAGCCCAGCTGATGGAGCGCGAAGAGCACGCCGGAACTCCGAGTGCCCGATTGGCAATAGGTGACAACGGGTCCCTGGACCCCGGCTTCTGTGAAGAGTGCGCGCAACGCGCTCGGTGCGAGGAGCCGATGATCGCTGTCGACGTCGCGTACGATGCGCCGCCAAGGAAAGAGCGTCGCGCCTGGGATGTGTCCTCCTCGTGCCGCGGAGGAACGGATCACTGCCCCGCTGAACTCGTCGGGCTCACGGGTGTCCAAAAGCATGACCTGCGTCGTGGTGCGGAGCGATTCCACGTCGGACCAGCTTGAGAGTAGCCATTGGCTGCTCTCTGGTGCTGAGCCAGGCAAGTCGAGGGACGAACGGGTTCGTTCGCGTTCACCTTCGGCGAGCTTATGGCCGCGCGCCACCCATTGCTGGACGCCGCCATCCAGTACGCGGATCTCGTAGCGCGCGACCGTTCGCAGCGTCCACCAAAGTCGATATGCTTCCGGCCCTCCGTCAGTGTAGGCGACGACGCGCGATTCGTTGGTGACGCCACAGTTCTCGAGCATCTCTTGGAGTTCGCGCAGCGACCGGTTGACCCCGGAGACCGGCTCCGTCTGAGCGTAGTCTCTTCGGTAGATCTGACAGGCGCTCGGTAAGTGCCCCTCGCGAGCACGTTCGCTGGGACGAACGTCCAGGAGTACAAGCTCCGGGCTGCCGAGCGCCGCCGCCAACTCGGCGACGCTGACCAACGATTCCGGGTGTTCGAAGCCGGCGGCATCCGCATCCGCACCGAAGTCCTCGAGGGCCGCGCTCGCATCGGCGGCGTTGTCGCTGTATGGATCCAGAGCCGCGTCTAGCTCACTAGGTCGGGAGGATGCTTGAGTTTCACCGAGCATCGGGGTGACGCTCGACGCCGCGCGCTCGGGAGGTAAATGAAGCCACCACGCCCCCGCCAGCACGGCGATGCCCAGCGCTGTAGCGGTCACTCGCGCGCGTTTCTTCGGCCCGATGTTGCCAAGGGGCCACACCTCGGCGGCGAAGAAGCTCTTGGGGTAGTCCTCAACACCTGGAAACCCCAGGCGAGCTGGTGGGGTAGCCGGCATATAGGCCGTGCCGAAGAGCCAATCCCAAGCGCTAAAAATGATGCCGAAGTTCTTCGTGGTCTTCCGACCACCCTCGTAGTCGTGATGCCAGATGTGCATCTTTGGGCTGTTGAGAACGTAGCGAAGCGGTCCCCAGCTCAGGTTCAAGTTGGCGTGATTGAGATGCCCGATGAGCGTCCCAAAGATCGCATGAAAAAGTATGGCCTCCGTTGCAAACCCGAACCACGCGAGTGGGGCGTAGAGCAGAATCCGGTACACCACGACCTCAGTCCATTGAAATCGAAAGGAAACGATCCAGTCCATTTCGCCATCTTCAACGGAGTGGTGACATTTATGGAGCGGCCAAAGAAAAGGCACTCGATGGAGCGCGTTATGAACGCACCACTGCATGAAATCGACAACGACCAAGGCCACGGGAATTTGAATGAAGAGAGACCAGCTAGCAGCCGCCGAACGATAGAATAGGTCTGTGCCGCCGACGCCGCCGAGCCAGCCATCGAACGTGGGCAAGAGCCAAGAGGTCGCGACGCCGTAGAAGATGACCCCGAGAAAGTGGCCGTTGAATGCGAGGTGCAGAAAATCCGACGACAGTGCCCGCCGAAACTGCCGCTGCTCCTTGCGATACGGCATGACGAACTCGAGGCCTGCAACGAACGCAGAGATCAACGCGAGTGATATGGGGTACAGGTATGCGTTCATAGCTTCGACTGCGGTGATTCGTTGATGTAGCTCTAGTTACACTGACCGAGATATGCGTCATCGTCGCATGCCGCGGCCAGGTGCTGTGTCACGGTTTGTTCAAGGCTCGTGAGGCCGCCGACTCGACCCGTCGCCAACGCCTCCGCAGGGCTGACGCCGCCGACGTAGAACGCGCGCAGGGCGAGCAAGGCGCCCACGCGGTTTCCACTCCCGCAGTGCAGCAGGGTGGGACCGCTCACGCCGAGGGTACGATCGAGGAGCCGTGCGTTCGCTTCGGTAACACCTGCAGCGCCTCGCATGGGGATCGACACATAGTTCATTCCAAGTGCCTCTACTTGGGCGGACTCCGTGTCGACGCCATCTTCGCCTTCGGCCCGGAGGTTGATGACTGTCCGCACCTGAGTGGCAGCCTGATGGAACTGTGCCTGCGAGGGTTGCCCGCCAGTGACCAGGCTCGGCGAGGGATGCATCTCGTTTATGATTCCAAGCGGGCGAATTGCTTCGTCGTTTTCCATGCCTTCATTTCTCGTTTGAGCGGGGTTTTCTGTTTGCGTCGTCTCAGCGGGCGCAGAGCCGCATGCGGAAGCGAGGCCTAGGAAGGTCGCGACCATTCGTTGTTTCATGATGAACCTTTGATTCGGAGCGGAAGGACACCTGTTTCAGAGTGTGTCATGCAGTGTTTCAAACCATCGCTTGAGGACCCCCTTTGGCGGCCACCAAGCGAGCCGCTCAAGCCTTCGCTACCCACAAGTTGCAGTAGCCCTCTGGGTGAATGCCGCCCTTGATGACGGTGCATGTTCCGCACGACGAAGCCGTGAGATTCTGGCCGAAATTGCAGTTCAGGCAGTTCTTTGTCGCGCCATGTGGGGAGTTGCTTACGTACTGGTTTGAAGACCGCGCAGCGGTCTCAGCGGGGGTCAGGCCACTAACATCATCACAAGTCAGGGTCTCCTCCCCACCACAGCCCACGACTGCGAGGCCGATGACCGCTGTCCCGAGTCCTGCGCGTTGAATGAAGCGTCGGCGAGTAAGGGGGGAGTTGTGTTTCATGGGAAACTCTAATGCACGTTGCGTACCAGCAAATACCAAGCGCTCTCGTCGCCTGGCACACCGCATGCGCTGCGGTTGAGGTGAAGGAGATTCAAATGCTGTTCCGCCAACTCTTCGATTCCGAGTCCTCCACGTATACGTACCTGCTCGCCGACTCCCGAACCCGCGAGGCTGTTCTGATCGACCCCGTGCGTGAGCAGCATGAACGCGACTGGGCCATTCTGGATGAGCTCGGGCTCAAGTTGGTGCACACGTTAGAGACGCATGTGCATGCCGACCACGTGACGGGGTCCGGTCTCATGCGTGAGCGCGCAAAGAGCACCTCCGTGATGTCCGTGCATGCCGGCGCCGGTTGCGCCGATCGCCTCGTCACCACGGGCGAGACCATCGACTTTGGTGAATGCTCGCTGGAGGCACGACTCACCCCCGGACACACCAGCGGCTGCGTGAGCTTCGTCGACCACGCCGGTGGGCGCGTGTTCAGCGGCGATGCCCTGCTCATCCGCGGCTGCGGAAGAACCGACTTTCAGCAGGGTGACGCGCGCACGCTCTACGCGTCGGTCCACGAGCAGCTCTTTGCACTTCCGGATGAGACCTCACTATTTCCAGGGCACGATTACAAGGGGCGCACGAGCTCCACCATCGGCGAGGAGAAGGAGCACAACCCGCGGCTCGGGAAGCGTAAGTCGGTGGACGAGTTCATCGAAGTCATGGCGAACCTCCAGCTTGCTCCGCCTACAAAGATCGACATCGCGGTGCCAGCGAATCTGGGTTGTGGTGTTGCACGCCCTGAGGTCGACGCTCACCGAGCGTAGCCGCGCCGCAAAAAGTC
>JBLHKB010000441.1:0-5988 GCA_047619315.1 Polyangiales bacterium
TCGAACCGTGAGCTGAATGAAGATAAACGCGATGATCTTGATGATGAACGCGACGAGCTGGATAGTCAGAACCCCCCAGTGAAGGAGCGGAATCCCATCGCTGATGACCCAGTCCGTGAACGGCACGGCGAACTGCCAGGTACCTGGCAAGTCGAAGCCGTCGCGGAAGAGGAAGGGTACATCCCATCCACCGAAGAAGAGGATGGCGGCGAGCGCGCTAAGCGCGACCACTTCAACGAACTCACCGGTGAAGAACATGCCGAACTTCATGCCGGAGTATTCCGTTAGGTAACCACCAACGAGCTCCGACTCACCTTCAGGAGCGTCGAATGGAACACGCTTAGTCTCCGCCATCGCTGAGATGAAGAAGAGGAAGAACGCGAGCGTCAGCGGCGGAATCGCGATGCCCCACAAGCCATGCTCATGCTGCCACACAGCCATCTCTTCAAGACGAACAGTGCCGTAGACCATGAAGCAAGGAACAACGGTCAGGCCGAGGGCAACCTCATAGCTCACCATCTGGCTCGCGGCGCGAATGCCGCCCATGAGCGAGTACTTGTTGTCCGAAGCGTAGCCGCCGATGGCAGCGCCAATGACACCAGTGCCTGCGGCGGCAAAGATGAAGAGAATGCCGATGTTAAGAGATGCAATCTGCATCTCCATCGCCGGGCCGCCAACGACTCCGTCCCGAGGAACCACGTCGTTCCAGAGGTCCAAGTGAAGGGTGTCCGCGAAAGGAATCACCGTAAACGCGGCAATGGCCGGAATGACTGAAATGATGGGCGCAAGATTGAAGAGGAACTTATCCGCCTTGGGCGGAACGAAGTCTTCCTTCCACATCATCTTGAGAGCATCTGCCGCAGAGTGAAGCGTGCCCAAGAGCGTCACTTTGCCACTCTTCGACCAACCCGCGTGCATCGTGGCGCCAAAGCGCAATGCATAGGATCCTACAAAAAGCAGAATCGCGCCGATGATGAACCACTCGCCGCCAAAGCCGGCGAGAGTGTGGTCTTCAAAGAAGTACAAAAACGCATAGAGCACGACGCACAGGCCTGCTCCGAGCTTGGCGAACATCGAGCCCGCTTTGAGCGGTGCCACCGTCGACTTCATGAAGTCGCGAATGCCTTGAGAGAGAGGAATACCTGCGCGGTTCGGACCCACTCGGTCCTGAATCATCGCGGACTGGCGTCGCTCTGCCCAAACGAGAAGTGGCGCAAACACACCGACGACGAGCAGAAGTACGAAGACGATTTTAAGAAGCGCTGCGAGAATGAGAATAGGGACACTCATAAGATTAGCCTCAGGCGCTCGCGGTCATCTCGGCGCGCACATCGGCGACGCGCTGGTAAGTCATCTCGAGACCGAGGGCGGTCGCGAGTTGCGTAATGGTTTTCCAGGCAGGCTCGACACCGGCGGGCGCTGGGATAGCGCGCTGGAAGCTCTGGTCCATGCCCTGAGCATTGCGGAATGTGCCGAAGCACTCCGCCCAGCTGGCGACGGGGACGACCACGGAAGCCACGGAAGGCAGGTCGCCTTCATTTGAGGCAAGGCTGACGACCACGTTCAGTTTCCTCAGCGAGGCCAACTCTGTGGCGGTTTCGGCGCTGACGTGACCAAGAGCCACCACCGCTTCGATCTCACCCTCGAGGACGCCTTCGACGAGGTCGGCGAGTGGCGCAAGGCTCTTCCCCGCCGCGGCTTCAGCACCTGCGCGATTCGGGTTGGGGTCGGCGTGCTTGAGAATCTCATCGGCCTTCCAGCCCGTTCGCTCCGCCGATTTTGCGGCGAGGAAAATGCGCTCACTGCCGAGCTGTTCGGCGAGCTTCATGAGAGCTTGATTGTCCTCGGTGGAGTGCGCCGCGCTAAGAACGATAGCGACCTTTGAGGCATCCACGCCCTTCAGCTGTTCCGCCGCTTCGAGAACCGCGTCCTCAGGAATCAACGTTTCCATCTCGTCGCCGCGCCCAGCGCTGCCCACCATGATGCGATTCTCATGGACCTGTGTGTAGGTCATCATGCCATCGTCGCACATCCAGAACTTGTTCACGTCGGCGTTGTCGCGCGGACGAAGTCGGTAGACCTTGCCGTAGCGATGGTCAAAGTCGACGTGGCTGTTGCAGCCCTTGGCGCATCCAGTGCAGACGCCGTCGGCAGCTTTCAGGAACCAGACGCGTGCTTTGAAGCGGAAGTCCTGGCTCGTCAGCGCTCCAACAGGGCAGACGTGCTCGGTCATCAGCGTGTAGTCGTGGTCGAGTTCGCGTCCTGGGGAGAGCACGATCTCGTTTCGGTTGCCGCGCTCGCGCATGTCGAGAACGGGGTCGCCGACGAGCTCATCGCAGACACGAATGCAGCGGGTGCACATGATGCATCGCTCGGCGTCGTAGACGATGGTCGGGCCAAAGCGCACGCCCTTAGGCTTGTGCACAGGCTCCGTAAGCTTTCGCTTCGCCGTGGCCTGGTGCTCTTCGTAGTAGTCCTGAAGCTTGCACTCGCCGGCCTGGTCGCAGATCGGACAGTCCACCGGGTGGTTCAGAAGTAAGAACTCCTGCACGTGCTTCTGGGCGTTCTTGACGTCGTCGCTCTCGCTCGACACATCCATGTCGGGCGCCGCTTCAACCTGGCAGGCAGGCATCAGCTTGGGCTTCGTGTCGGGAACGTACGCCTGCTTCTTCTCGTCGAACTTCATGATGGGCATAGCCATCTGTCGTCCGCTTTGAATGTGCACGAGGCACATGCGGCAATTCGCCGCGATGCTTAGCCCAGGGTGCCAGCAGTAATGAGGAATCTCGATACCCTCGCGCCAGGCAGCACGCATAATGGTGTCGCCCTTCTCGAAGGGGATGTCTTTACCGTTCAATTTGAAGGTAGGCATAGGCTTTCTCTCGAGCGGACCTTAGCGGTCGCACTCACCGCCGATCATGTTGATAGAACCGAAGGTGGGGATGATGTCGGCGATCATACCGCCCATGACCATCTCGCGGACGGCCTGGAGGTTGTACCAACAGGGGGGACGAACGCGAACGCGGTAAGGCGTGCCGCTTCCGTCGGAGACAATGTAGAAACCGAGTTCGCCGTTGCCGCCCTCCGTGAAGGAGTAGACGGCACCCTTGGGAGGCTTCAAGCCTTCCATGACAAGCTTGAAGTGAGCGATCGTCGCTTCGATGGTCGTGTACACTTCACGCTTCTCTGGAAGCATGATGCGTGGATCCTGAACGCTCACTGGGCCTTCATCGGGCATCTGCTCGAGGGCCTGCTCGATGATGTGCATGGACTGACGAATCTCTTCGTTGCGAACCATGAAACGGTCCCAGTTGTCGCCATCGGTGCCGACGGGCACTTCGAAGTCGAACCGGTCGTAGACCATGTATGAATGGTCTTTGCGGACGTCGTAAGCGACGCCGGTGGAGCGAAGCACGGGCCCGGTCACACCAAGCTCGAGAGCTCGGTTCTTATCGAGTTTGCCGATGCCCTGCATTCGGTCGAGGAAGATACGGTTGTGAAGCAGCATCGTCTCGGCTTCGCCGACGACCTTGCGGACCTCCGGAAGAATCGCGCGCACATCTTCTTTGAACGACGCGGTTGGAGGCGCAGCCATACCGCCGATGCGTCCAAAGCTGTGCGTCATCCGGGCGCCGGTTTCCTTCTCTAGGATGTCCCAGACCCAGTCACGAACCTTGAGTATCCAAAGGAAAGGTGTGAACGCGCCAAGCTCCATGGCCGCCGCACCGTTGCAGGTGAAGTGGTCACAGATTCGGCTCAGTTCACCGAGGATGACTCGGTAGTACTGACAGCGGTCCGGGACTTGAATATCGAGGAGCTTCTCAACGGCGAGGGAGAAGCCCACGTTGTTGAGCATCGGTGATACGTAGTTGAGTCGGTCTGCGTACGGAAAGACCTGGGCCCAGGTTCCGCGCTCGCAGCTCTTTTCGAAACCACGGTGGAGGTAACCCGGCTGCACATCGACGTTCTGGACGGTCTCACCGTCCAGATCGAGCACCATTCGAATCGTACCGTGCATGGCCGGGTGGGAAGGACCCATGTTCAGCCGCATCGGATCGGCTGGAAGCTCAAAGGCTGTGTCCTCAGGGATCTCGTCGAGGGGTTCCATTTATGGGGTCTCCGTCGTTTCAGGGGGAGGCTCGGCGGCCACCTGGGCTCGCACTCGCTCGGCTTGCTGTTCGGCAGCGTCGGAGTCGCTCAGGGCGCGCGCCTGACCTTGCTGAACAGCCATGGATGGCGACACCTGAGCGTCACGGCCTGCCAGGCGCTCCTCCCAGTCGATGCGTGCGAAGGGCTGGCCCTCGTCGATACCGAAAGGTGGCAGCTTCGTGGTGCCCTCGTCGGTTCGATACTCAACGAGCGGTTGTGCTCGGTCGATGGGGTAATCCTTGCGAAGCGGATATCCCTCGAACTCTTCGTAGAGAAGAATGCGGCGCATGTCTTTGTGGCCAGCGAACTTCACGCCGAACATGTCGTAGATCTCACGCTCCGCCCAGTTGGCACCGGCCCAAACCTTGGACAGGGTTGGCGCGTCCTTTCCGTCAGCGATCCACGTTCGCAGAAAGATGCGATGGGCGTGCTGCACGGAGCGAACGTAGAGGACGAGTTCGAAACGCTCACCATCGCGCTCCGGCCAGTCGACTGCCGTAAAATCACCGAAGTGATTCATGGAACAGGCAGGGTCGTCTCGGAGGAACTCGGCCACACGGACCCAGTCCTTGGGTGCGACGAGGGCTCGTTCGTCCCCACGGAACGAATCAGCTTCGAGAATCGCGTCGCCGAACTCCGCCTTGAGCCGCTTTTGAACTTTGGCGCTCACGCATTACCGCCATTCTTTGCGCGAATCTGAGCTAACTCAGGGACCTCGCGAGGAGGAACGGAAACGGGTGTTCGGTCGCCCTTCTCAATCTTTTCCATCAGAAGCATCAGACCGTCGAGGACGGCCTCTGGACGCGGTGGGCAGCCGGGGATGTACACGTCCACGGGGATGACTTTGTCCGCGCCGGGGATCGTTGTGTAGTTATCGTAGAAGCCGCCGCAGCTCGCACATGTGCCGAAAGCCACGACCCACTTGGGCTCTGTCATCTGCTCGTAGATTCGCTTGAGCACAGGACCCTGGCGCTGCGAGATCGTACCAACGACCCAAAGCACATCGCTCTGGCGCGGGCTGAAGCGTGGGGCTTCGGCGCCGAATCGAGCGATGTCGTAGCGGGGGGACGCGACAGCAAAGAACTCCATCCCACAACACGCCGTCGCAAACGGGTATTGGAAAAGAGAATAGCGACGTGCCCACGAAAGAAGAGCATCAAAGCGAGTCGTAAAGAAACTCTCACCGCTTGCACCACCGACAACTTTTAGTTCTCCCATTCGAGAGCGCCTTTCTTCCACGCGTAGACGAGCGTGATTGAGAGAACCGTGAGGAAGCTGAGCATTTCGACAAAGCCAAGCCAGCCAAGTTCTCGGAAGAGACCGCCCCATGGGTATAGGAAGACGGCTTCGATATCGAAGACCACGAAAAGAATCGCTGTGAGGTAGAATTTCACACTCAACCGAAGGTGGTTTGCACCTTGCGTGTTGGATCCGGATTCGTAGGGAAGTAGCTTTTCTGGCGTGGGCTTGTTGGGGCCCGCCAAGGTGGTGATGGTGAACAGGGCGAGAGCCACAATTGTGGCGACACCAACCATCATAAACACCGGCAAATACTCGCTGAACATCGAGGCTCCGATCGGGTGGCAGAACGCTACCCTGGGGCGGTGTCTAGTATCGGTGAAAGCAGCTGTCAACGAACCCCTTCAGGTGGGCTGCCCCGCACCGTATCCTTTCCACATGCCACGAATCGTTGCGGTTTTCGTAGCGGCATGGTTGCTCCAAATCCCAGCGCAAGGACGCGCTTGGACGGCGAAGCATACAGAGGACGGCTTCCGCGTGCGGTGGCATGAGCCTTTGGTGACTCTCCGTTTGAGCGATGGTGTCCGCAGTCACTTTGGA
>JBLHKB010000442.1:0-5963 GCA_047619315.1 Polyangiales bacterium
TTCAGGCCTATGATGGGAGCCGACGATGATCAGTTCTACCCTTGAAGTCCCAGGCGCAACTCTCTCCACGGTCCGTTGGGAACCGGAAGGCGAACCTCGTGCGCTCATTCAGCTCGTGCATGGCATGGCAGAACACATTCGCCGCTATGACTACGTGGCGAAGGCGTTCTGTAAAGCCGGCTTCTTGGTCTTCGGTCATGATATTCGCGGCCACGGCCAAAGCGCAAAGCCAAACGAGCTTGGTCACATGGGTCCGTGGAACACCGTCGTTGAGGACATTCGGCGCGTGGGAGATCACGAGAGAAAAAAGCATCCCGACCTGCCTATGGCCCTGCTGGCTCACTCCATGGGCTCGTTCATGGCGCAACAGCTCATCCTCGACGCGCCGGAACATGCCGCGGCGTGGATCCTCAGCGGCAGCAACGGCAAGCCCCCAGCCATCGCCGCCGCCGGTCGTTTGGTGGCGCGCTTCGAACGATGGCGTGTGAAGCCGAGCAAGCCGAGCAACCTCTTGCAGAACCTGAGCTTCGGGAAGTTCAACGACGCCTTTGAGGGCCGCACCGAGTCTGACTGGCTCTCGCGGGATGACGCCCAAGTCGACGCCTACATCGCGGACCCTCATTGCGGCTTTGGCATCAGCACGGAAAGCTGGGTCGGACTTCTGGACGCGCTCGGACCTATTTCCGATCCGTTTCGCCAGCGACGCATCCCCGAAGAGCTCCCCGTCTTCATCGTCGGCGGCGGCGAAGATCCTGTCAGCGAAAAGGGCAAAGGCCTTCGACAGCTCAAGGGCGCATATGACGACGCCGGCCTCAAGAACGTGACTCTTTCGATTCATGAGGGGGCCCGCCACGAGATCCTCAACGAGACCAATCGGGACGACGTCATCGATGAGCTCATCACTTGGACCACTGAGAACCTTGGTCTAGAAGCCTAAAAGCCATTATTGAGGCCGAATAGTCGACTTCGTCGGGTGTCTCCGCACACGACCGCAAGCGGCAGGCGCAGCGAAAGAGAAAGTGCTAAGTCACGGTAATGCGCTTTTCTTGTTTGATCGCCCTTCTTTCTCTCGTTGCTTGTGGCGACGACAGCACACTGCCAATCATGGATTCAGGCCCGGAGCTCGACGCAGCCGCGCCAGACGTCTTTGACGCCGGTGCCCCCAATGTCTTCGATGCGGGCCCTCCGGAACCAAGTCGTATCTTTGGCGCTTGTGAAGTCGACTCCCAATGTCCTGGTGAGGACGCCTACTGCCGCCAAGCGACGGACGGATTCTCCGGCGGGCTATGCAGCGTCGCCTGCGTCGACCGTCGGCCATGCGATGACGGCGTGAACTTTCACTGGTGCCTTGAAGCGAACGACCGCGAAGGGATGGCTTGTGAACCAAAGTGTCTTAACTCTCTGGACTGCGGCCGAGGCGACGACTTCGTCTGCATTGAAATCGACGACCGTATCAACGACTTTGATCCGCCCGTGCGTGGTGGACGCTGCGTCGGTTACTGCGATGAAGACTCCGATTGTGGTGCTGGCGCTGAGTGCAACGAGCAGGCCGCGGTTTGCGTTCCCGAGGGCTCCACGCCCACGGAAGGCGCCGTCACGAACGAGGCATGCGAGAGCGACGGTCAATGCCTCAGTGGCGACTGCACACAGGTCGTTGATGATGGCAGCCTCACTGGCGAAGTAGGCGGCTCCTGTCGGTCGCGCTGCACGATTCCTTCGGGCTTCCAGTCCAGCAACTTCTACTTGGGGGACGCACTTCCCACCACACACTGTCCAAATGACGGCGACATCTGCATTCCCAGTGGTGACCTAAGCGCTGGTAGCGAAGGAAGCTGCTACGCCCCGTGTGGAATGGACGGAGAATGTCGTCCCGGCCGCCAATGTCTCCGAAGGATCGCTGGTAAGCGCTTCGACAATGGTATCTGCATCCCCGTGGACTGCCGATCGGACGCATGCCCTGCTGGGCATGAGTGTGTGGAGGTTGGCGCCGGAGACAACATGACCGGCCGATGCCGACCCGAGTAAATCTGTAACGTTTGTCGCTCCCGAACATAGGCGTAGCGATAGCTGTGGCCTATCCCACCCATAGGGATGCTGCCTCGACGGCGCCCTAACTCACTGATATACAGAACTTTGCTCCAACGTCATGACGTTGAGGCGTTGGAAGGACTCATAGGATGCGTATTTGGACGATTCTCGCACTAGCCACCACGATGGCTTTTGGCTGTGGAGACGACGATCTACCGATCGCGGACGGCGGCCCGGAGATTGATGCAAGCGGCGGAACGGACGCGGGACCGGGAACCGATGCCGGTCCAGGAACCGATGCCGGCCCAACGCCGGACGCATCCGTTGGTGCTTGCGCATGGGAAGGCCCCTACGGCGCAACAGTTGGAGCCCGCATGAGCCCAATCGGAACCGTGGCTCAAGGCAACGATTTTGACCTTCAGGACTGCAACGGCGACAGCTTCGCATTCCCAGACGAAGCAACCTGCGCCGCGAAGCTCACAGTGCTCAGCATTGCAGCAGGCTGGTGTGGTCCCTGCATCGCAGAGAGCCGAGTCCTCGAACAAGAGATCAATGCGATGTTCGATCCGGCGGACGTTCATGTTGTGCAGATCATCATTCAGGACGCCGATTTCAATCCTCCACCAGACGGCTACTGCCAAGAGTGGGTTGACCGTTTCGGTCTCTCGAACACACAGCTCGTGGACCCCGCTCAGCTTCTCCAGCCCTTCTTCCCCGACAACAGCCTTCCATCGACCGTCATCATCGACAACGATGGACTCATCCTCGACCGCGCAAACGGCATTGGCCCTCCGGACGACCCACTCGGCGCGCTGCGTGGCACCCTTGTCCGGCTCCTGTCGGAACGGTAGGTCTTCATGAAACGGAGGGCGAATGCTCTCCTCCTGTTCGCCTTGACGCTCGGCCCCCTCATCGGCGGTCGGGCGTCTGCGCAGGGGGAGGAAGAGTCGGGTTCGACAGCGACAGCTGACGAGTCTGCAACAGACGACACGATCGCTTCGGACCCCTCAGCGGTGACTGAAGCGGAGCCTTCCGCGGACGAGTACCAACTTCCAGCCGATCTCGATGAGGAATACTCGCTGCCAGCTGACCTCGATGAGGAATACTCGCTGCCAGACGATCTGGACGGCGAAAGTGCGGACGAGGATGGCGACGACGAATGGAACTTCGACGCCCCAGACGACGAAGCCACGCCGCTGGTGCTGCCAGTCTTTGGCGAGACAACCTTCAACTTCACGTCCACGACGCAGGCTCAGTACCGAGTCCAGAACTTCAACGCGAACCGGTTCGATGACAACTTTCTCTCCTTCTGGGAGAAGTTTGAGTTCGGTATGCAGGGCGAGCATCTTCGCCTCGGCATGCGACTCGACGCGTTCTTGCCCCTCCTGACCAGCGACTGCCCAGACGGCCAAGAGACGCTCTGCTTCTACAACGCGGACCTTCGTCTCGAACGATTCTCGCTTCACTACGAACGCGGCGATATCGCCATCGACGCCGTCGACAGTTACGCGGTGCTCGGCCGCGGCATTGCGCTCGCTCTTCGTCGCGTGGACCTTCTCGGCGTCGACACGACGCTGCGAGGCGGTCAGGTCGCGTACGACGAAGGCCGTGTTTTTGCGCGCCTCCTCGGCGGCGCCGTCAACCCGCAGAACCTTGACCCTCAAACGCTTCGCATCGTCACGGCACCCCAAGACCGACTCCGGCGCGACCTCTTTTCGAACCCCGAGCGCCGCGATTTTCTCATGGGCGGCGAAGCCGGCTTCCGCGTGGCTGGCGTCTCTCTCGGCGCCCACGCGATGACGAGCTGGTTGGGCGAACAGCCCGGCTTTGAGCGCCGCTACCTCAGTGTCCTCGGTTGGCGTCTGGACGCACCTGCTCTCCTCGACGGCAAGCTCTCTTTCTATGGTGAGATCAACGCCCTAAGGCGTGTCTCCGAGCCGGAGTTCGGCGAAGAAGAGGTCGAGACCGGCTACGCCCTCTACGGTAGTGCGCAAACGCGGCTTGGGAACCTGGCGCTCTTGCTCGAGTGGAAGGACTACCACAACTACCGCGTCGCCGCGTCCAACGGCGAAGGCGCCGCCCACCGAACCTACAGCGCGCCCCCGACGCTTGAGCGCAGTGACGAGCGTCCCGAAGCGCTCCACAACAATCGCGGTGGTCGCTTGCAGATGGACTACGGATTCCTGCCCGGCGCCTGGAGTCTCAGCGTCACTGGGCTCGTGTACGGATTCGCCGAGAACGAGGCTATCGACCCCTTTGACGGCATCCTCGTCACACATGGGTTCGCCAAAGTGCAGCGCGTTCCCCAGAGCGGCGAACGCATCGGCTGGTCGTTTTCCCTCGAGGCGGGGTTTCGACGTGAGTCCTACCTTGAGCCGGATCCCATCTTCAACGATGTGGTCGTCAATGGCGAGTACGCCACCGTCTACCACGCCACCGCCGAAGCTGGCATCGTCCTTGGGGACCACAGCCTCGAGCTGCTCATCTCCCATCGTGACGAGCGCCGCCACGAAGCCTTCGACTACGTCGAGTTCATTCGCGGACAAGCCACCCTCACCTACTCCTTCGCTGGCAAGCTTCGCGTCTCTCCGATCCTCGCGTGGAATACACAGACGGTTGGCGCCGACTCCCCGAGCCTCTACCCAGGACTCGAGGTTCGCTACGACTTCCTCTCGGGCAGCTTTGTCCGCGTCTATGGCGGCCAGACGCCCGGCGGCCTGCTCTGTTCCGGCGGCGTTTGTCGTGACGTGCCTCCTTTCCAGGGCGGCACCGTCGAACTCGTGCTTCGACTCTGACTTCTCTGCGATCAGGCGGTTCTAGGGCGCTAACTTTCCTCACCGCGCCGCATAGTGAATACCCTCAGCCTCTTCTACGTCTTTGATTGTGAGAACCAATGAAGCGCTTTTCCCAGATCCTCCTCATCGCCGCACTCATTACGTCCACCGCGTGGTGCACCTCGCTCCTCGGAAACACGGCGCGTTCGACCGCCGAGGCACGTGTTGGTGCACGTCCTGGTGAGTTCACCCTCCCCGCGATCCCAGGCGGACCGGTCAGTGGCCGCTTTGAGCTGAGCGACCACCTGGGCACGAACCCCATCGCCATCGTCTTTTGGGCCACGTGGTGCGAGCCCTGCAAGCAACAGCTTCCCCTCTATCAGCAGCTCTACGCGCGCTACCAGGACCAGGGTCTTCAGGTCGTTGCCATCTCCATGGACGGCCCCCAGACCATCTCTCAGGCAGCCCCCGTGGTAAACCGGTTGGGTCTCACGTTTCCAGTGCTGAGCGACCTCGACACCGCCGTCACCAGCCGCCTCAATCCACGTCGTGGCGCTCCCTTCACCATTTGGATCGACCGACGTGGACGCATCGTCCACGAAGCCGAGGGCTTTACCCTGGCGGAACGCGACAATATCGCACGCGGCATCTCAGCCCTCGTTCGTCGCCGCTAGTTCACACCACGTGCGCCACGCCGGCGCTCGTGCGATAGGCCCTTCGGGATGGGCCCTCAAAAGCAAACCGACGCGCTGAGTTCCGGCCGCCTTGGGAGAAGCACCGCGGCCCTCGCGAAACGCGCCCGCGCACGGCTCTCCACGACGGCGGCTCTCGTGGTGTGCACGTTTGTGATCGCCGTGAGTGCGATGAATTTTTCGCCGCCCCACGCCGGCGCCGACCTTGTCGCGGCGAACGCGATCGCGATGCTCAGCGTGCTTCTTTCCGTGGGCGTCTTTGTGTGGGTGCGTAGAGAACGAACGCCTCGCGAGCTGCAGCACCTGGGCCTCGTGTACCAGATACTCACGGGACTCGGCATCTCCTTGACGGAAGTGTTCATCACCTATGACACCTCAAGCGTGGTTCGTGGCGTGTCGTGGGCGTGTCTGTGGATCGTGCTCTTTCCCATCGTCGTTCCCACGACACGAAACAAAGTTCTCATCGGCG
>JBLHKB010000443.1:0-5962 GCA_047619315.1 Polyangiales bacterium
GCACGGAAGACGACGCGTGCGACGACGGCGCCGAGTGCAATGGCGTTGAGACCTGTGAAGCGAACGCATGCGTCGCCGGCGTTGCGCTCCCCGAAGGCGCAGACTGCAACGGCGTCGTCGGAACCTGTACCTCAGAAATCTGCCTGCCCAAGAACTGCGAGACCCCGGCAGACTGCGACGATGGCAGCGTATGTACGGGCGCCGAAGACTGCGTCGATGGCGCCTGCTTCGCCGGAATGGCCCTCGACTGCGATGACGAGAGCCCATGCACGGATGACGCCTGCAGCCCGATGGACGGCTGCGCGTATCGCCTGATCGACGGCGACTTCGACGGCTATGCGCCCGTCGCTCTCGGCGCGTGCGGCGAAGACTGCGATGATGAAGACCCCCTCATCAGCCCGGCCTCTGCGGACGGATGCGATGGCGAAGACAACGACTGCGACGGAGCCATCGACGAAGAAGAGATCGTCACTTACTACGCCGATTGCGACGGAGATGGCTTTGCGCCGAGCGACGCCACGCTCGTTGAAGCTTGCGCGAGGCCGACGCCAACGCTCACACGCTGCGACGACGGTGGCCAATGGAGCACTCGTTCTCCAGACACAGACCCCGACTGCAATGACGCCAACGCCACGGTGCGACCAGGACAGACTTTTCAGTCAACGCCGATCATGTCCGTTCCAGAGGAGATCGACTTCGACTACAACTGCGATGGCAGCGAAGAGGTCGAGCGCGCAGAGATAGCGAACTGTGTCTTTCCCTGTATTGGCGGTGACGGCTTCGCGGGAGGCGTTCCAGCATGCGGCGACGCGGGCATCTGGACCCAATGCCGCCGCTCAGGGTTCACCGCCTGCACTACCGTCCGCTCCAGCGTTCAACAGCGGTGTCGATAAACGAGAGCGGTGTCGATAAACGAGAGCGCCCTCGTTCTGAGGAGGCTTAGCCGATGCGGCGCAGCTTCATCTGAACATCACTCGACCAGTGGGCGTCGAAGGCACGCACGCAGGTGTCGAGGTAGCGCTCATACTCGTCGAAGAGTTGGTCGCCCCACTTGTCACGAATCAACGCCTCATGACTACGCATGCGGCGAAGCCATTCGCCCGTGGTCTTGCCGTAGCAGGTGCGCTGCGTGCGCATCTCAAGGATTTCCCAGCACGGATTGACCGCCGCCGTGAGCTCTTCGAGGCGTGGGTTCAGGCCGCCCGGGAAGATCACATCAGCTGTGAACGCCAGGTCCTGAAGGTCCTTCCGAGTGCGCGGCATGCGGTTACGGAGAATGGCCTGGAAACCAAAGCACGCGCCGGGCTTCACCCAGTCGGCGACCTTCGTGAAGTACTTTCGGTACAGATCGATGGCCATCCCTTTGCGGGACTGCTCCGGCGAACAGAGATGGTCGATCATCTCGATGGAGATGAGACCGTCGTATTTCTCTTCGGGCTCGTACTTCGCGTAGTCACAGACGATCGCTTTGACGCCGGGGAGCTTCTTGTCGTCATGAATCCAGTCGCACTGCGCGGTGGAGAGCGTGATGCCGTGGGCCCGCTTCACGTCGCGATGGCGAACCAGGTATTCAAGGTTGGCGCCCCAGCCGCAGCCAATGTCGAGGACAAAGCTGTCGGGGGTGACCTCGGCGTAATCCGCGAGGATCTTGCACTTTTGAAGCTGCGCCTGCTCGAGAGTCTCATCGCCGGTCAGATAACTGGCGGACGTGTAGTGCATGTATTCATCAAGCCAGAGCTTGAAGAATTCATTGCTGATGTCGTAGGAGACCTCGATTTCTGACTGGGTGCTCGTCATGGCGGGACACTGCCATTTGCCACCCCACCGCGCCACCAGACGAAGTGACAGCTCTCAAAGCACTGAAACACCTCATTTTTCTCCTCTTTGACGCCGCCGGTTGGCGCAGTGGAAATAGGAGCCCTAGCTTAGGGTTCTATCTATGATGGGACGACGGCTATCTGCAGGAATGGTCTTTGGCTTGGCCGTTCTCGCCAGCCTCAGCGTCCACTTGCCTGTTTGGGGGGTTCTGGGCCAGCTCGCCAAGAGTCTCGCCTGGGATGAACCCGTCGTGGCCAGCGTCGAGGAGCCCACCTTCGTCGAGATGGAGCCCATCGCGATCGAAGAGGAGTTGCCAGAGACCGACTCCGTCGAGCCCGAGCAGGAACGCGAAGCGTCGCGCGAGCGCACGGAGAACGAGAGCGAGCAAGACGAGGCGTCTTCGGCGCCTGTGGCTCCGGAAGCCGAGCCCGAGCCCGAGCCCGAGCCCGAGATTCGCACCAGGCCCCCCGTCGCTTTGGAGCGCAATCCAATCCCTGTTCAACAGCACAGCCAGGATCCCACGGTTGCGCCGCCCGAAGAGACGCAGTTCATCGCCCGCGAGAACAATCGCGTCGACGAGGAGACTCAGGCCGAAGTCACGAACATGGTTGAGGACTCCCAAGAAGAACTCAGCGTGGGCGCCCAGCTCGATCCGTCGACTGAAGACGAGCTTGGCAACTCAGCGGAAGAGGAGTTCCGCGAGACTGAAAACGAAGAAGGCCCCGACGACCAGATGCCGGCCCTCGAGCCAGACGAAGTGCAAGAGACACAAGCCGCCCCGGAGCGAATGGGGGAGCGTGCGCGGCTCGTCCAAGAACAGAACGCCCAAGAAGGCGGCGAGCCGGACACGGAGCTCATCACCATCAACGATGGCATGGGCACCTTCGTGATCCGGCGCCCCCGACAGCGCGGAACCGGGGGCGGTGAACGAGGTGGTGACTCCGTACAGGGGCGCGAAGGACAGAACGGCGATCGACGTGGCCGAGGAGGGGACGCCGAGCGCCAAGGCCCAAACCTGCGCATCGGATGGCGTCAGTTTGAAGGGATCTTCGGCGAAGAGCAGCTGCGTCAAGAGCGCGATGAGTACGCCCAGTCGCGACTCACGAGGCAGCGCGGCAGCGGCCGCCGTGAACGCGAGTGGACCGAGTTCCGCGCCGCCATCGAGAACTTCGTCCCTGGGGTGCGCTCCGGCAATCAAACCGCGCTCAACGCCCGCGCCTCACCCTTCGCCGAATACTTGGCGGCGCTCCACAGACGAATCCACATCTCGTTTCACCAGTTCGTCGACAACCTCTCACCCAGCGGGCCTATGGGTGACTTGAGCCTTGCAGTGAAGCTGGAAATCGTCTTCGCCGCAGACGGCGGCATCGCCCGCATTGGCGTGGTGAACTCGAGCGGCGTCTTGCCCTATGACTTTGGAGCGTTCAACGCCGTCAAGCGAGCCACGCCCTTCCCTGCGCCTCCGGACGCCATCAAAAGTGGTGACGGCCAAGTGTATGTGCATTGGACGTTTATGCGGAACGAGCCGTTCTGCCACGGAGAGAACGCCCGTCCGTTCATTCTCGAAAACGCACCCGCACCGAGCGCCCAAGACGCCCTCGGCGGCTTGCAGATGGACTCCGTGGTCCCGAGCGGCGCGCTGCCTGACTACGCGGATGGACGAGGGGGAAGCGGCGACGACGGGAATGGACCGACCGCTCCGGGCGAAGAAAGCACCCCCGCCCCACGCCGACCACGAATCCCGCGAGCGCCTCGTGGGCCACGCGCTGAGCCACGCTAAGCCTAAGAGTTCAGGAGCATGTGGAGATCAGCGCCGCTGATGTAGACGCGGTCGACGACCACTTCTTCCCGGCGCTCCTCGTTGCCCTTTTTGTCGTGGACCATCGTGACGTTTTTAAGCGTCACGGTGTTGGTTTCACCACATTCGTCGCAGCGATGAACATGGGCCTCGTGCCACATGGTGCTGCCATCCGACGGCGCCGGGCGTAGAAGCGCCGCCCAGTTCTGCTGGTCGACTTGATGGACAACAATGCCAACACCGCAAGCCCACCGAGCACAAGGCCCAGCGGACTGATGGTGTTGCGTCTCCATCATGGCCCCTGAATGGCGGGCTACACTAGAACCCGTCGATGATGGCGTTGAGCGTCGCGCTTGGTCGCATGGCGGCGCGCGCTTTGTCTTCGTTCGGGAGGTAGTAACCGCCCACTTCGGGGGCGCTGCCCTGAACCTCGTTGAGTTCAGCAACGATCTTGTCTTCGGCGTCCGAGAGGGCCTTCGCCAGCGGAGCGAAGGTGTCCTTCAGGCCAGCGCTTTCACACTTCGTGAGCTCCTGTGCCCAGTAGAGCGCCAGGTAAAAGTGTGAGCCGCGGTTGTCGAGCTCGTTGACCTTTCGGGACGGCGACTTGTTGGTGAGCAAGTACTTCGTCGTCGCGTCGTCGAGCGTCGCGCCCATGATCTTGGCGTCCGCGTGGTCGTTGCGCTCTGCCAAGTGGTCGAGGGACACGGCCAACGCCAAGAACTCACCAAGGGAGTCCCAGCGAAGATGGTTCTCTTTGTCGAACTGCTGAACGTGCTTCGGTGCAGAGCCGCCGGCGCCCGTCTCGAAGAGACCGCCGCCGTTCATCAAAGGCACGATCGAGAGCATCTTGGCGCTCGTACCCACTTCGAG
This sequence comes from Polyangiales bacterium, assembly GCA_047619315.1. Classification (GTDB taxonomy): domain Bacteria; phylum Myxococcota_A; class Polyangia; order Polyangiales; family Houyiibacteriaceae; genus JBCCRV01. Next base: position 4,487 of record JBLHKB010000443.1, read on the forward strand.
GATCGGGAAGAGGTCCGTCAGGTAGTCGCGAAGCACGTTGCCCGTGACGGAGATGGTGTCTTCGCCGCGGCGAATGCGCTCTACGCTGAAACGCGTCGCTTTCTCCGGCGAGAGGATGTGAATCTCAAGGCCGCTCGTGTCGTGGCTTGCGAGGTATGTATTGACCTTGGTGATGAGCTGCGCGTCGTGGGGACGGTTCTCGTCGAGCCAAAATACGGCAGGCGCTCCCGTCGCGCGGGCGCGGGAAACTGCGAGCTTGACCCAGTCCTGCACGGGCAGGTCCTTGACCTGGCACATGCGCCAGAGATCGCCGGCCTTCACGTCGTGCTTCGTCAGCTCTGCGCCGCTCTCGTCCACCACGCGGACAACACCGTCCGCTGCGATCTCGAAGGTCTTGTCGTGGCTGCCGTATTCTTCGGCCTTCTGCGCCATGAGGCCAACGTTGGAGACGCTGCCCATCGTGGTTGGGTCGTAGGCGCCGTTCTTCTTGCAGTCGTCGAAGACGACGTCGTAGATGGCGGCGTAGCTGCTGTCTGGAATCGCTGCGTTCGTCTCTTGGAGCTTACCTGCGGTGTTCCACATACATCCCGAGGTGCGAATCATCGCCGGCATCGAGGCGTCGATGATGACGTCGCTGGGCACATGAAGGTTGGTGATGCCCTTGTCGGAATCCACCATCGCGAGGGAGGGGCCGGAGGCGTACGCAGCCTTGATGTCGGCTTCGATCTCGGTTCGCTTGGCTTCGGGCAGCTCGCTGAGCTTGCCAAGAAGGTCGCCAAAGCCGTTGTTCACGTCGACGCCGACGGACTCAAACGCCTCGCCGTGCTTCGCGAAAACGTCCTTGAAGAAGACGCGGACGGCGTGCCCAAAGATGATGGGGTCGCTGACCTTCATCATCGTCGCCTTCATGTGCAGCGAGAAGAGAACGCCCTGAGCTTTGGCTTCTTCGATCTGCGCCGCGAGGAAGGCGAGCAGCTCAGCCTTACGCATCACAGAGGCGTCGATGATCTCGCCCTCGAGAAGCGCCAAGCCGTCCTTCAGCACCGTTGTCTTGTCACCGGCCACGTGCTCGATACGCACCTTCGTCGCCGAAGCCACCGTCACAGATACTTCCGTGTTGCGGAAGTCGCCTGCGGTCATCGTCGAGACGTGAGACTTCGAGTCCGCGGACCACTTGCCCATGGAGTGTGGGTGCTTGCGCGCGAACTCTTTGACGGCCTTGGGCGCGCGGCGGTCCGAATTGCCTTCGCGAAGAACCGGGTTCACGGCGCTCCCCTGGACCTTTGCGTAACGTGCAGCGGCGTCCTTCTCGGCGTCCGTGCTCGGCTCTTCCGGATATTCTGGGATCTTGAAGCCTGCCGCCTGCAGTTCGGCGATGGCGGACTTCAGCTGAGGCACCGACGCGCTGATGTTCGGCAGCTTGATGATGTTCGCTTCGGGCTTCTTGGCCAGCTCGCCAAGCTCCGCCAGAGCATC
>JBLHKB010000444.1:0-5958 GCA_047619315.1 Polyangiales bacterium
GTACTTCCGATCCATGTCCGCCGCACGTGCCGCCGCCGAGATGTTGCCTTCGTGGCGTGCCAAGAGCCACGTGACGTAGCGCAGCTCAAAGTCCGCTTCCATCGCGGACTTCGCGTCTCGGTAGCTGATGCGCTCATCGAACTGCGGACGTCCCATGGGCACACGCATCAACGCCGGCGCTGGTAGATCTCCAAAGCGAATTGCGCCCGCGCCGGACGAGCGGGCCAAGATCGCCGCGCGCTCGATGGCATTGTGGAGTTCGCGGACGTTGCCGGGCCAGTCATGCTCGGCAAGGGCCGAGAGCGCGGCGCTCTCCATCGTCAGCAGCTCGCCGCCCGACTTGTTGCAGATACGCGCGAGGATTGTCTCGGCCAAGAGCGCGATGTCGCCGCGACGCTCACGCACAGGCGGCACCGTGACGGGCGCGGCGGCCAACCGAAAGTAGAGGTCTTCGCGAAACTTACCGCGTTCAACTTCGGCCAAGAGGTTTCGTTTGGATGCCGCCACCACGCGAATATCCACTTTGACCTCGCGGTTTCCGCCGACTCGACGCAGTGAGCGCTGCTCCAAGACGCGTAGGAGCTTGGGCTGTAAATCCAGGGGCAGCTCGCCGACTTCATCGAGAAAGAGCGTTCCGCCATGAGCGAGCTCAAAGGCACCCGTTCGACGCTCCGTCGCGCCGCTAAACGAGCCCTTTTCATGACCAAAGAGTTCACTCTCAATGAGCGAAGGAACCACCGATGCGCAGTCCACGATGACGAAGGGCGCTTTCGCGCGGCGGCTTTCGGTGTGAATCGCCCGGGCCAGTATGTCTTTTCCGGTCCCCGTCTCTCCGCCCAACAAGACGCTCACGTTGCTGGGCGCGAGCCGCTCGAGGAGTCCGAAGATCTCGCGCATCGGGAGACTCTCTCCCACCGCCTCACCGAAGAAGTGCTTCTCACTCGGGAGAACCTCGACGCGCTCGCTGTAGGTACGCACCTTGAGTTCAACCTTGCCCACGGTGACGATGGCGCCGGGCCGAAGAAACGCTTCTCTTACTTCGGCGCCGTCGAGGAGCGTGCCGTTTGTGCTCTTCTTGTCACGCAGCAGAAAACCGCGGGGTTCACGCGTGATCTCGCAGTGGAACCGTGAAACCGTTTCATCGTCGAGGACGAAGTCGTTCTCCGTCGACTTTCCAATTCGAAGTTGGTCGTGAGCCATCACGTGCTCTTCGCCACGCGCCGAACCCGAGAGCACAACAATGGCGAGACGCGGAAGCTCCACCACGCGTGCTCGCCCGTGCTGAGTCCCCTTCCCGCTCACGACGAACCGCGCTCGTACAACGAGATGTGTACGCGACCCTCCGCTGGTACTTGCAGTACGCGCTCGACGGTCGTTCCGTCGTTGAAGTGGGCACTGATGGAGTATCGGCCGGGCGAAAGCGAGACGCTCGCGCGGATGGTCTCATCAAGGCTGTCGCCGCGGTACGTCGCCCCACGAACCTCCTCGCCTTCCAGCAAGTAGCGCACCTCTAGGACCTCATGGCGCTCATACGCCGGTCCAAGCTCAAAGACGATATCGACGTCCCGAGGATAAGCCGAGCTGATCTCTCGCCCAATCAGCAGAAGCCCAGCGATGAGCACAAGGAAGGCGAGCTTCTCTTTGTAGCGCAGGAAGAGCACCAAAAGTGGTCGCCGCGCGACCGCGTCCGAGCCTTTTTCGGCATTGCTCATCGATCCACGCTACTTGGCTGGTCGAGAAAACGCCACCTCGGCGTGCGACTGAAGGGCTGGGTGCTGGTGTGGTTCAAAACAGTCTCAAATCAGCTTCGCGGCACCAAACGGGCTGGCGCATCCAAGGTAGACAGCGCGTAACCGTTGTCGACGGTCAGAAGGCGCGTCGGTGAAGATGGCTCTTCCTCAAGAATTGTCCGAAGTCGACGCACCGCCACATGGACTCGCTTCGAGTCGCGAAGCTGGTGGTAGTCGTCGATGCCCCAAACGACTTCAGCGACCCGACTTACGGACACGCCTTGTGGTTCGTCGAAGAGGCAGTTCAACAAGCGCAGCGCGAGGGGACTGATCGGTACTAGGCGACCCGGAAGCGCGATCATCTTGGCTTCTGCATCGAAGCTCCACGCCGCCTGCACCGACGTACCGTTCATCGCCTCGATGTCATGCCTCCATCGGGCACGCAGACCCGTGACGAGCAACTCATCGAGAGCATCTTCGGATGCCTGCGCACCCATCAAGGTCCGCGCCACTCGCGCCGCCGTTGGGGACGCATCCCCTTCGCGGACAAGCGTCAGCAAGCCCGAACAGTCCGGCCGGTCCGAGAACGCAAGTCGAAGCAGCCGAGCGATGGATCCGTAGCGCTTGGACCGCATCGACACGGAGAGGGCCTCCAAGGAGTCCAGCGCGTGTGAAAGCCCCGACCACCGACCAAGCTGAAGCTCGGCGTAGCATTGGATCAGCAGCGCCTCGCCCTCGAAGAAGAAGTAGCCCGAGCGGGTGGTTCGCTGTGTCACGGCAGCCGCAAGCAGCTGTGCTCGATCCGCGTCGCCAGCCAGCAGGCAGACCGTCGCTTCCGTCAGGTCACAAATACATGTGACCAAAGGGCCATCCCCCGGCCCGGCTTTTGGCAGTTCGTCGACGGCGATGGTCTCGCCGCGTCGCGCGCGATGGCTCACGCGCAAAGACTGGAGGTAGCGCTGAGGAATTCCCGTCGGCGTCGGAATATTCGGCGCCCACTCCAGCTCAGGATGCTCGGCGGCGCTCCCGAGGTTTACGGCTCGCTCGAGCATGAACGACCAATGATAGAGCGTCGCGTTCCCCAAGCGCTCGGCTTCGCGAACCATCTCGCGGGCCGTCTGTGACAGGCCTTTGTAGCGACCTCGTGTGACGCGCAGGATGCCCTGAACCACACCTGCAAGGACCGATGTGCTGGCGGGAACATCAATGCTCCGAAGCGCCGCAATGATCTGAGCGGAGTGGCGGTAGCGCCCCGAAGCCGCCAGTCGAACGCCCTGAAATACGCGGCCCAAGGAGCCGAGAGAAGGAGTCGCTTCGACGCGGCGGTCGTCCTTGAGCCCGAGCTGAAGCCGTAGCGCGCTCCGCTCCGCGCTCAGCTCCGCTCTCAGAGTGTCGCACCCAAAGTTCACCGCACGCCGCTCCAGGGAGTGTAGGAGCTTCTTGGCTTCGTCCCCTTGATCTGCGTGAAAGAGGGCTTTCGCCAACTTCGAGTCGCGCCGAAGCGCCTGCTCTTCGTCCGCAGCGTCGATGGAGCGTAGGACCTGAACGCTCTCGGCTGCCTTCCCCGCTTCGCAAAGCGCCTCACCGAACAAGAGCTTTGTTCTCGGCGTCGAGTCTCCGCTGGCCTCCTCGCGAAGAACATCAAGGGCGCGACGTGTTCGTCCGCTCCGCAGGAGCCCTTCTGCCCAATCGAGTCGCGCAGCGCATTCGACGGGAGCGGGCTGTTCAGCGAGCCAGTCGAGTGATGAACGAGACCCGACATCAACGGCGATGCGTATCTTGTCGACGGCAAGAGCCGGGGCATGTTCCTCCGCAAAGAGGCTCCACAGCCGCGTCCCTAGTCCCGCGTGAACCCATCCTCGATACGCTCTCAGAAGCTGCTTCGCGTGGGCTGTGTCTTGATGCTCCAGGCTGATTCGTAGCGCATCGAGCTGCGCCGAGGGGCTCCTACTGTGGGCCAAGGCCAACACCGCGTCCTGTGCTGCTGTCTGTTCTTCGTCGGGACTCATGGACGCACGCATGGCGTCTGAGGCCGCGTCATGAAGGCGCGCTGATCCATCGCTAACGGCCAACCCATGATTCTCGAGCTCGCTCCCGCGCTCGATGACGGGGTCACGCATGAGTGAGAGCATCGCGAGCTGGCGAAGGCTCTCCGGGGAAAGCCCGTCGAGAAACGCCGTCGCATCCGTTGAAGCACCTGCGTCCTGCGCCGCCGCCAGCTGCTTGATCCAAAACGGAACCCCGCCCGTATGTGCTGGCGCCTCACGCAGCCCGCATCTCTGCGCCAGCTCCTTAGCCTCGGACTCACTCAGCGGTTTAAGCTGGATCGTCTGCGTTTGAATTGCCGTCATGAGCCTGCGCGAAGTAAATACCCACGTCGACGCCGAAGCGAAGCGAGCCACAAGCTCACACAGACGCTCCGCGCTTCTCTCGCTCACGTTGTGCAGATCGTCGACGACCACCGTCAGGCCGGCCTTCTCAGCACATTCCAAGACGTATGCTGCGAACTCTTCGTCCCCAAGCGCCGGCACGGATTTCTCACCGAGGGCCTGAAGCAGTCCGCGGCCAAGCTCTTCCAACGTGTCGCCTTTGCGACATCGATGAAACCGAGCGGCCGTTCCAAGCTCCGCCAGCGCGACCTGAACGAGGGCCGTTTTCCCGATGCCGCCAGGCCCACAGACCATGGCAAAGTGCGCATGGGTGATGAGGCGCTTTAGCTGCGCGCGCTCCCTCTCACGACCCACGAAGAGCGCCGCTGCACGACCGTCGACCATTCAGACGAATCTTGCCCGGACATCCTAGAGCGTGCACACCGAATTGCCGTTCGAGACGAAACTGCGCCGAAGCTCCCCCCCCAAGAGCTCCGACGCATCGATTTCACGAGTTCCAGACTCGTTTGCCGCTAGTTCTACTAATTCATGATGCCGACGCGGCCTGCGCCGGCCACGAGCACACGACCACCATCGTCGATCTCGCACTTGCTCCAGGTATCCGGCGAGCCTTCTGGGGTGATATTCGCGAACGTCGCGCCACCGTCTGTGGACTCAAGGACGAAGCCAGTGTTGTCGCCGACGCCGAGGGGCTGAACTTCTCCGACGACAATGATGCGGTCGGTGTCCATGCAAACGCCGCGTGCCCACGTCGAATCTGTTTCCACGACAAAGTCCAAGAGGGGGTCGATGTCGATCTGCGCGTAGTCTTCGCCGTTGTAGCGGTCCGCGCCCGAGATGAAGATTTTGCCAACGTTGCGATCCTGGTCGATGCCGACCACGACCACGCGGGAGTCGTTCGCGTCGACGCCCCACATCTCGCCTTCGAACGCAGCCAGACCGTCACCTGCGAGGTCGATGGGTGTCATTTCCCAAGGCTCAGCGCCATCCGCCATCGAGGGCAAGAACACGTAGGGCGGCTCAGCGATGGTGCTGCCACATCCAACGAAGCGCTCGCCAAGAGCCACCATGTCGAGGATCTGGTGACCGGAGCCATCGTCTTCCCAGTTGGCAGCCACAACCCAGTCCAGACCATCGTCGCCGACGCTTGGGTCTGGGCGGTAGAGCGCTGAGCCGCCATTGAAGGAATCCGCAAACGCGGCGCCGCTCGCTGTCGTGACGAAGGGCGACGCGAGGAACGTGGTGTCTACTGTACCGCCGGCGGTCAAGACGGCTTCCGTGGCGAAGGGTGCGCTTGAAGTGTCGAGGCTCACGGCCAAGGCGCCGCCAGTTCGCTGTCCAGCCACGTAGAGCAGATCGCCAAACCCGCGGTGAATCGAGAGCACTCGGAACGTCTCAAAGATCCCAGCAGGGCTGGTCTCCGCGAGACCCCAGCTCACCCCTTCGTCCATACTCACGAAGAGCCCTCGTCCTTCGGCTCCGCTGCCGCAACCAAGCCAAAGCGTTCCATCCTCATCCGCGTGGAACGCGTCGGTTCGGTTCACGCCTGGGCAAGGATGGGAGCGAACAGCCCACTCGCTTGATGGACCGGCGTCTTCTCCGGGACCCGCGTCCTGGCCAGGGACATCGGGCCGAGGACCACCGTCCACTCCGGGTCCCGCGTCGATTCCTGGTCCGGCATCCCGTCTAGGCCCAGCGTCACCAGCGCCGTCATCGTCACCACAGGCTAGGGAGAGCGAGAGCACGCAAAGAAGAAGGGTTAAACGACGTGTAATCATGGCCCCATGATGGCGCCCTTCATCGAGGACGCCGTTAGTTTGGGGTTACAACGGGTTACA
>JBLHKB010000445.1:0-5926 GCA_047619315.1 Polyangiales bacterium
ATGATGCGGCGGGCTGTCTTGTTCATGGCGTCTTTATAGGGACGGCCTGAAGCCCCGCTACCCCCAGAGCTACAAGTCCTCAACGGCCAAGAGTGCTGGGATCGTTCCAGGCGGAGCAGACGCTGGCAAAACCCAACAAGTCCCAGGATCGCCAAGCTCAGCACAACGACAAAAGGCGACTCCTAAGAGTCGCCTTTTGATGGCTCCGGCTGCAGGACTCGAACCTGCGACAAATCGGTTAACAGCCGATCGCTCTACCAACTGAGCTAAGCCGGAATACGGGCCGGAAGATGTGCCGGGATGGCTTGGCTGTCAAGATAGAATTGTCGTGGAAGGCGGAACAATCTCACTCGGTTTGAGAATGGTGTGAGGTCAGCCTTTCGCGGAGCCGCTCAGCGTTCCCAGGGCCTTGGGCTGCCTAAAGGCGCACAGCCACGCTAGGCGCCTCCGACCACCAACCCTAGGGCTCCACTGCATGACCCACATCACGCCACGGCCCGCCTACTTCGTCGGTCCCTGGGACCTCCACCGTGACCTCGCCTGTGTGCCGCGCTCACCGAAGGACGGCAGCGTCGTCCTCGTCGAGTCCATCGCCAAGAGCCGCGCCCTTCCCTACCACCGCAAGAAGCTCGTCCTGGTGCTCTCGGCCATGCGCCACTTCGCCGAGGAACTTCGCGCCGAGGGCTTTGATGTGAGCGTCGTCCGCGCCGCTACCTACGTCGAAGGCATCGCCAAACACGTCAAGGCCGAAGGCGCCACAGCGGTCATCGCCATGATGCCGCGAGAACAAGGCCTACAGCGGGCGCTCCTCGCGGCCAAAGAGAACGACTCCTTCGGCGTTCCGCTGGAGCTCCACGACGACGGCGGCGCAGGCGGCCACTTCCTGCTGACGCGCGACGAGATCAGCACGTGGATGAATGACCGCAAGGTCATCCGCATGCACCACTTCTATGCCTGGATGCGAAAGCGCACGGGCTATCTCATGGAAGACGGCAAGCCGACGGGCGGCAAGTACTCCTTCGACGGCGAAAACCGAAAGCCGCCGAGTGACGCCCGCCCCGAAGCGACGGAGGACCACAAACCCGACGCCATCACCCGCGCCGCCATGAAAGAAGTCGCCGCGTGGGACGGCTTCTTCGGCGAGGTCGACGGCTTCGATTGGCCCGTCACGCGCGAAGGCGCGCTGCGCGAACTCGACGACTTCTTCAGCACCCGCGCCGAGCGTTTCGGTCCTTTTCAAGACGCGATGATCACGGACGAGCCGTTCCTTTGGCACACGCGCATCGCCGCCGCGATGAACCTCTCGCTCCTGAGTCCCCACGAGGTCTGTGAACGCGTCGTCCGCGCATACCGCGAAGGCGTCATGCCCCTGAACAGCGCCGAAGGCCTGCTGCGCCAAATTCTCGGCTGGCGTGAGTTTATCCGCGGCGTGTACTGGCACCGCATGCCGGACATGCGGAGCGCCAACCTCCTCAAGGCCAAGCGCACGCTGCCCAAGCTCTACTGGGAGCCTGAGAGCACTGACCTCCGCTGCCTCAGCCAGAGCGCCGGCCAAGTCCGCGAGACGGGCTACGCCCACCACATCCAGCGCCTTATGGTGCTCGGCAACTTTGCGCTCCTCACCGACGTCGAGCCCATCCAGCTCAGCCACTGGTTCTGGGCCGCCTTCGTCGACGCCTACGAGTGGGTGCAGCTCCCCAACGTCCACGGCATGGCGCTCTTCGCCGACGACACCTTCACCACCAAGCCCTACGCCGCGTCCGGCAGCTACATCCACAAGATGAGCGACTACTGCAAAGGATGCCGCTACAACGTCAAAAAGCGCACCGGCGACGACGCATGCCCCTTCAACAGCCTCTTTTGGCGCTTCATGGGCAAGCACCGACAGCGCCTCGAAGAGAACCCGCGCCTCCGCATGCTCTACCGCACCTGGGACAAGTTCGGCGTCGAAGAGCAGCAAGCGATCCGTGCGCAAGCCGAGACGTTTCTCAGCACCCTCGAGCCGTCGGACCACGGCTGGACCTTCCACGACGATCAGTGCTGACTAATTCACGACGAACTCAGTCGAAGCCCGCCACGATCTCTTCCGTGCGCGTCCAAAGCCGCTCCGCCAACGCGTCGTCCTTCGCGTGGGCCGACGTGGACGCCACGTTGCAGTGCGAGAAATACTTCCCAGTAACGCCCGTCACGGCGGGACTCGCAGCCACGTAACATTGCGTCGCCGCGCCCTCTTCCACGGACTTGAGCGCGAGGGCGCTCATCAAAGACGTCGTAGCCTTCAGGATGGGCGCCATATGACGCGTTAGGTTCGTCGCGATGACGCCTGGATGCACGGAGTTCGCCGTCTGCCCCGAGGGCAAACGCTTCGAGAGCGCACGCGCAAACAAAAGATTCGCCAGCTTCGACTGCCCATACGCCCGACCCGGATCGTAGCCGCGCTCAAACGAGATATCGTCAAAACGAATACCGCCCTTCGGCACCATGCGATGGCCCAAGCTGGAGAGCGCGACGACGCGGCCCTTCGGTGCGAGGCGTCCAAGAAGCCCCGTCACCAGCATGAAGTGCCCCACGTGGTTCGTGAGAAACTGCATCTCTTGTCCGTGGAGCACCGTTCGTTCTGGCAGCGCCATGATCCCGGCGTTCGTGATGACGGCGTCCAGAAACACATCCGCAGCGATCACGTCCGCCACCGCCTGGCGCACCGACGCCGGCTCCGAGAGCTCACACGCCACGCCGATGGCGTCGTCATAGCGAGACAGCGCTGCGTCGGCCTTCGCTTGCGTGCGAGCGAGCCCAACAATACGAGCGCCGCGCATCGCCATCACGCGCGCCGTCTCGGCACCAAGACCGGAGTTGACGCCGGTGATCAGCACCACCTTACCGTCCATGTCCACGCCGCGCGTGACCTCCTCCGCCGTCGAAGCCATGCCAAAACCGCTTTTGCCGGTGCGCACCGAGAGGGGACCCGCCATCCATGTAAGCAACGACATTATTCGACCCTCTGGATCACGTGAAAGCCAAACTCCGTCTCCACTACGCCACTCACCCCGCCCGCTTCGAGCGCAAACGCCGCTTCTTCGTAGGCCTGCGCCATACGACCCCGACCCACGGAGCCGATGTCGCCGCCGTTCTCGGCGCTGGAGTCTTCGCTGTGCTGGCGGGCGAGCGCTTCAAAGTCCACGCCGTCCATCATCGCCGCACCCTGTAGTGCCACAGCCGCCGCCCGCGCCTCTCCCTGTGAGCGTTCGATGTCGTCCCCCGCGTTCCGCGCTCCGGCGTAGCGAAGCAAGATGTGCCGCGTGTGAACCTTCTCGACGGCGCAACGTTCCGCAAAAGCATAGCCATATGCTGCCTCGATGACGTCCGTGGTCTCGCCCACCAGCGTTGCAAACACCGCCGGCGCCAGCACCTCGTGCGCCCCTGGCCAGTCGGCCCGCACGTACGTACCCAGCAGTCCACCGCGGGGCCCACTGGAAGCCGCGTCGCTCTCCGCGCGAGCGATATCGGCCATCGCCTCGCCGCCGCGGACGCGTGCGAGGAGCGCCTCCGCTCGAGTCTGTGCTTCTTCCTTCGAACGCGTCACTGTCTCCGCGGCGTGCGGCGCCCCCTGCCAAGCCACCACCACCGCCCGAGCGCAGGCTTCGTTGGGGTCCACCACCGCTTCTGCTGGCAATTCCACTTCGTCCGGTGGCTCTTCGTGAGTCTCCGTTTCCTCCACCAGGCCGTTCGGTACATTCTCCTGAGACGCTGGCTCCTCGTCACAGGCCCACGCGAAAGAACAAACAAGACTGAGGAAGAGCACTCGAGAAACGGTCATCGCTGAACCATATCCGAAGCGCCGCGACGCGAATAGTCCTTCGGAGACCCTCAGAAACCCACTGTCTTTCGTCGACTTCTGCCCTAGGCTTCCACCCATGCGCATGTCGACGCCGCTCGCAGCCCTTCTGGCCATCGCCATCGTGGGTGGAGGCGGCTACGTCTTCCTCGAGTGGTCCAGCGCCCGGACCATCGAACGCCGCGACGCCAGCCGTCACGCGCGAGCGCAGCTCAGGGCGGAGCGCGCCGAGCGGCTGCGTGAGCAAGTCGAGGCGCAGATGGAGCCCCTCCGCCATGCCTCCGAAGAGCTTATGCCCGATCTCTTAGAAGGCGTCCGCCTCGGGACTACCCTCGCTGAACTCCAAGAACTCCGCCAAGTCGTGCCCAAGCAAGACGCCCAAGGCGAAGTCATGGACATGTACGAGGAGATGCTCAGCAGCCGCTCCCAAGTCGTCTACGCCGTCGACGGCGAGCTCGACGTGCTGATGCGCATCCAGATCATGTCGAGTATCCCGCCCCGCGCGGTGGCCCCACACCTCGAAGCCATGGTCGCCCGTTACGGCGCACCCACCGGCATTTGGAACTGCCCGGCGACGGGCGCCGGCGGCATCCCCATGCGCCGTTTCACCTGGCGAGGCAGCGCGGTCACGGTCCAAGACATCCTCCTCATTCACCCCGGCGGGGTCAGCCAGACGCTCTACATCGCGTCGACGGAATCCATCGCAGCCTCTCTACGCATCTCCCACTGTGCGCGCGTTCGATCGCGAGAAGAGCTCGATGCGCTGCCCATCGCCACGCCGGAGCAGATGCGCGAAACGCTCCAGTCCGCCACCAACGTCGCGCTCTAGTTCCCCACCGACCCCCAGCGACGACGGCGGATTCACTCCGCACCAACTAGACCAGGGCCTTCAGCGCCTCACCGATCTCCGCAAACGCAAACTCAAACCCGCCAGCCTCCAGCGCCGCAGGCCGCACGCGCTGGCTCACCAAGAGCATCTCGTCGGCCATCTCCGAACCAAGCGCAAGCTTCGCCGCAAAACGCGGAAGCGGCATAAACGTCGGTCGCCCAAGTGCTTCACCCAGCGCCTTTGTAAACACAGCGTTCGTCACAGGGTTCGGTGAGACAAGATTCAGCGGCCCCTCCTCGTCGCCGTGAATCGCCACCATCATCGCCGCAGCCACATCGTCGATGTGCACCCAGCTCATGAACTGCTCGCCGGAACCAACACGGCCGCCCACACCCATCTTGAACGGCAGCAGCATCTTCGCGAGGGCGCCACCTTCCTTCGCCATCACGACGCCGATACGCGGATGAACGACGCGAATGCCCGCAGCACGCGCCGGCTCGGCGGCGGCCTCCCAGGCTTCGCAAACCTCCGCGAGAAAACCTTCGCCCCGCGGCGCGCTTTCATCGACGAGACCTGTGCCGCTATCGCCATAGAAACCGATGGCCGACGCGCTGATGAGCACCTTCGGCTTTTTTGTCAGGCCCGCCAAGGCCTCGGCGAGGAGCGTCGTCCCCTTCACGCGAGACTCCAGGATTCGAGTCTTTGCCCCCTCATTCCAGCGCTGGGCGACGTTCTCTCCGGCCAAGTGCACCACCGCGTCGGCGCCCTCCAGGGCCGCCGCATCGAGTGTCCCGGCCTGGGGATCCCAGCCAATATCACCATCTTCGCGGGGATTTCGCGTCACATGCCGCACTCGATGCCCTTCGCCGTCCAAAAGAGAGCAAAGAGCGCCGCCAATGAGACCGCGGCCTCCCGTGAGGACTACATCGAGTTTGTTAGCTGAGGCCATGGGGAGGTTTTAGGGCCATTTTGAGTCCTCTGTCGAGGCAATGCTGTCCAACAATAAGCCCTATAAAACGGCGAGTGGTACACACCCCCGAGGCCAGCTATGGTCGCGCCACCTCATGAATATCTTACTGATCACCGACGCCATGGCTCCCCTCTCCGGTCGGAGCGCTCGTGCCCAAGTTACCGGCGCACTTCCCAAGGCGCTCAAGTCCCTCGACCACCAGCCCTACGTGCTGTCGCCGCTCTACAAGAACATCGACCCCAAAGAGCACAGCCTGGCCCGCCGCCTCACAAAGCTGAAGCACACCTTCGCC
>JBLHKB010000446.1:0-5909 GCA_047619315.1 Polyangiales bacterium
GACACCGGCTTGCGACGCGAATCGTGGCTAGCTCGCCAAAGGGCAGCGGCAGATAGTCCTGCTCAACGCCATCGCCGAAGAGCACGCCGCCTTCGTTCATCTCGCTGCGTATCGTCAGCGCGTCCTCTTCGCCGAGGACGCCGTGGACTAGATCACACCCTGTCATCGGGCTGGGCCAGGCCTCGCGCACCAAATATACGAGCGCACGCTGTGACGGAGTCGGCAGCACGGGCGCGCCCATTCGCGCGGCGCACACGGACTTTGCCCATCCCGTCGCGCCCGTACCAGACGTGATGATGAGGCCAGATGATGAGTGTCGTTCGGACTCTCCCTGGACGGTGATCGTGTAGCGAGCGCTCTGGTGCGTTCGGTGCCCAATGAAGATTTCGTTGAGTGCGCAGAGCATCTGTCCATCCGCGATCTTCGCGCAGACGAGCGTTCGTGACTCGATGTCGAGGTTCTTCGAGTCCACCAAAGAGAGCAACCGACCCACTTCCGCCGCGGAATGAGGAGCGAGCACCCCGGCGTGCTCACTCCCGTAGATGCCGATGACCGGCTGGTCGTCTAGGTACTTGGCGACGTTCGCCACCAGGCCGTCTTGGCCGACGGTCACGATGATGTCCGAGGGCTCAAAGAGAAAGCGGTCGAGGGAGTCGCGGTCCACTCGGGCTCTCCGCCAATTCAGAGGAATCTGCCCGAGCGTCGTGTCCACGGCGGCGTTCAGCGTCTGGTGCCGATGGTCCACGTCTTCGAGTTTTTGGTCCCTCGACTTCAGAAAGAACGCGGCGCCTCCACGTGTCCCGTGGACCTTGAGGAGCGCGTCGAGTTCCGTCTCGCGGGTCACGACGACGACTCTGGGGGGCAGACTGCTCACGACTTGCTCTCGCTTTCGAGGGTCTCCATCACTCTGGCGCCGGCGCTACCGAGTCGCTGGAGCAGCGGCCCGAGCATGTCCGGGCTCAGGTTGAGATGCTCGATGGTGGTCAGGTTCTTCGCAAGCTCTTGGGCCGCGAGGCCGTAGAGCGCACCGTGTGGAAGGTTGCGGTAGATCTCCATGCGCGCGCCCTCCGCCTCGTTGCGGGCCGCCTCGAGAACGCTGATGGACGCCGCCTCCGCATCGGCTGCGATCTTGCGTGTTTTTGCTTCGCCCTCGATTCGAATGCGCGCCGCCTCTGCTTTCTCTTCGGCGGTTCGGCGTTGGTTTTGGCCCTGCTGTTCGATGAGCTTTTCTTCACGCTTGGCGAGCTCCAGGCGCGTCGCCATCTCGTTCTCGGAGATGGCGCGTTCCTTCTCGACGGCGAGGGCACGTCGTCTGAACGTCGCTTCATCGGCTTCCTGCTGGATCTTCTCCCGCGTCGGCATCTGAAGCGCCTTCTCCATCTCGGCTGTGGGCGCGACCTTCGCGACGCGAACGCTCACGATCTCCAGGCCCATGCCCGTGAGGCCCTCATCCGACTGAAGCTTGCCGCCGACGGCATTTCGCAGGTCCTCGATGGGTGAGGAGAGGAGGTCTCGCAGCACGAAGCGAGCGATGTAGTCCGAGCCGAGCTCTTGGGCGAGCTGGGTCAAGGTGACGGCGAGGGAGTCGAGTGGTTGCTCCTTGTGGCGACCTGTGGACTTGTCGATGGCGAAGCTGACGCGCTCTGAGAGGACCTTGGGGTTCGCGACGCGATAGGTGATCACACCTTGAGCGGTGACCTCCTGGAAGTCGCTCGTGTGGGCCGTGAAGAGAAAAGGAAGCTCACGGTCGTCGAGGGGCACTTCGACGATGGAGGCGCCCAAAGGGTAGAACCAAAAAGCGAGACCGCGGCCGGCATGCTTGACCTTGCCGGCGCGCATGGAGAGCACCCACGAGGTTGGCTCGACGCGAAGGTGTCGCAGGAAGAAGAGGGAGGAGAGTTCGGCCATGATGTGTCCTTTGTTGTTTGCCGTGGTTTCCCGAGCGCTGTCAGTGCGATTTTGAATCTCGAACTAGACGGCGCTCCGGCGGTTGAATCGATAGAGCTCGGCGGGGCGATTGCTGACGTTGCGCTGTCGTTCACCGGTGGCGTGAAGCTGGCCGCTGGCGAGCATGCGTCGACGAAACGAGTCTTTGTTCAGCGGCTCTTCGCGCACGGCCTCGTGCACTTCCTGGAGCTCTCGCAGCGTGAAGCTGTCCGGTAGCAGCTGGAAGCCAACGGGCGCGTAGTCGAGCTTGCCGCGGATACGTTGCACCGCGACGCCGAGGACGTCTTGGTGATCGAGAAAGAGCGGAAACGCCTCCCCTTCATCTCCCAACACCGACGCTGGGCCGCCCGTTTCACCGGACCAGTCCACGACGACTCGCCCGCTCTGCGCGCCGGACTCTTCCAGCGCATCGAAACGACTGGGCGCGACGAGGGCGTAATGGGCCACACTCAAGATTCGTGTACGCGGGTCACGGCCTGGTGAGCCAAACGTGTAGAGCTGCTCGATGAACACATGACCGAGGCCGAGCTTGTCCTTGAGAACTCGCTGCGCGGCGTCGCCGAGGGACTCGTCCATGCGAACAAAGCCGCCGGGCAGCGCATAGGTCCCCATGCCTGGATACGCGGACCGCTGATAGACCGCCGCGCGCAGCTGCCCTGAGTCCACGGTGAGTAGCGCCACATCCACGGCGACGGAAGGCCGGTCGAAGGCGTTTGCATCATACGACGCTAGAAAATTGGCCTCACCTCCTTTTATGCTCTTCACATATAAGTTATATGCACGAGGCATCTAAGACGCAAGGACCCATCGTGCTCTTGCGCAGATGAGTTGTTGATTGACACTCTGCTCGCCGGGTCGCTCCACCAAAGACGATGGCATTCCACACCAAAACATGGGCGCTCTTGCCCGAGAACGAACGAACGGCGCCGGGCCCAGTCGACGAGCTGCTCGCCTGGGCGTCGCGACACCAAGTCAGCTTGCCCGCGAGCTACGTGGAGTGGGCTCGCTACGACCGCGGCGAATTGCTCGAGAGGTACAGCAACGACGATCACTTCTCCTTTGACGAGCCTACGATCCTGAAGACCGACGCAGGTCTTCAAGCGCTCGTCATCCACCGCGAGAACCAAGGCGGCTTCCAGGCTGCCGTTCCCCTCGGACAAGGTGATGACCCACCGGTTCTCTTTGCCTGGTGCGGTCGGCCCCCTTGGATACACGCAGCCAAATCGCTGTCCGACTATCTGTTTGCACAGGTGTTCGACTGGCAGCACCAGCTCGTGTTCTCCGAGGTGAATCCCGAGTTCAAGGAGATGGCGTCGTCCAGCCGGATCGAGTTTGGCGCCGGCGGTATCGAGACGTTCGTAGGACAGGATTTCGCCGAGTCCGTATCAACCTCCTTCATCGTCGAAGGGCTCGTCTACAAGGTTCGGCGCTTTCAAAGCCCGAGCGACGAGCGAGTCATCGTGACCACGCCGAAGGATGGACAGCCCAGCGCCCTCATCACTGGCGAGCACGCACGAGTGCAAATGCTGGAGGAGGTTATTCGCGAAGCGATGTTCGACCGCGTCGTGCCACCCACCTTCGGCTCAGTGCTCGCGGCGATGAACTTCATCGGGAGGCTTCTTGAGCAAGAGAAGCTGCGACTTCTTGCTCTCTCGTGCCTACAGCCAACGAGCCCCAAGCTGCTGACGCGGCTCGCCGCCACGCACCGTCGGGTCCCGTTGAGCGAGCGTCTTGCGGAGGAGCGGTTCCCGAAGGAAGCCGACCGCTTCGTGGTTGGGGGTCGAGGGCTTGGCGTGTGGGTCCGATTTGCTCGGGTCGAGCCCGGTCGCTGGGTGATCGACGGAATTGAACGCGCGGGAGTGTTCGGCGTTCTATTCTCCGGAGGTCACTGAAGGAGCGGACTGATCGCTCTTCGTGACCACGTAGGTCTTTGCGAGGACAACCCGTAGACGGCGCAGAACAGAATCACCCTGTCGATGAGGCGGGCTGCAAAGCGTAGCCACGGATCAGGCGGACTTAACTTAAGGTCGCTTGACCGGCGGGGGCCGCTCGCTCGCCGTGCGGCCAACGGCCTTGCCTGCGTGCGCGAGGTCCTCGACGTGTTGGGCGTCGAGCTCTTCGATGCTCTCCATGCTGGCATCGTTTCCGAACGCTCGAACCAACGCCTGGCGGTAGTTGTCGATGGAGACGTAGTAGTCCGGGTCATCGACGATATCGATGTCGCAGATCTTCTCGGCGCGTTTGATGAGGCGGATGCAGTCGGCGCTGAGGTGGCGCAGCTGAATGCGTTTGCCGGCCTTCTGGTATTTCTCAGCGAGCTTGTTGATCGCCTCGATGGCGCTCTGGTCTGTGATGCGCGACTCGCCGAAGTCGACGATGATGTGGTCGGGGTCGCCGGCGACGTCAAAGGCGGCCAAGAACTGCGTCGTCGACCCGAAGAAGAGCGGACCGGACACGTCGTAGTGCTTGATGCCATTCGCACCGATGCGTGAAGGAGCGCGGATGTTGAGCGCTTTCTCCCAAGCGAAGACCAGCGCGGAAACGATGACGCCTGCGAAGACCGCGATGGCGAGGTCGAAGAGCACTGTGGTGACGGTGACGATCAACATAACCACCACGTCTGCGAGGGGCACCTTGTTGAGAATGCGGAAGGTGTTCCAGGCGAAGGTGCCGATGACGACCATCATCATCACGCCGACGAGGGCGGCGATTGGCACCATCTCGATGTAACTCGAGCCGAAGAGGATGAAGCCGAGCAACGCGAGGGACGCGACCAAACCCGAGAGGCGACCGCGGCCGCCGGATTTGATGTTGATGATGCTCTGGCCGATCATGGCGCAGCCGCCCATACCGCCGAAGAAGCCGTTGAGGATATTCCCGGCACCTTGAGCGACGCACTCACGGTTGGCGTGCCCACGGCTCTCCGTCAGCTCGTCGACGAGGTTGAGCGTCATCAGTGACTCGATGAGTCCGATGGCGGCGAGGATCAGCGCGAAGGGGAAGATGAAGCTGAGCGTTGCGAAGGTGAGCGGAATAACCGGCGTGGAGAACGTGGGAAGCCCTGCTGCGATTCCGTCACCGCCGCGCGCCGCGATGAAGCTGGAGACGGTCTCCGTCTCGACGCCGCCAAGCACGACGATGAGCGAGACCACGAGGATGCCGGCGAGTGCCGCGGGGACCTGCTTCGTGATCTTTGGGATGCCGATCATGATGCCCATGGTGAGGGCCGTGAGTCCGAGCATCGTCCAGAGCGCTTGGCCTGTCATCCACTCCCCGGCGACCTTGAACATGCCGAGCTGCGAGAGGAAGATGACGATCGCGAGACCGTTAACAAAGCCCATCATGACGGGGCTTGGGATCATCCGAACGAACTTGCCGAGGCGTAGCACTCCGGCCGCGATCTGAATCGTTCCGGCGAGGATCAGCGTGGCAAAGAGGAATTGAAGACCCAACCCTTCACCCATCTCGTTACCTTGGGCAACGAGGGAGACCATCACGACGGCCATGGCGCCGGTCGCGCCGGAGATCATGCCGGGTCGGCCGCCGAAGAGTGATGTGACCAGGCCCATCATGAACGCGCCGTAGAGGCCGACAACGGGGGAGACACCTGCGACAAACGCGAAGGCGACGGCCTCCGGTACGAGGGCCAATGCGACGGTTAGACCGGAAAGAACGTCAGCTTTGACGCTGCCATTGCGCCGGTCGATAAAGGTAAACTTCAACTTGGTTGCTCCAGATATTCGCGCCCCCACACGAAAGAGGGCGGCTCGTACCCTCATTGGCGAGGGGTCGCAACGATTCCTTCTCAACTACCGCGAATAGATGATCGTATCCGGCGTGCTCATCGGCGGCGTGACCTAGTCATGCAGTCGGAACGGGTTTCGAGGAGGATCCAGGCTTCGCACGTGGCTTGCGGCTGCTGTCCGCTGTGGTAACCGAGTCAGCATGTCACGGGCGAATAC
>JBLHKB010000447.1:0-5908 GCA_047619315.1 Polyangiales bacterium
AACTGTCCGCCTTCATCCGTTGGGTCGATGTTGCGCCAGAAGACCTCCAGGAGCGCCGCGTAGGTGATTTGTGTTTGGTCGTAGACCACGCGAATGCCTTCGGTATGCCCCGTACTACCCGAAGAGACTTGTCGGTAAGTTGGGTTCGCGACTTCGCCGTCGATGTAGCCGCTCACGACTTCGCTCACGCCACCGAGCTCTTCGAAGGGGCGCTCCATGCACCAGAAACAACCTCCGGCAAAATACGCCACGCTTTGGCCCGCGCTGTCGAAGACGGCGGACGGGTCGTCGTGGGCGGGCGCCGCGGACGGTGGCGTTTCGTCTGCGCTCCCGTTGGGCGATGAGGCGCTGGTCGATGCAGCAGGGGTCGATGGTCCCGAACATGCGAGAACGGGCAGACCAAGGAGGGCGAGTAGGACAAGTTGTTTGGGCATCGTCATAGGTACGCGTGAACTCAAAGATCATTAGCCTGAGAATGTGAGTCTCTAGGGTGCGTCGTCGCTCCCTGGCCGCCGAAGCTGAAAGCTAGGGTCTTCTGGCTCAAGGTCCAGCTCGAGGTTCGGAAGTATTCGGGTCCCACGCAGCAGTCCCTCGGACAGCGCTGGGAGCGCCGTTTGAGCGTCTGCATCTATATCAGCATCGCCATCGAGCACGTCGCCATCGAGCACGTCGCCATCGAGCACGTCGCCATCGAGCACGCCGCCATCGAGCACGTCGCCATCGAGCACGCCGCCATCGAGCACGCCGCCATCGAGCACGCCGCCATCGAGCACGTCGCCGGCCAACATCTCCAAGACCGGCTCTTCAGCCTGACCAAGAAGAATGGCTGCTCGAAGCTCCGCCGCCGCCGCGCACTCGTCGTCGAGGACCGTTCGACAAACCGCAGCGTCCACCCATTCGTGGAAGAGCGCGTCCATATCACCGCTCATTTGATGGCCGACACCTTCAAAACGCTCGAGATGAACGTCGAAGCCCTTCTCGGCGAGACGCGCAAAGAGCTCCTCGGTCGGCTCGATGGGAATCGTCGTGTCGGCGCCACCATGTAGCGAACGAATTCTCGGGTAGTCCAGATCCCAACGAGGGTAGGGCGGCTCGAGTGGGGGCGGGAGCCAGCAAGCCATCGGCAACGCCTCACCGACGACGTCATCGTGGTGGAGCGCAAGTGTAATGGTCATGATGCCCCCTTGGGAGAACCCGGCGACGACGGCGCGCCCCCGAATCGGGATCTCGTCGCCCAGTGATCGAAGCATGTCCGCGACGTGGTTGGCGCTTCCAAAGAGCGTCGACGAGAGGCGATCGACCAACCCCTGCCCCACGTAGACCGGAAGCCACTCGAAACCGCGCCCGAGGGGATCGGCAGCCTGCGGCACGATGATGCGCACGGGATGCGCAAGATTCATGAAAGGACCACCCGGCACGTGTGCGCGGCCGCCACGTCCATGCAGCAGAACGATGGTTGGCAGCTCGTCGTCAAAGTCAGCGCCGCCAAGCACAGCTTCGATGTAGACGAGGTCTTCCCACTGACCGTCACGCGCTTTGAAGTTCTCTTGAGGCGGCGGAAGTTCAGGGAGGAGAGGGCCCGAATCGATGGGGCCCACATCAACTGGGCCCGCGTCTGCACGACTTCTTTCCTGTTGTGGCGGCCACGTGGGCCCGTCCGTGTGTTGCTCCCCGACAATGTTCGCTGCGAGCTCGTTGAACTCTGAGTAGCGGCCAGAGATTCGGAAGCCGTACGCGTAGTAGCCGCCAAAGAGCCCGCCCAAGAAGAGGACCGCCGCGATGATAGGCCAGAGCCCGGCTTTCTTTCTTGTCGTCATCTGCTCTGCCACCCTAGAGACGTTCGACGCTCCTGTCTTGACCAAAGTTCACTTCGATAAAGTGCACCGCTACGCTCACTGACATGGATTGGGTCTGCGAGGCCAACCACGAAGATCAGCTCTTGCACAAGACGGCTCGGTCGGGCAGATCGGCCAGCCCGTGCTGCGCCGCCCAAACTTCCCCTTCACTCCAAGTCGCTTTCCGTTCTTCTACGGCTGGTGGATTCTCGGCGTGGCCACGCTTGGCGTCATCGCCAGCATCCCGGGTCAGACGGTGGGCGTTAGCGTCTTTAACGACTCGCTTATCGAAGCCACAGGGCTGTCGCGCCTCAGCGTAGCGAATGCCTACCTTGGTGGGACCGTCGCCAGCGGCCTCTTGCTGCCTTGGGGGGGCACGCTCCTCGATCGCTTGGGGGCTAGACGTACG
Organism: Polyangiales bacterium; assembly: GCA_047619315.1. GTDB lineage: Bacteria > Myxococcota_A > Polyangia > Polyangiales > Houyiibacteriaceae > JBCCRV01. The sequence continues at coordinate 2,245 of JBLHKB010000447.1, forward strand.
GGCATCGCTGCCTGCCTCGGTCTCGCCATCACCCTCGTGGCGCTCTCCAACGTGGACCGCCTTGCCGGTGAAGGAGCGAACTGGGTCGTGTACTTTGTCCTTCTGGCCGGGCTCTTCTTCTGCTTGCGCTTTTGTGGTCAAGGCATGCTCACCATGACGAGCCGGACCATGCTGGGCCGTTGGTTCGAGCGTCGTCGAGGCATCGCCGCCGGCGTTAGTGGACTCTTCGCCGGCTACAGCTTTGGTATCGCGCCGCAGTTCTTGAACTTATGGGTCGAAGCCGAAACCTGGCGCACGGCCTGGCAACAGATGGCGCTCATCGTCGGCCTCGGTATGGGCACTGTCGTCTTTCTCTTCTTTCGTGACGACCCCGAGTCGTGCGGCCTCCGCATGGATGGTCGTGACGCTCCGAAGGACACCGATACGCCGGAACCCGTCGAGGAGAACAAGACGCGTGCGGAGGCGACGAAGACGCTGGCATTTTGGGTCGTGACCCTCGCGCTGACGTTTCAAGCGCTTATCATCACTGGGTTTACGTTTCATATCGTCGACCTCGGCGCGAAGGCTGGCCTCACGCGACAGGAGGCCGTCGCTGTGTTCTTCCCCATCGCGGTCATCTCGACGGCGACGGGGCTCATCGGAGGCTACCTGGCGGACCGGCTGCGTGTGCGCACGTTGGTCCTCGTCATGATGTGCGCTCAAGCCCTGGGCATCTTCTCCGCGATCAGTCTGCAGCAGAATGATCCCGGCCTTATCCTCGGTCTGGGCGTCAGCGGTGGGCTCTTCGGTCCGCTCGCGACAGTGTCCTTTCCGCGTTTCTTCGGGCGACTTCACTTGGGCGCCATCGCTGGCATTGAAATGATGTTCGTGGTCGTCGGAAGTGCTATCGGACCAAGCCTCTTTGCAAGCTCGGAGCGCTTATATGGCGGTTACGGGCCTGCTCTGTGGATTTCCCTCGCGATGCCAGTCATCGCGAGCGCAGCCGCGTTCATGCTTCGTGAAGCGCCGCCACGTCGGCTCTAGCGTTCTGCTGACTCGTTTTCCCGTTCGCTAGCTGAATTAACGCGACCAATCGGTTGGGCGCTCGGAATCGAGAGCCGCTCTGCGGGGACCTTCATCCTCACTGGTCTCTTCCCAGCGCCGAAATGCCTCGGCGATCGCATCGGATGTGACAGGCCAGGTGCGATCCGTGCATCGATGAGCGGCGGCAGCGGCGCTATAGCACCGTATCGTGGGGCTTCCTCGGTGATTCTCTTGCTGTGCCATGTGCTAAATCAAACGGATGCGCGGCGGATTTCTTCAGGGCTGATGCAAAGAAAGCGAAGCAGAGAGGTCTCGATCCGCAGTATGATTCCCACGCATGAAAGACCCTTTGCTCCGCGTCGTCACAGCAGGTGACACACACATCGGCCGACGCGACCACAATGAAGACGCGATTTTGTTGCGCCGAGAGCTTGGGCTTTTTGTCCTTGCTGATGGCGCTGGCGGTGCGAGCGCAGGCAACGTCGCGAGTTCGCTCGCGACGTCGACCATCGCCCACGAGATCGAGCAAATGCCGACGACGCGCGGTTTCGGCACACTGGGGCTGCCTCTAGGAGCCCGCCGTCTTTCTGCCGCCGTGCAATCTGCAAACGCGCAGATCGTGCACCTCGCACGTAGCTCCGATCGGTTTCAAGGCATGGGCACCACCGTCGTCGCGGCGCTCGTTGAGCATGATGTTGGCATCATGCATCTGGCGCACGTCGGTGACTCACGATGCTACCGCCTTCGCGGTGGACACGTAGAGCTCCTGACGCAGGACCATTCCCTGGCCAACGATGTCCTGGAGCTTGCTCCGGAGATCGGCGAAGAACGTTCGCGCTCGCTTCCAAGTCGAGTCATCACCCGCGCCCTCGGCATGTCGGCGCGCGTTCGCGTCAGCATGCAGACTCTCGCGATCGTGCCGGGCGACCGCTACCTGCTTTGTAGCGATGGTCTCACGGACGAGCTGGACGAAGAACAGATCGCTGACGCCTTGCGGCAGTCGGTGCGGCCGCCAGCGCTCGTCAAGCTCCTCTTAGACATCGCCGATGCGGCGAACGCGCGCGACAACACGGCGGTCATTGTCTTCGACATTCACGCCATCGCCGATGTGGACTGGCCCACCCCACCTCTGCGGGCCCGTCCTACAAAAAACACGGAAGTCTCAGACCCTGAGATTCTCATCATCGAAGACCACGACTGGGAGCAGAGCGTCGTGGTCGAAGGCAAGCCCCTGGACGATGACGATGAGCCGCCAACGATGGAGATCCCGATACCTGCCGAGGTTGAGATCAAGGTGCTCCCCGAAGGAAGCGGCAACAAGAAGGGCCTCGAAGCCGTACAGATGCTCATGAGGGAGATCCCCAGCGGGACTCGCCCGGGCGCAGAGCGCGACCCCACCATGCGCTTTCGACGAAAATGTCCTTCTTGTAGCTCTCTCTACGACGGCAAGAAGAACGCCTGCCCGAACTGCTGGAAAGACTAGGCTCTGAGCGCATCAAAGCCACGCCCTGGCGCCGAGTCGCTGGAGCTGACATCGTCGCTGCGTGCCACGATTCCGCTCGATAACTGAAGCAAAGCGCCCCAACGACGTCCAACGGACGATGCGATCACTTCTCGCCACTTTGCTCTTCCTCGGCGCCGCTCATTTCGGCGTAGGAGAGGTTAGTGCTCAGGGCAATATGAGGAGGCCGCTGACCAGCAGCGAAGAGACACTACTTGAAGGTGGACGAATCGTCGTTCGTTCGACGACTGAACGCCGCGGACCCCTGCGCTTGTTTGGCGGCACGAGTTATATCGTCGTCGACATGAGCGTCCGTGATGCGTGGGCCTCGATCACCGACGACTCGAGTCAGTACCGCCACATGTTGCCTCAGGTTCACTCGGCGACGCAGGTGTCGCGGGACGGCAACGCCGAGCGTCTGATTCGCTTCACCCACGAAGTTGGCCCAGTGAGCGCTGAATATTCACTTCGCTTTCAGTACAACGCGGGGACCAAGACTGTCATGTTTCGTCTAGATTCTTCGCGCCCGCACGATATCCGCGCCGCGTGGGGTTTCTTCCGGCTCCGTTCACACGGCAACGGCAAGACGCTCGTTAGCTTCGGTGCGATGGTCGACGTAGGCAGCGGGCTAATCTCTGGCGCGCTCCAGACTCGACTCCACGAATGGGTCCTCAAGATTCCCTGGACGTTCAAACGTCACGCCGAAGGCGCAGGACGTGTTCGACTCGCCCGTCGCCGCGGACAGTAGCTGGACCCGAAAGCGGCTCCGTGCTCGACGGTCGCGCGCTCAGCTCAGTCCGTGGTGAACGAAGCGCCGCATCCGCAGTCGCCGGTGGCGTTCGGATTCAGCCATTTGAATCCGTAGCCCAATAGCTTCTGCTCCCAGTCGAGGGTTGCCCCTTCAAGAAGCTCGACGGAGCGATTGTCGATGACAACGGTGAGACCGTCGAAGTCGTAGACCAAGTCGCGTTCGCGAACCTTATTCGCGACGTCATAGACGTAGTAGTAACCTGAGCATCCGCCGCCTTTGACACCAAGACGAAGCCCGAGGGGGCGCTGTCCGGAGTCAATCAGCTGCTTCTTTCCCATTTCCACAGCCTTTGGGGTGACCTTGATTCGGGGATCTTCGCTCACTTGGGC
>JBLHKB010000448.1:0-5907 GCA_047619315.1 Polyangiales bacterium
ATTCGCCATCGATCACCGGAGTACTCGTAGATGCTTGCGAGAACGGCGTGGTCCTCGTCGCTGAAAAGAGACCGGCCCACGGCAATGACACGGCCGTTCCCCGAAATCGCGAACATGCCTGGCGGTCTTTCGTGAGGAAGCTCTTCGCGTTCCCAACGTTCATCGAGCCGGCGTGCAACGCCAAGCAGCGCGCCGCCCCCGACGATCACATCGCCCGTTTCGTTGAGTGCGACGGCGATGGTTGAAATACCAGCCTCCATCCAGGCTTCGTCTTCAACCCAACGCTCATCGACCATTTCGAACAGGCGTCTGACGCCGTCGCCGTCGACGAACGCCCGGCGCCCGTTTCCGCTCCATGCGGCGACCTCCCCCCCGGAGACGAGTGGGCGGATGTCCACGTCGTCACCCAAGTCCAAGACCCTTGGCCGTGGCCTTCCCAAGCGCGGATCGTTCAGAGCCCGTTGACATACGCTTCGCAGGGAACCGCTGACCCCGGAATCGAGGTCCGGCGCGTCGGGAAAGCTGGCAGCGGGCGCACCGGTTGAAGCCCCTGCGATCACGCACGCCGCGAGGTAGGCCCCTTGAACGGAAGGGTGCGATCCGTCTGCTTCGTAGAGCGCGAAGAATGGGCTCGACGGGGAAGCCGGGTCGCCGCCGGATGCCAGCACGTCGTCATGAACGATGTGGAACGCAATACCGACGGGGGCGACGACCACATCCGCACCGTCCCTTTCGAGTGCTTGTGCGAGCACCACATAATTCTGCGCGAGCCAGGTGCTCATGCGCTGGAACGACTCACCTTCCAACCCGTCGCGGCGACCCCAGGTCTGGTAGAGAACGATGCGCGCGCCGGCCTCCGATGCTCGGCGTGATAGCTCCCTCGCGGCCGCCACCGATGCGAGTCGGCGCCGCGGGTCGTCGTGCAGGGGCACGCCACCGCGAAGACTTTGCTCCTGGAGGATGACGAAATCGAGCATATTGTCTCGCGTGAGGGCAATTGAGATTTCGGCGGCGGGGGACGCTAAGTCTGCGACATGCTGCGTCCAGTTATAGCCGCCGTACACGACCTGACGGATCTCTGAGGGGGCTCCTGTTACTGCCACCATCTGTTCGTATCTGCCGGCGACATCGTGGGTGAAGACGTAGCTGTTGCCGATGAAGAGGGCGCGATGAACGCCTCCTCCGCCGTCATTGCTCGCCGGAGCATCGAGCGCCGCATCCGGCGCCGCCGCATCGAATGCAGCAGCGTCTTGGGCCGACATCGGAGAGGTGCCGCAGGCGTACAAACACGCCAGGACAACTAGGCCGCTCAAGCGTGTCGCTCCTCCATGCCAGCCAATAGAGTTGTGATCCGATGGAAAGAAGCGAGTCATCCCTGACACTAGGAGGAGGAGGCTTAAGCCGCCTCTTAAGTACTATTCACCCAAAGCCAAACGACATCGCTGACGCGTGAATCGTGGGCCCTCTCCTGTGGTAATGACTTCACACAAAAATGAACGCTTGGTCACTTTTGCAGAAAAAGAGCACACCTTCGGGGGTGGCATGGTTGTCGCTAACTCGCCAACCATGACTCAAACAACCCCAGCATTTTTTCTCTTCGCTCTCCTCGTGATGAGCGGGTGCTTTCTCGATCCTGAGCCCGAGTGCGACCTGGTGACGCCCTGCGCGACGAACTTCATTTGCCAGAGCGGCACGTGCATATTCAGTTGCCCCAGCGGTACGCAGAACGTTGACGGCGACTGTGAAGTGATACCGCCGGAATGCACGATGAACGCGGAGTGTCCCGGGAACATTTGCGACGAAGGTCAATGCCGCAGCTGCCGTACCAACAGCGAATGTGATGAAGGGCTTTGCTTGGCTGGGACATGCGAAGAGCCCTGCACCGACACCGCCGAGTGTGAAGCCGGCGAAGTCTGTCACCGCGGCGCCTGCGGCGTGACGTGTGCGGATGATCCAAGAGTCTGTTCTGCGTTCTTTAACGCGCAGCTCGAGCGTGCGTCAGTCGGAGAGAGGATCAGCCCACGCTACGCGCGATTTGGTTGTCAAATGAGCTCCGAAGCGATCGTGGACGAACTCTGCGATGGAACCCTGCCGCATCCCCGCGAAAACGAGAATTACTGCGACTCGTGTTTGGCCTCCTTGGGCGGGTGTGGAATGGGCCAAACCTGCGAGAACGGAGACTGCACCTGCGAGGCCAACGAAGACTGTCCAGGAAGCCTCGCCTGCGTGGACGGCTACTGCGCACCCTGCGCCGTCGACGCCGAGTGCGGCTGCGACATGTACTGCAGCGCGGGCACCTGCCACGAAAGCTGCGAGATCGACGATGAGTGCGCTGATGGCTTTGTGTGCGCCGGTGGCCGGTGCGCGGGATGTCAGAGCGACGTGGACTGTAGTCCGGGCGAGCGCTGCTACGAAGACGGCTGCGTCGCACCTTGCGACGCCTCCGGCGAGCTGTGTAGCAGCACGGGTCGAAGCTCCGTGTGTGAGGTATACGAGCCCATCGATGGGCTCATCGTCCCGGCATGTATGTAGAAGCATCCGAACGTAAAAAGGGGGGGCACCGATCACTTCCGGGCCCCTTTCCTCCACGCGCTCCGCCGGTTCAGCCGCAGCTGAGCCGCTCACTACGCTCCTCACGGAAAGTCGGGGCCGCCGTGATTCGCTAAATCTTCAGTGTAAGGCTCTCCTATTCGCTTCTTTCTGCCGGTTTATCCCGGCGTGTCGAATGCCCTATTCGCCATAAAGTCGGTTTCGCTAGTTATTTTGACCTGTTCCAACGACCTGGGACACCTACACTTTGATGATGGCGCTCGTGCTACCTACGCATGCTGCCGCGGCGGAAGACTCCGACGCGGTTGTCGTGTCGCGTGCAAAGGAAGGCGAGCGTGCGGCGCAGGCGCTGCTCTACCGACGTCACGTCCGAATGGTCCGAGGACTTGCCTACCGTCTTCTCGGGCAGCGCGACGTGGAAGACGTGGTTCAAGACGCGTTTGTGACGGCGTTTGAGCGCCTTGGCTCGCTGCGTGACGGGCAAGCGTTCGCGCGATGGCTCGGGACCATTGTCGTGTTCACCGCGCGAAAAGCCATTCGTCAGCGTCGACGTTCGCGGACTCATTCCGACGCACTCCTCACATCCCTTGTGTCGGAAGATGCTCCCGCGGAAGTTCGGGCCGAGCTTGAAGCGGTCTACAGCATTCTCGCGGAACTCCCCGACGATGTACGGATCGCGCTGGTGCTTCGACGCGTCGAGGGGCTGAGTATCAAAGAGATCAGCGCCTTCATGGGTCGCTCCATCGCCACCGTAAAACGCCGAATCAGCGACGGTGATTTTCATCTCAAGGCCGCAATGAAGAGGGGTCAGTCATGATTCGAGAAAGAGATTTCGATCGACGAAGGTGGACTGAGCCACAGCCCGATGATCCGCTGAACGAAGCGACTTGGGAGCGCATCGAAAGAAGGCTCGATGCGGCGCCAAAGCGCTCGTTGGCCTGGCCGGTGGGCGTCGGTGTTGTACTCGCTGCCGCGGCCGCCATGTGGCTCGTCCTTCGACCTTCGAATACGGAGTGGAGTGAAGGAGAGCTCGTCGCAAATCACGAGGCTGTTGTTGTGGAGATGGAAGACGGAAGTTCTGTCGAAGCGGCACCTCATTCCCGCCTGATCCGTCAGGCGAACCGAGGCGCAGACATGCATGTCCAGGTGGCCGAAGGCGAAGCTACTTTTGATGTCGAAAGCAACACCGAACGGGACTTCGTGGTTCATGCGGGTGACGTTGAGGTCGTCGTCGTGGGCACGCGCTTCAGCGTCGAGCGCGGTGATGTCGTGCTTGTATCGGTGGAGCGCGGCGCCGTGGAGATTCGTCGCGACGGCGTGACCACCGTTGTTTCCGCGGGAGAAATCTGGGGCGAGCCAGAGGAGAATGAAGAACTCCCCGTCGCGGAGCTGATTCCCGTGGAAGCCACGGAGCTGATTCCCGTGGAAGCCACGGAGCCGATTCCCGTGGAAGCCACGGAGCCGATTCCCGTGGAAGCCACGGAGGAGAGTTCGGCTGTGGATGTGGATGTGGATGTGGAACCGGCCGACATAGAACAGAACCCTCAGGCGACGCGCCCAAGCGCAGCGCGTCTCTTCGAGGCAGCCCAAGGCGCCAGGCGCGATGGACGTCATCAAGAGGCGTCGAGAACGTATGGGGAATTTCTTCGGCACTACCCATCCCATAACAACGCATCGCTGGCGGCCTTTGAGCTAGGTCGCCTCAAGATGGATGTGCTCCATGACCCACGGGGCGCAGCACATGCCTTTGAGCGCGCTGCACGACGAGGCTCACCGTTTCGTCAGGACGCTATGGCTCGACACGTACAAGCACTCGCTGCTTCCGGCGACGGCCATGGATGCGTGCGTGCACGAACGCGTTACGAGACGGCGTTTCCGAGCGGTCGGCATCTGGCCGTACTCTCGGACGTCTGCGAGTGATCAGCCGGGGCCCGGCAAGACCACTTCTGTGAAGTCGCGGCGCCGCCCCGTGTCGCCGACGCCGAGGCGCCCATCTTCATTCTCGCCGGCGCACCAAACGGACCCATCGCTTCGCTTCGCGCAGCTATGAAATCGGCCAACGGCCACCTCCACCCAATCGGTGAAAGCCCCCACTCGCGTCGGTGTTGTGTGAATCGAGAGGTCCCCAAGCCCAAGTTGGCCCTCGGCATTTCGACCCCAGCAATAGAGTTCGCCTTCCGTGATGGCGCAGGCGTGAAACGTGTCGATGTCGATGTCGCTAAAGCGGCGGCCGTCTACGAGCGTGGGTGTCAACGCATCCATTCCAGTGCCCGTTCCAAGCTGACCCGCGGCGTTGCTCCCCCAGCAATAGAGCGCCCCGGACTCGTCGAGAGTGCAACCGTTGACGGGGCCTACGACGACTCGCTGAAAATTGCCCTCTTGAACCAACGTCGGCAGCCGCAGCTGCTCCGGTGCGCCGGCGCCAAGGCCAAGTTGACCTTGCGTGTTACGGCCCCAGCAATACAGGTCTGTTCCAGAGAGTGCGCAGGCGTGACCTTGGCTGACGTCCACTCCCGTCCAGTCTTGAACCGACACGAGCACCGGTGAGGGTTCAGGGGGTGGAGCGCCACCCGCCGAATCGACGCCGAGCTGACCCTCGGAGTTTCGGCCCCAGCAACGCATCTCTCCGGCGTCCGTCACCAGACAAGCGCCGTGGTAGCCCGTTCGCAGGTGGTCGGCGCTCAGACCTGCGATGGCGGTCGGGGCCGTACGCGTGTTGAACGTTCCATCACCAAGCTGACCATCTCGGTTGTCGCCCCAGCACAGCACACCGCCATCGGCGACGAGGCCACAGCTAAACCGTTCGCCCGCGGCGACTTCTCTCCAGCGACGTCCCGCTTCGACGAGCGTTGGCGTCAAGAGGTCGCCGCCCTCGATGCCGAGCTGGCCGAAAGCGTTGCTGCCAAAGCACAAGAGCTGCTCCTCCACCACGATGCACGTGTGATCTGTGCCGGCGGCGAGCGTGTGTCCGGGTCGCGCTAGGGATGCATCGGGACGCGGAATGTCTGGGCTTTCTGCGTCGTGAAGCGGCGCATCGACGGACCCATCAAGAGGCCCGAGGGTGGGCAGCTCTTGAACGCAGCCCCCGAAAAACAGAAGCAGCCAGCCGAGCGTCTTCATAGACGCACCGCAAAGGAGAATGTTGCGTAGGTTTGGAACCCGGAGGCGCCGGTCAGCGTCCTAGAGCCGTCTTGCGCCGCTGCGCCAACGATCGGCGCACCGATGCCTCCCTCCAGGGCGAAACGCACGACGCCCATGGAGTAGCGAAGACTCAACCCGGTGCGAACGCCAACGAGCGCGCTCGATTGGTCCGACGCCGAGCCCCCGGGAGCCGCTTCGGTGGCGAAGTGAATCCAG
>JBLHKB010000449.1:0-5897 GCA_047619315.1 Polyangiales bacterium
CCTCGCGGATGGTTTCGCATCTAACGGCTTCGGCGAGCACTCGCCCGGCGGCTATGGAATGGTCGCGGCGCTCACGGCTGAAGTGGTTCTTACGTTCATGTTCTTGATGATCATCATGGGCGCGACGGACAAGCGCGCGCCTGCTGGTTTTGCACCCATCGCGATCGGGCTTGGTCTAACGCTGATTCACCTGATCGGAATTCCCGTCACGAACCTCAGCGTGAACCCTGCGCGAAGCACCGGCCCCGCTCTGTTCGTTCAGGGATGGGCGCTTGCACAGCTCTGGCTCTTCTGGGTCGCGCCTATCTTGGGCGCGGTCCTTGCTGGCCTGACGTATAAGGGGCTCTTCGAGGAGCCCGCGGAAGACTGACTAGGACACGCTATGGTTCCGGCGGCAGCATGACGCTGGTGCGTGCTTCGGCGCACGCCGCTTGCTCGTCGCTCACGCGACCTTCGAGCCAAGCCAGCACACAGATGTAGCCGGGGTCGTTCACGTCGGACCACACATCGCCGCCGACGTGATCAAGGCCGCCTGCAGATTCTGCGAGCGGCTTGAGAATGGCGAGGTGCTGAAGCGGCGGTGCGCTGTCCACGGCGGCGAAGGACAGCGTGTTCGCCTCGATCTCGCTTGCGCTCACCGGCAGATCACGCACGGTGGATTCGCGCAGTCCTATTTCGCTGTAGAGACGAAGGGGGCGGCCCGGGTTGCCGTGGCAGTCGAGCGTTGCGCAGCCGACCGAGACGTAGCCGTGAACCTCGTTGATATAGCCGGCGGAGTCGAGTTCTATGAGCGTCTGCTCGCCAGGGCCGCCCTGACAGCCGGCGAGCGCTAGCGTGAGCAAAACAAGCCTCACGGGGTGTCCCTTAGGAAAACACGACCCACGGATGATTCGTTTGGGCCCTCTTTGGTGTGGCAGTGGGCACAGGAGCCTTCGCGAAGAATGGGCGAACGCATCTCCATTCGCTCCCCGCCGCGTTCGATGGCGACATGCAGCGGAAAGCGAATCGCAGCGTCGCCCTCATCGAGGTAGAAGTTGCCAGCGCGGTTGGAGCGGAGGCGAATCTCTTGGCCGTCGGCGTCTTCGATGATGACGTCGACGCCTGCGATGCCAGTCTGAGCGTCAATGGTGTCGTAGATGGTGCCTGCGACCTCAAAGATGTCGCCGCCGGGTGTGTATTCGGCGCCATGGCAAACAAGGCATGGCTGTCCGGGCCGGTGCTCGTCGCCGGTGGGTTCGTGATCGACGTCGCCGAGGGCGTCTTCGGCCGCTGAGCCAGGCTGACCAAAGCAGCCCGCGAAGAGTAGAGCACTGAGAAGAGGAGAGCAGCGTTTCATGGCGTAAACCTCAATCCGGTTTGAACGATGACCGCGGTGAGTGAGTCCAGGTAAAGGAAGTCGTCAAAGAAGGTCTGTACAACGCTCCCCTCAACGTAGACGCCCCAGCGTTCGTTCTGCCACGCGGTGCGGAGGCCGACGGTTCCCGCGGTGTAGGGCGAGAGATCTCGGTCCGCGCTGCGAAACTGCGGGACCGTCGCTACGTTTGGTACTTCGTAGGTACGTCGCCAAAAGGATGCCCCACTCTGACGATAAGCGCGCAGCCAGAGCCCAAGTTCCACGTGCTCACTGACCTGCCAAGCGACGCGTGGTTCGACGGTGTGCGCCGTCAGAGACCAGTCATCGAAATAGAACTGATAGTCGATCTTCAGGGTGACGTCGGCGCTCGGAATGAAGTGCAGAAAGCGCACCGCCAGGGCGTGGCGCAGACGTGTGTCGGGGACGTTCTCAAGGGGCCTCGTGGGCAAACGCAGAGCGTCAAAATTGTCGAAGCCAGCACCGCTTCCAGTGCCTGTTCGAAATAGCGGCACGTGGCGGTACGGCTTCTCCATGTACCCGTTTTGTGCGGTCATCGTGTAGGCGCCTCGGATGAGCGAGCGCATGGAGAGCGTTTGTGTATAGCTGAGATCGGCGCGGTGCGAGAGAAGCCGCGCGCTGAATGCGTCGTTGCTCGACCCTGAACGCGACACGATGTCGTGGGAAAAGTTGTAACCCACTGCGAGGACGGAGTCGGGTGTGCCAAGCCGGCTCTGAAGCGAGAGCCCGGCGCCATGACTCTCGTAGTCGGGCTCGAGTGAAAACCGGTAGGTTAGTGCCGGAAGATAGTCTCCGAAGCGTTTGCTCGCCGCGAGATCCGCTTGGTAGCGAACCTCTCCAAAACCCTGCGTGGCGTGGGAGACGACGTCCACGGACGCAGACGAGATGGCGTCGACGGTGAATCGAGCGCTGATCGCTCCGCCGTCCGCGTCCAGGGCGCGACTGACGCCTGCTTGGGGCGTGACGACTTGAGTGGCGTTGGTGTCCGTGTAGCCCAGCGCGTCGATGGTGACGGTCCAGTCACCCTCCTGGGCGATGGCCAGTGCACTTGGTACCGCGAGCGCAAACCCAAACAGAAGAGCGGCTCTCAGTTGCAGCCGCATCCTCCACCGCCTCCGCCAAAGCCGCCGACGGCTCCTTCACGGGTTCCAAGGTAGTGTTCTCGGAGTGAGTCACGCCCAGGATCCCCATCTGGTGACATGCTTGGCCGAGCCAAGTGCTCACGCTCCCAGGGTTTCGTCGTGGCACAGCCGCTGAGTGCGAAGAGCGAAACAAGAATGAAGATTCGCACGGATTTATTATGCGCTTCTTCAAGTAAGCGGCAAGGCTCGTGGCGCTTGAATGCGAAGTTGAATGCCCGCTTCCGAGTGTGCAACGACGAGTGTCTTGAGGCGTCGCCGGAGGAACTTTTTTCGCGGGACGTTGTCAGTTGAAGCATGGCTATTCAGGTTCCTTCGAAAGTACTGCTGCGCAAGATCCCACTCAAGTTTGTTCGAGACAGAGTGGCGGGCGGCGGTCGAAAGAGCGTTGATATGCAGCTGCCGCTCGTCCCCTTTATCGACTTCCTTATCGTGCTCGTGGTGTTTCTCATCATGAACTTCGCCACGGCGGGTGGGGCGCAGCCGAACGCAGCGATCACGATGCCGAGCGCTGCGAACACGGAAGTCCTGGAGGTCGCGCCTGTGATCGCGATCGATCGACGTGTCGTCACCGTCGATGGTGTTCGTGTGGCGGACACACAGACCCTCGACATGGAGACTGAGCTCGAACGGATCGAGGGGCTCTACCAATATCTGGAGCAGAGCCGTGAGAACTGGTCTGTGCTCCACCCGCATGAACCGTTTCCTGCGGCGGTGGTCATTCAGGCAGATGTTCGCGTCGACTTTCGCGTCATCAAGAAGGTGATGTACACCGCGTCTCAGAGCGGGCACCAGAATGTGAGCTTCGCGGTGAACGGGCCCGCGGGCGGACCCACGCCGCCGTAGAGTTTGGAGGAGCCCAGAGTTCTGCAGAGCTTTGATTACGTAAAGTTTGGGCGGTCAGTCTTCCGCCGGTTTCGTGGCCTGTCGGACCCGAACATTCACCCACAACGTGCCTAGAACGACGGACGAGTTGCCGATGACCACAAGCCACAGTCCGGTGCTTGGCCACACCAAGCTGACGGGAAAGAGCAGCAGCCAGAACACGACGATAGCCGACATCCGCACATCGAAAACGAAGGTGATCAACGCGAGGCAGCAGGCATGCAGCACAAGAAGCGACGGAGCGAGAGAAAGAAGTGAGTCGCCGTGTACGTAGCCCGTGATCATCAGGCCAATGACTGCGCAGAGGGCGCAGAAAATGTTAAAGGTGACGACGAGGTTGACGCGATTTGAGAGTAGTTCGCGGCCGAAAGCGTAGAGACCTAACGACCACGTCAGAGTCCCGATTACGATGAGGGTCAACGCTGCTGCGATGCTCTCGCTGATGGCGCCGACGACCCAGCCACCGACCCAAAGCGGACCACACAGAACCATGACAGCGATGCGCAGGTTCATACCGACGGAAAGGTCTCGATCGCGTCGCAGCGTTTGGACCTCCGTGGCATGCTCTTCCGCTAGGGCGACGGCTTTCTCCACGGACTCCCGAAGGTCCTTTGGAGGCTCCGCCAACGTCGCGAGAATACGCGTCGCGACGGCTGGCTCGTCTCGACCCAGGGCATCATCAATTCGACATCGAGCCAAGCGCAGTTGCCCTCGTATCGCAGGCTGGTTGCCGGGCCACTGCCTCAGTGCCGCACTAAACGTCGCTGCTGCCTCCACCGATGCATACTCCGATGAAGCCAGTCTGCCTTCACTGCGCGCCGTGATCGATTCCTGGGCTAGCGCCTCTGCGTGGTCGCCAAGCTGAATGGAGCCTCGCTTTCGAAGATAGCCCTCGAGCTCTTCTCGAAACGCCTCTGCGCTTTTGGTGCGTTCGGAAGGATCCATTGCCATGGCGCGCTCGAGTATGGGTCGCAGCCCAGTGGGCAGTGCCCTCTCTCCGGTTTGTGCTTCACGCTCCTTGCCGACTTTCCTCCACGGAGTCGCGCCGGACATCGCGTGGTAAAGACTCGCCGCCAGCAGATAGACATCCGTCCTTGGGCTGAGTTCGTCAACGACGACTTGCCACTGCTCTGGCGCCATGTATCCCGGCGTGCCCCCACGCTGGCCCAGCGCGGAAGGCAAGAAATGTTCGTTCGGGTCGAAGGAGCCGGCGAGTCCCCAATCGAGCAAGTACACCTCGCCGAAGGGGCCGATCATTACGTTTGAGGGTTTGACGTCGAGGTGAACGATGCCGCGGGTGTGGGCAAAGGAGAGTGCTCGCGAGACGTGAATGGCGATTCGAACATTCCATTCGATGAAGTCTGGCCCGTCGCCGGGCTCCAGCCTGTGTTCTTGCCTCGCCTCGTCGAGCCAGGATTCGCCTTCGATGCGCTTGAGCACCAACATCGGCGCGCCGTCGTGGTCAAAAACAAGATCGTAAATCGGAACGATGTTGGGGTGCTCAAGCACCGCCGTCACATAGGCTTCGCGAAGAAGGAGCTCACGCTGCTGCGGCGCCGTGATCGTTTTGACCGCCACCTCGCGTCGCAACGATTGCTGCTCGCCAAGGTGCACGACCGCCATCCCGCCTACACCGATCTCTTCACCGATCGTTATGCCGTGGCCGATGACGAGCATCGATTCTTCGGCGAACTCCGTCCTAACGCGCTCTGAGCTAGGGTTCGCCAGCAAAGTGCGCTCATCGATAACGGAGCTCACACAAGACTCCTACTGGAGAACCCATGTTGGAAAACCATGGTGAGATGGTAGCATGTCCGGTCGCCAATTTCGACGAGGACGCTAGCCAGTCTTCGCCGCGCCGAGCATGTCCGCCAGCAGTGAGAGGGCATCGGTGGTGGTCACAATGCCTACTACTTTATCTCCCTCGACCACGAGCGCCGAGCCCAGTTTTCGATCCGCCATCTGTCGCGCGACGTGCCCGACCGGCATGGATGGGCCGACGATGAAAGGCTCCGGCGTCATCGCCTCTTCGACCTTTGTCTGTTCGGGGTCGACGTGTGAAAACGAGGAAATAAACGCGATGTCGCGGTCGGAGATGACGCCAGCGAGCCTCCCGCCGTACAGAACTGGCAGGTGCCGAACGCCCAGCTCTCGCATACGGACCGCTGCGCTAGCGATGGACTGCTCGGAGCCGATGGTCTCGGGGGCCTGGCTCATGATTTCATGGATCGGTTGGATCTGGTTGGACATATCCAGGGACTACGCAAAGTCCGGGCCAAGGCACGACTCGGTTCAATCCAAAAGGGCCTGGTCTCACCGAACCACGAAGACTGAGCACGACGCGTGTCGAACGACCTTCTCCGCGACGCTGCCGAGGAGCATGTGTTTGAGTCCAGTTCGGCCGTGCGTCGCCAGGACGATGTAGTCCACGGCATGTTGCTTTGCGTAGTCGCAAATCGTGGCTGCCGCGCTCAGACCTTGGAGCGCATCGATTTTAACGT
>JBLHKB010000450.1:0-5879 GCA_047619315.1 Polyangiales bacterium
CGGCGAAGCAAGGGAGCCGGCGAAGCAAGGGAGCCGGCGAAGCAAGGGAGCCGGCGAAGCAAGGGAGCCGGCGAAGCAAGGGAGCCGGCGAAGCAAGGGGAGCCGGCGAAGCAAGGGAGCCGGCGAAGCGTATCGCGCATGTACCAGGCGAATAAACGAGAGGCGAGCGAACCACACCTCGAAGGGCAATCCGGCGAAGCGGAATATACGGCAGTGTGGGATACCAACGAGGCGACTACTGCGACTCAGCGAACGTCCGTGGAGGCTTCACAAATCGCACATGGGCGACGATCTAACAAGTTGCCATCGAGCTCGGCCTAGCGCTTCGGTGGCTGAAGTGAAGACGTGGGCTCGTACAAGAGCAGCTGCGCGTCGCCGGACGTTTCGTTGTCCGAGGTTTCGCCCTTCGCCAACTCTTGCATCGCAAGTACGCGTCGAACTCCTCCTCCACGAACTTCACACCGCCATGTGCTTCGATTTCGACGGCGCGCCCCGGAACCAGGCACGAACCGATCGAAGGCACAACCTCCAAGGAAAGAAGAAGAATGAGCTCAAAAACGGCGCTCTCACTCGAAACGCACGCCAAGCCCACTGCTTAGGCCACTTTCGGCATCGTGATCGGGTGGGTCTCGTCGGCGTGTTCAGCGATGATCTCTCAAGCGCCCCACACTTCGTCCGTTCGTTCCCAAGGTGATACATATTCTCCTTGTCGATGATGATCCGCTGATGACGAAGATCACACGTCGGAGCCTGAGCCGAGCGGGGTTTGAGGTGGACGTAAGCAATCGCGCGTTCGGCTTGCTCAACCTTGTGGCATCAAAGCGTCCCGACATCTTGGTGATCGACATGAATATGCCAGGTCTTCGCGGGATCGAAGTTCTCGAACTGCTCCGCGCCGACCCTTTTCTCGCTGAGACCAAGGTTGTGTTCTACAGCGGCGTGGAAGAGCACGAGCTGCGCACGTTGGCGATTTGCGGCGGAGCCGACGGCTTTTTGCATAAGTCCGCCAGCCCTCAAGAGCTCATCGATCTGCTTCGGCGTCTGCCCACACGCGCCTCCAAGGCGGTCTAGTTTTGTCCAGAAGGCATGGTTCACTCTTCCCAGGGGCCGCGTGCCTCGGTCTTCTGAGCGCGGCGCTCTGCCTCTGGCCGTGTCTCTCGGCGGCCCAACAGCTCTACGTGTATGGACCCGCCGGCACAGATCAAGGCAGACGTGTCATGGCGGTGCTTGAGGATCGGGCGGGTCAATGCGTCCCGGGCGACGCGCCGGTCGAATGGAGTTCGAGCGCGGCCGAGGTCATCGTAGAGCAACAAGCCGGCCCCTGCGTCCGGTGGCTCCATCTACGGCCTAGGGACGTTCACGACCGCGTCGTCCTCGAGGCAACCTACGACGGCGAGCAGTCGGCGGTGACGGTCCCTCTCGATGGCCAGGGCCAACTTGCGATCCGCGTGCGACGGCGAGGCTCGCGACTGCTGGTTGCCGTGCTTGGTTTCGACGGCCGGGAAGACGTGTCGGGGATAGTACGAACCACGAGTGGAGAGGTCGCCCTGGAGAGTGAAGGCGGCGGTCGTTTGAGCGCCGTGGTTTCGGAGGATGGTGTCCTCGGGGTCGTCGTCCGCAGCGGCGCGATGGTCGGCGTCGCTGGGGTCGCCCCAAGCTCCCCTCCAGGCGAACCACAGGTTCTGGTCCTCGCGGCGGACCTGGCCATCGAAGCGGGGGGCCCTCCGCGCGAGGCCGCCTTCGTCGTGGCCGTCGATGCCCGCGGAAGATTGAGCAGCACCCTCCCGCTCAACATCGAGTCGGCGCGCGGTGTACTGACGAGTCTCCGTTGGCTCGACGACGGCACCGCGGCCGTCGCGCTCTCAGCTCCGGTTTCGGTGAACTCCGTCGATCTATCAGTGGGCATCGGCGAACAGGTCCTCGCCAACGCACTTCTCGAAGTCACGGCCCACTGGCCTGTTGAAGGGAGGCTCGAAGTTCCCGGCGCAATCGCCGACGGCGAGTCGTTCGGGGTTCGCGTGAGCGCCTACGGTGCAGACGGTTCGCCCCTTGATGCGAGTCGGATGCGGGTTCGGTGCGGTTTGG
The DNA here is from genome assembly GCA_047619315.1 of Polyangiales bacterium. GTDB lineage: Bacteria > Myxococcota_A > Polyangia > Polyangiales > Houyiibacteriaceae > JBCCRV01. Next base: position 2,086 of record JBLHKB010000450.1, read on the forward strand.
GGGCCTACACGGCTGCCCCGTTTGTCTGTCCCGCCGTGGCAGGTCCAGCCACTCAAACCGTCGCTATGGGTGCCCTCGTCGACGGCCGAGTGGTTCCCCTTGCCACGCACAGCATCGTGATTCGCGCACCCGAGCCCGTCGTGGTGCCTGCCCGTCCGGCGCCGCGCTTCCTGGCGGAACTAGCGCTCCGCGGGAGCTTTGATCTATGGAGCCGTGCTGGCTTTGGAGCGGCGCTGCGACTTTGGCACCAGACCACCTCGTGGCTTCGAATGGGGGTGGGCGCGCAGTACACCGGCGTCAGGCTACAGGCATCGGCTCTGAACAACACGATTGGCGCACTGAGCGGCATCCGACACGACCTCGGCGTCTTCGCTCTGGCGGAGGCATCTTTGGGAGACCGAGCGGGTGCCGGGCTTCGGGCGGCGCTTGGCGGTGGGTACGGACGCGCTAGCGCACGTATCTCTGACGGCGACGCTTCGGGCCGGTCGGCGTATATTCTGGCGCGAGTTTCCGCCGGCCCCCGACTCCGCCTCGATGGTGTTGAATTCGGCGCGGATGTAGGCGCGTCCTTCGGCGTCGATCTTGGGCATCGAGCTTGGGAACGCCCATGGCTAGCGGGATTTATGGAGGTGTTCTGTGCGATGCGTTTCTAGAGCAGCGTTGTGGCGTGTCGTCGCCGCGGCCAGTTTTGCGGTTCCCGGTTGCGATTCGGTGGACGAGGGCGTGGTGCTCTCGCAAGAAACCGGCGCGAGCGAGCTGATCCAAGTGGAGCCTACCAACGCGCCATCGGCTTCCATCTCAGCGCTCATGGGCGACGTGCGCGTTCAGGTCGCGTCCACAGCGCACTGGGGACCTGGAACTCTAGGACAAGGTCTCCTCGCCGGCGAGTCCGTTCAGACCATGGCCCTCGCCCGGGCAACGATTTCGTTTGCGTCCGCTCGAGTATCGACGGTCATGGAGCCCCGCACGACACTGCGGATACCAGCCCAGGTGCCGCATGTTGGCCGTCTGCGCCATCTCTCAGGGCAGCTGCGAGCCCGCATTGACGGCGACGGCGGAGTGGAACGCCTCGAGGTGGCGCTGCCACCGGGTGAGCTTGTACTGCTTCGTTCGGAGACCGGCGACGCCGGCTACGTCGAAGCCCGCATCGAAATCCACGATGAGATCGCCGAAATCGCCATGCTCAGTGGGAGCGGCCGTCTTGCCGTAGGCGTGAGTCCAGAGCGCTCCATCGACGAAGCGCAGTTCGTTCAGATCAGTATGGATGGCGTGATCGTCGACGAAGGAGCGGACTTGCCCGCACCTGCGGAGTTGCTCCAGCCGGGCACCGCTGCAGAGATACTGACGCGCGGGAGCGTGCAAATGCGATGGGCACCCGTCGCCTCCGTTGAACGGTACGAGGTAATCGTGCGCGGACCGAATGAGACCACCGAACGTCAGGAGGTGGGAGCGACCCACGTACGCTTCGCGCTCGCTAGCGGCGAGTACGTTTGGTCGGTCCGAGCCCTCACTCCGGATGGCCATGGTCATGAGAGTCCTCGTGCGCACTTCCGCGTCGTCCTCGACCGCACGCCACCACGCATCACGCTGCTGTCGCCAAGCGCTGGTCAGGTGGTCCAAGGAGCCGCCGTCGTGTCGGGACGGACCGAAGCGGGAGCCGTTCTTACGATCAACGGTGACGCGGTCCACGTTCGTCCTGATGGTTCGTTCCGCTCGTCCACTCCGGTTCGTCGTGGTCTCACCAACATCGTCGTCGTCGCTCGCGACTCCCTTGGCAACTCCCGCACCACCACGCGCAGTGTGTTGCGGCAACGATGAAGAGCTCGCGACGAATCAATCTCTTTGCGCGTGTCTTTGCCGTCGTGCTCCTTGCAGGGATCGTCACTCTTTCGGTGAGCACCCTCGCGGTGCTGGCCGTGGTGCAAGACGACAAGGAAGCCGGTCTCGTCGACCATGCCATGATGGAGACGGCGCATCGTCGCGACGCCATACGACAACGACTAATGCTGGCTCGCGCACAGCTGCGGGCCTCCGCGTTTGCCATCGATGGCGGGCGCCTATTGGAAGTTCCGAGGACCGTCGAAGGGACGGTGCTTGCGGTCTTGGCCTCGCGTGAGGGCGAGGAAGTGTTCGAAGCGTCGAGCAGCGATGAAGCCATCGACGTTCTACGCACCGCGGCAAGCGCAGCGGATGGAACCCTCGTTCTTTCCGGGACGCGAGCGATTCTCCACGTGCAAGCGGGTGGCGTTCGGGTCGTTGGCATCGTGCCACTGGATGACCTAATGACCTTTACACCTGGATGGACGGCGGCGCTCGTCATCGAGGACAGCGAGACCGAAGTCATTCAAGCTCAACGAACGGACCACTCGATTCGCCTCGTCGCCCCCATCGAAGCGGGACTTCGCTTGGAGACGCGGCTGCCCCTTGGGCCGGCACGTGCCGCGGCCTTCGTCACCTCCCGGCGCGTCATGATGGCTTCTGCGCTTGTCATCGTGCCGCTCTTTTTGATGGCTTGGGGCTTCTCCCGCGGAGTGACGTCACCCATTCGGTCCCTCGTTCGAGTGGTTCGAGAGAGCAACACGCTACCGATTACCTTCCCGAAGCTACCGAATGACGAGGTCGGTGATCTTGGGGGCGCCATCGAGGATCTAAGCAGCAGGCTCCACCAAGACGCGAGGGCGCTTTCGCGTTCCCTCGTGCTCAGCCGCTCGTCGGCGGAAGACCCCGATGCATATCTCTCCGGCCTGGCTACGGAACTTCGCTCACTTGCAGTGCCATGGCGGATTGTCTCGCCGCCTGAACACCTCGACACCAAGCTCACGGACGATGACTCGGGGGTGGTCCTCCGCTCGAAACGCGAACACTCGATACCTCTTCATGACGGTGAGCGGGACTTTGGCTTGGTCGTTGCGACCTGTGACGTTTCCGAAGCCGACGTTCGAGTCGCCGAACTCCTCACTCGTACCGCGCTGAGCAATTTACGTACGGCGAACCTCGAGCGGCAGGCACGTGTTGGCGAAAAGCTCGCGATGCTCGGCCGTCTGTCGGCGTCCGTGGCTCACGAGATGAACACCCCCCTCGCGTTCGTCAACGCCAACCTACTCGCGGTCATCGACGAGACACTTAGCCCGGATGTGCAGGAGATGATCACGGATGCACACCAAGGCGTGCAGCGCATCATTCACATTGTGCGCGACCTCTCCGCGGTCTCCTCCGGGGGCAACGCTTCAAGCCGCGAGACCGTTTTCGTCAAACCGCTTCTGGAGGACATGGCCCGCATGGCCCAGGCCAGAAGGCCGGCTGGCACCGTCGAGGTGGGAGGAGACGACCGCCTTCGGGTCGCGGTGGACCGTGGCCGGTTTGAGCAGGTCGTCCTCAACCTTATCAACAACGCTCTCGATGCAGCCGGACCTGGGGGACATGTCCGAGTTCACGCGCGACTTGATGAACGCCAGATGGTCGTCGATGTGAGCGACAATGGTGCGGGGATCCCCTCGGGTGCAAAGGAGAGGCTCTTCGAAGCCTTCTACACCTCGAAGGGAGACCAAGGCACCGGGCTGGGTCTCTACATCTCTCGGTCCCTTATCGAGGCTCACGGTGGCACTCTTGAGCTCGTCTCTAGCTCCTCGGAAGGAACGATTTTTCGCCTCTCCCTGCCCGCTGAGACCGCGGACTCGATCCCGGTGGCTCCATCATCGACCGCCGCGTCGTCCCGACCACGGCTCCTTGTCATCGATGACGACGCTGCGGTCGTTCGCTCGATGCAGCGCTGGCTTCGAAAGCGTGCTGACGTC
>JBLHKB010000451.1:0-5861 GCA_047619315.1 Polyangiales bacterium
ACACTCCGTTTTGGGTGATCGAATGCGCTCCTTGCCCGTCACCCCGGTCCGCGGTAGTTCCCGAGCAGTATGCGCGATCGCGACGAGGAGATCCTGGAGATCAAGCGAGAGATCATCGAGTCCCGTGGACTGGTGATTAAGACGAACAACCTCGTCAACTCCCTGGGAGCGGACGTAAAGTCCATCGCCAAACGCCAAGCCGGCTACGAGCGGCGCTTTAACTGGAATGGCGGCGTGTTTCTCGTCGTCGTGGCCATTATCTCTTTTGCGGGGCTTAAGCTCGCGTCGGACTCGCGAATTCGTGAGGTGGAGAGTGAGAAGAGCACCCTCGCGCGACAAGTGGATGAACTTGAGAGCGACCTGGCCGAAGAGACTCGCCGCGCCGAAGAGCGCGCCCGCGCGGAATCCAAAGCACAGCGTTTCTATGGCCTCATTCGCGAACAGCGGCGCGACCAGGTCGTGGCTGGATACGAAGAACTCACCCGCGAAAACTTGAGCCCCGCCGAGTCAGCTTTCTTTCGCGACACCTACGACAGGTTCCGCTTAGACTTATCGGTGACAGCGTACCAAGGCGGCTTGGAACTGATGCGCACAGAGCGCTACGCCGAGGCGGCGGAGAAGTTTCAGGAATCGATTCGCCTGCGCGACGAAGCCGCTCACATTCCGTCGGTCATCTACCAGCTTGCGCGCGCGCTCCGCCGTCTGGGTCGTCAGAGCGAAGCGATGGTGTACGCCCGACAGGTGGTCGAGCAGAACATCGACCGCGAACTTCAGGACGATGCCACGTGGCTGCTGGCACTGTGCGCAGAGGAACTCGATGACGTGGACACGGCCCTCGAAGCGGTGCGTACATTGATTCGCCGATGGCCTCGGAGCAGCCTCGCTCGCGAAGCGCGAACCAAAGTTCGCGACCTGAGAATCCTCGCGCTGCGGGGACGCCAGGACTGAGACTTGACGCGCAGGACGCCCCCGGCGACTCTTCGCGGCGGGGGGGGATTGTGGAGCAGTCCAGTGGTTCGACCAAAGTTAGCGTTTGTAGGCTCAGGCGGAGCCACCAAAGGTATCGCCCATCTCGGTGTCTTAAAGGCCCTCGAAGAAATTGGAATTCGCCCCGACATTCACGTGGGCACCTCTTCTGGAGCCCTCGCCGCTGCGTTCTTTGCCCAAGGGGTCGGCAGCGAAGAGATGATGGACTGGCTCCGTCCACGCTGGCGTCGCTCCACGAGCCGAGGCATCAAAGGGCGGGCATTTCTTGGGCTTCCACGCGGCGAAGAATTGCGTAGTCCGGGGCGACTGACGAGCGGTCTCCTCTCCATTGATCGCTTCGAGCGCCACCTCGAGAACGAGCTGCCGATGAATGACTTTCGCCAGCTGGACACGACCCTTCTCGTCACCGCGACGGACATCGATGGAAAAGGGCGCACTGTGTTCGGGCGCGGCCATCGCGAGGATGTTCCGATCAGCCAGGCGGTGGCGGCGTCGTGCTGTGTGCCACTTCTCTTTCGTCCTTATCGGATCGACGACCGCTACTACCTGGATGGCGAACTTGTTCGAACGCTTAGCATCGACCTCGCGGTGGATGCGGGAGCGGATATTGTCGTGGTGTCGAACGTCTATCGACCGCACTTCGATGGCGGACCGTCCATCGCCAGCGAGGGACCTATGGCAATCGCACGCCAAGCGCTAAACATTCTCCTCAGCGAGAAGGAGGCTCGAGGAATCGAGCTTCTCGCCGAACGCTATCCGCGGGTGACGATTCTCAACGTCTCCCCCGACCTCGGAGCGTTCTCGTTCACGAGTCGGCGCAATGCACGAAAGCTACTCCTACGCGGTTACCGCGAGGGATTGCGAGTGCTCGTCGCTGCAAAACGCCGCGGACTTCTGGATGGAGATCGAATCGGGCCTGCCGTTGGGCAGGCCTAGGGCCTTCTCCCAACGATTTTCAACGACTCCAGCGCCTAGGGCGTGCAGGCCAGACCGATGTCTTCGGAGTTTGAGCAGTTCTCGATGTTCCATCCACGGTTTGGACAGCTCGCGAGCTGAGTCTCTCCGCCAGCGCAATCAACATCATCAAGCCAGATCGGCTCAGCTCCATCGGCCACGGCGCTGAAGATGAGTGCCGACCCTGCGCGGTCGAAACCAAGGTCACCACAGCTCACGTTGACGAAGTTCGTCTGACGCGCGCCCGTCGACGTCAGGAAGTCGTCACACACGGTTCCCCAAACGTTCGAGTGCAAGACCTCCACGCGGCCGCGGTTTCGTGCGCTGCCTTCCACAAGCCTCAGGTCGCTGTCGGTGGGGACGACGCAGCGGAAACCAGCGCCCTCGGTCGTGCCACAGTTTTCACTGCCATAAGGTGGGTGTGGGCAGTCGCCGAGGCGACGTTCGCTGCCGACGCAGTTTACGTCGTCGAGAACGAAGACGGCTGTGGGGGAATCGTAGCTCGTCAAGAATATGCCGTCTTGATACCCGAGCTGCTGGCAAACTGTGACGGGGCCGTATCCGTTGTAGGCCGCGTAGAAACCATCGAAGTAGTCATCGCAGACCTCGCCCCACGCGCCGGCGTTGAAGAACTGAAGTCGACCTTCCATGCCGCTCGGGCCGTCGACGAGGCGAATGTCGCCTTGTCCTGGATCGCAGCGGAAGCCCACGGCCTCCGTCGCTGAGCAGTTCTCCTGGTTCCAGCCACGGAAAGGGCACTGGGCAAGGGATGTTTCGCTGCCGGTGCAAGTGACGTCATCCATGACCGGCGTGTTGGTTCCTCCGCCGAAGCGAGAGATGAACACATGAGACCCTCCGGTGAAGCCGAGCTGGCCACAAACGACATCCGCCATCGCTTGCTGTGCAGCGATTGTGGGTACGTCGTCGCAAACGTCGCGCCACGCACCCTCTTGAAGCACCTCGAGCATCCCGTGGTTGCTACCGTCTCCGTTTCGCAAACGCAGCGGTAGTTCGTATGTGGCTTCGACCTGACAGGCCGTGTCACAGCCATCGAAGCGCACGGAATTCCCGTCATCGCACTCTTCTCCAGATTCGATGGCGCCATTGCCGCACGATACGTTCGTGCACGCGGCTTCGTTGAAGGCGCAGCTAGTGCACCGCAGCGTGCCGCCGCTGAATCCTCTGCTGCCACATGTGGCGCCTCCTAGGTTCAACCCATCACACACCTCCGAGCCGAGGATTGTGCCGTCTCCACAGGTGGGGCTACAGCTGCTGGGTACGCCTGCGCAGGTCCAACCCGATTCCGTCGCGCAGGTTTCGCTACAACCATCGCCGGCAGTGGTTCCGTCGTCGTCGCAGGTCTCTCCGGATTCGATGAGCCCATTCCCGCAGGCCGTCGCCTCGCAGGCGCTCGTATCGAACCCGCAGCCGGGTGTGCAGCGTAGAGTCCCAATGGTGAAGCCCTGGGTCCCGCAGGTCTGTCCGCCGAGGTCGGATCCGTCGCAGTCTTCACTCGGATCGATGCTCCCGTTACCGCAGTTCGAGCAACCACTCGAATCAAACCCACAGTCTACGCTGCAACTCAGGGTTCCCGCTGCGAAGCCGAGGTTCATGCATGTTTGGCCAGCGAGGTCACTTCCGTCGCAGCTTTCCTCTGCTTCGCGTGATCCGTTTCCGCAACTTTCATTGGCGCATCCGCTTTCGTCGAAGCCGCACAGGTTGCAGCTGAGCGTCCCGCCGCTGTAGCCACGCGATGCACAAGTCTGACCGGAGAGGGTCGACCCGTCGCATTCTTCGCCGGAGTCGACGACACCATCACCGCACGACGAGCAATCCACGGTTTCGTAGGTGCAGTCCGCAGCACATCCAAGTGTACCGCCTCCGGCGAAACCAAGCGCCGCACAGGTTTGGTCCCTGAGTTGGTCACTTTCACACATCTCGCCGGCGTCGATAACGCCGTTGCCGCATGTGTCTTCGACGCAACCGCTCTTGTCCAAAACGCAGTCCGAACCGCACTGGAGCTCTCCGCTCACGTAGCCGAGGCTGACGCAGGTCAAGCCGTCCGGGATGGGGCCATCGCACTCCTCCGCTTCATCAAAGATCGCGTTTCCGCAGAGCGGACCTGCGTCCGAAGTTTCCGAGTCGTCGGATGGAATACCGTCATTCGCTGGCGCAGCATCGGACCCGCTGACCGTCCCCTGGGCGCAGGAGAATGAGAAGAGAAGGAGCCCTGAGGCGCATAGAGAAAGAAAACGGTCCAAGACACCACTCTACACTGCCTTGGGGGGTCTCGGGATCGATCGTGCTCAATAGAACTGCTGGAACGCAATGAATACGGTCAGGGGAGGTCCGGTGCCCCCTGCCTCGCGAACGAGTGGAACGGCCAAGTCTGCCACAAAAACAGCAGGCAATATGCCGGCGTAGTCAATGTGAAGACGAATGCCCATACCTACCTCCGCGCCGTAGGGAAGCGACCTCGGCGATGCCACCACACCTGCCCCGGCAAAAAACGCAAACTGGATCTCTCGGATCCAGGCGGCGTGGACGACGTTCACCTGAAGGTCTGAAAGCGCGGTCGGTGTGAACCGAAGCTCCGCGACGGCGAAAGCGTTGCCTCGCCCGGCCAGGGACCCCGGCGCATATCCGCGAAGGTGAAAGCGGCTCCCGAGACCTGGCAGCTCACTGGCGATGGGCTGTCCAAACGCGTAGCTGACCCCGGCCGCGAAGACGAGCGCACTACGGAGTCCGACTGGAACGGTGATGTTGCCGCGAAAGCTTGGCGTCAGCGTATAAGAGGTGGTGCCATCATCCCGCTGTACGAACGCGGCGCGGAGCGCGCCAATGGCAAGTCCACCGGACCGCGGGTCGAGGAAGAAGCGCTGGTTGCTGTAAACGCCGCTCAGCATCAGCCCGGTTCGCCAGCCGCCTTCCTCACCCTCGATAAAGCCATCGCGAAGTCGGTCGAAGAGAAGCCCCGCTGCGAGGCGGCCGACGCGGGAGTTGGTGTCGCGTTTTCGGCCAACGCCACGTGTGTAGCGCAGCTGACCTCCGACGGCGCGAGGTCCCGTCGTCAGTCGTAAGCCAAAGCTGTTTTCCAAATCAAACTGTCGGCGTAGCGCGAAGTCGAGCAGACCCGTGACCACACCTTGAGTGCTGACTTCGATGTTGAACTGCTGCAAGATCGGAGGTCTCCAACGCAGCCGGTCGGTGTCATCGCGCAGAGGGTGCCCCCCAGCGAGAGTTGCATCTTGGGGAAGTCGACGACGTGGGTCGATCTCGACGCGTCCTCGTCGTGAGCTCGTTCGGATGATGACTTCGCCGCGTGCTCCTTCCTCGTCCCACGTGGCGTTCACTGGGTCGCCTCGGCGTTGTTCCACGCGAATCGTCACGGGTTCCCGTCGCGTCGCTCCATCGCGAAATATCTCGATACGGTGGACGTACTCCTCGCCTTCTCGCGTGGTGTGGATCTCGCCCAAGCGATAGTTCACTGGCAGGTTCGGTGCTTGCAGCCACTGTCCGAGATCCCCTTGTTCGTCGGCTTCAAGAGACGCACGCGCGGACCGGCGCAGGCGTAGGAGATCGTGCGTCCATTCCCGAAGGCGTTCTTCGCTGAGCCGGTCGCGGGCGTGTTCAAGGATTCGACGGCCGCGCGCCTGAGGATGGCGCGAGCGTTCCGGTGACTCACGAAAAGCGTCCGGTTCTGCCACAACGCCAAAGAGCGCATCGGTGAAGGCAACCTGCGGCGCGTAAAGAAGCTGATCGACGGCGGGGTGAAAGCCGGCCCAACTCATGAGGTCTTCCGTTGTTGTGAGCTCGCCGCTCTGACGACGCAGATCCAGGTCCGTCAACACCACGGCGCGCAAGTCTTCGGCCCACGCTCGGTCTGCCGGCGCTTCGATGCGGTTGACGCGCGGAGCGAG